>CAYGSZ010000318.1:0-3155 GCA_964352705.1 uncultured Rhodobacterales bacterium
ATCCAAGGCACGTCGGCGACAAACGTCAATTGCGCCGGAACAAAATGATTTGACAAGTCCAGGATGTCTTTAGCTCTGGACCGGTAAGTTGCAAGGTCAACTGACTTTCGGCTCCTCCCACCCGATGAGGCATCTGGGAACTCTGTATTGCGCGCCGCAGTCATGAATTCGTTTCGTCGCCATTCTGTTGTCCAGAAGTCATCCCCTCCCTGTTCAAGGGATGGGCAAAGACGACTTTCCCTTAGCGGAGTTTTGCCGGCGCCAAAGGGCGCGGTGCCGTCTTGGTAGAAGCGGAACGCAAACACGGGTGAGACATACCCAATCATCGGATTATCAATTGCTGTATAGGGGTTTTTGAATCGCATTCCGACATCGCCACTTTTTAGGTCGGTAAAGTGGCATGACTCTCTTTGCCGAAACACATACCCGCCGTCGTCATCTAGCTTGTAGGTCATCCAAAGCACAGACTGGAAACCGAATAGTGGTTCAATTGCCTCCTCAGTCGGACGTCCAAAAACAGTGCCCCCGAACCACAACCAGCAGCCTCCATCTTCCCGCCCTCTTAGGCGGACCATGGCCCTTAGGGAGTCCCCAGGATTACTTATGTCAAGGTGTGTCATTGGCTCAGTCTTTATTGGGTGATTAGGCTTATTCCTGACGGGTATTATGAATTTCCTGGATTTAAAGCGGCGAATGCTTAGCGCGAGTTTGCAAACCAAATTGCAAACGAACTAACAATAACTGGATAGCACGAAACGACATGAATCGACATGTTTGCAACAAAAGCGTTAGACGGAACGGTATGTTACTAGGCTAATGAACACGGACCGACACGGCAAACATTAAACTCTAAAACCGCTGTGCGCTTGCGTATCGTGGGTTCGAATCCCACTCCCTCCGCCATTTTTCTAATTGTCAGGCAGAAGACACAGAGAACATTTGGCAGTCGAGCTCTTGGATTTCTAAAGCGAGCGTCTTTGGCCGATTTGAATATAATGGCCATGACACCTGGGAACAGCGGCTTGCGTGACGATGCCATCCACAGCGCGTTTGGTGCACCATGTCAGGAGCGACGCCCCCAAAAAGAATCCCTAAGAATTGCCTGGGCGAACCTGAATAACGCGACCGTCTGCGCTATCTGTTAACAGATACAAGTATCCATCCGGCCCGGTGCGTACTTCGCGGAAGCGCTCTTCAACCTCCGCAAACAGAGTTTCCTGATCCCGAATCTCACCGTTTTCCATGTCCAGGCGCCGTACCGTCATGTTTGCCAAGGCCGCTATAAATATATCGCCTTGCCACGCTGGGAACGCGTCACCGTCATAAAGCGTCATGCCGCCCGGCGCGATGGAGGGCACCCAATACTCTACTGGCATTTCCATGCCTGGAAGTTCCTGATACGGAGAGATGCGCGCACCGGAATAATCCAACCCATAAGTTGCGGCCGGCCAGCCATAATTTTTACCCGGGTCAATGAGGTTCAACTCATCGCCGCCCATGGGGCCGTGTTCATGCAGGTAAACCCGACCTGAAACCGGGTCGACCAACAAGCCTTGCTGATTGCGGTGTCCGTAGCTCCAAATCTCCGGGCGTGCACCATCGGTGCCAAGAAAAGGATTATCCTCGGGAATGGTTCCATCAGCATTGATCCGCAGCAGCTTGCCGAAATGATTGTCCAGCACCTGCGCCCGTTCGCGGTGAATGAAATCATCACCGGATGTGATCAAGAGTGTGCCGTCCGGCAAAAAGGCGAGACGCGCGCCATAGTGAACGGGGGTCTCTTTCATCGGTTCCGAGCCAAACACGACCTCGAGATTAGAAAGCGCACCATTCTCATACTGTGCGCGGGCGACACGCAGTTGGTTGGACCCCGTATCGCCATGGGCATAAGACAGGTACACCAACTTGTTTTGGACAAAGTCAGGGTGGAGACGGATGTCCATCAGCCCCCCTTGGCCCGCAGCAAGAATGTCAGGCAGGCCACTCACGGGATCAGGCAGCAGATCTCCGCCACGAATAATCCGCAACCGTCCCTCCCGCTCGGTCACCAAAATGTCGCCATCAGGCAGGAAAGCCAAGCTCCAGGGAAAGGCAAGTCCTTCGGCCAGTGTGTGCAGCGTGTAGTCGGCGGCACGGCTCGTGGCCAGAGAAACGCTGAGCCCAGCAGAACACATCACGGCAAACACAACCGCTTTCAGGGAGACTCGAATCATCATGTTGTTTCCTGCGTTGAATAGGTTGCGAAGACCCAACCACCAACGGCACCGGCGGCGGCCTGGGTGATTAAACCCATAGGGGTTTGGGCGAAGGCGAACATAGAGGCGCCAAACACAAAATAGGACGACCCTAAGAACGCCAGAATCGCCGCAGCCCCGGCTACGGTGTAAATGACGGTGCGAAACCGGGGTATAAAATACGACAACGCAGCAGCGACGAGAAAAGCGATAAACAAGCCAATCGCGATCACCACGGCATAGGAAAATCCGAAGGCTGGGCTTGGCACAAAGCCGAAGTTGACAAGGTCATACCACGTAGTGGAAAGCCGATCAGATAAAGGAATGTCAACACCGATGCCGGTCAGAGCAGCGAGGACAAATTGCGTGCCGATGAGGCAAGCGACGACCGTCGCCAAAACAACAGCGGCAAAGAACGCGATAATACGTCGAAGAATGCTTTGAAAAGTCATAATAGGACTCCTTAAGGCGTTATTTTCAGCCTTTCAATGGTGAGGGAGGTTGCGAAGGGCTGGGGACGCAAATCCGCGCCAGCCCGGACGTCAGGCTTACAGCCGATTTCGCCGACTTGGCCTTTGGTTGAACCACGCAACGACAACCCCGCTTCGAGAAACATGTCTAATACAGAACAAAAATGCCAGCCCACATTAAGCATATAACAAGCGCCCGCCGTTCTCTGCACAGTTGCTAAGAGTGACCTTAGGCCAGCATCCGTCAATGCCACAACGCTCGAAATAACTACGGCTCGAAAGATGAGAGCAAAGGCGCGGTTACTTTTTTCATGGGGTTATGAATACTCTATACTTTCTTCGGGCAAGCACATTCTGTTTTCGGACTCACGCCAGCGCGTTCGCACTGTATAGTGCGGCAAGACGGAAGCAGGGAGGAACAGCTATGGATTTCGCGATTTCGAGAAGAACC
>CAYGSZ010000319.1:0-3144 GCA_964352705.1 uncultured Rhodobacterales bacterium
TTTGTATTTCTGCGTCTGGTGCTTCCGCCTGCGCCATCAACTGATCCCAAGGTTTGTAACCGGGTGGTGGTGTTTGGTCTTCGGGGAAGAAAGTAGAGTAGTAGCGACCATCTTCTTGATGGGTCCCGCGTACGGTCGTCAGCGGACCACTATCTTCATCCACATCGGTTAATGCGATCCAGAGGATCGTCATCTGGTTTCCCCAAAAGGGCCAGGTGCAGGTGTCGTTGTGCCAGGGTGTGCCTTCTGAGGCAGCGTTCTCTTCTTTCAGAAAAGTTGCATCCACCCAGAACCGCACCCGTTCGCTTTGCATAATGGCTGATGCCATCTCCGCTGCAGGTGAATGCGTAAGCCAGTCCGAGAATCCTTTATGATAAGGCACGATGTTGAGCGCCATCGCCCCACCGCCAAAGTTTTCTACAATTTTCATGGGGTTTTGAAAGACGCAGGTGGCGTCGTCTGGCGTAATGCGACCTGCGCGCTGCCCCTCAATCACCGCCATTACAGTTTTACTCAGCGGTTCCACCCAGTCACCAAATGCACCGGGAACAAGAACGGTGCCATCACGTTCATAAGCCGCGATGTGATCTTTTGTGACGGTCATTGTGATGCCTCTAGAAAAGTCGCAATTGTATCTGCATATTCCCCGCGACGCGCCGGGTTATGTAGCGGGTGGCTGCCAGGAAGTATGATCGCTTGGGTCGTCGAAGCAACCAAAGCGTCGATGGTCGGTTGTTGCGCTGAGCGGAGAGGGTCTGTTTCCGCTGTGAGTATGCAACTTGGTACAGTAACCGCGCCAAGCTTCTCAATCATATCAAACGGCGAGAACGTACCAAAATCTTTGGGAACGCCAGTGGACGTGTAATCCATCACGAACCTGTAAATCAGCGGCAAAGTTTCTTCCGTGACTTCAAAATCAGGATCAAAAATGGAATAGGCATTGACGGCTTGATCCCACAGAAACGACCGGTGAGATCCGTCTTCATGGAGACCAGGCCCGGACGTTTGAGCCACCTTAGCCCCGATCGCTTTACCAGCTTCTTCGGGAAGTAAATGAGCGCAGCCGTCCAACAACAATGCAGTGACTTTCACATCTGAGGCGATTGTCATCTCCACCGCGACCGGAGCTGAGAAATGTGCGCCAAGAACAGCGAAATAGGTCAGTCCTGCTTGCGTAAGGCCTTCCGCAACCACCTGAGCATGTTTCTCAAACGGCCAGATTTTACCCGGCTTGGCTGATCGGCCAAAGCCCATGAGGTCAACACCCACAGCCTTAAAGCCACGCTCAGCCAGGCGTGGAATTTCATGTTCGTACATTTGCGCGGATAAGGGGGTCCAATGCATTAAAACAATCACCGGGCCATCACCTGCCGTGGTCAGGTGAAGCTGGCCCTCGGATGTATCGACGTACGTACAAGTCGTCTCGGTTTCGGCACCCATGCTTGGGAAATCCCTTACTAAGTCTGCTCAAGACAGTTGCAGTTTGCAATTTGCGCTACATGCAGGCCAATATAATAAACAGTAATATACATATCTTTTAGGCATGAAGATTACAGAGGTTCTTTAATCATGGAAATGCAGCAACTGCGTCATTTTGTGGCTGCGTCCCGTCACGGCAACATTGGCCGTGCCGCCCAGGAACTGAACATCACCCAGCCGGCGCTGAGCCGAAGCATCAAAAACCTTGAGGCGTTTTTAGGCGTTGAACTGCTCGAGCGTGGTCCGAAAGGCGTTCAGACCACGGTGTTTGGGGCCAGCATGCTAGATCACGCGCTCATTATTCTCAGCGAGGCAGAGCGGGCCGTATCAGAAGTGCATGCTATTAAGGGGCTCAGTCAGGGCCAGTTTGCGTTAGGGATCTCCCCAAACTTCACGTCCATAATTGTGCCGGAGGCGATTGGTCAACTCACCAGAGAGCGTCCTGGCGTTAACATCACCATAGACTCTGGCTTCTACGATGAATTACTGGCGAAGCTTAGGCGCGCCGAAGTGGACCTGGTGTTCTCTATGTTGCCACCAACCTATAATGATGCAGACCTTGAGTTTGAAGAACTGTATCTCAATCGCTCAAGCGTGCATGCGCGGGCTGATCACCCCCTTGCATCAAAGAAGTCGGTCTCGCTGGCTGACCTCTCCGCGTATGGCTGGGTTGTGCCCAATCAGGTGGCCGTTAATCGCGTATTCCGAACTTTTTTCTCTGAGAATGATCTGCCTGTGCCGCGACAGGTGATCAGAACCTCGTCGATTGCGTACCTCAAACAAGCCATGATGCACAGCAGATTGCTTTGCATCTTACCGGAACATTTGGTTGCGGCGGAGGTCGCTTCTGGAGATGTCGTAAAAATCAAAAATGCCGAGTGTGCAGTTGAATCTCGCTGTGGCCTGATCACGCGAAAAAATAGCAGCCGCCCGCCAGCAGTGACAGCCTGCATGGAAGCTATACGTACCGCCTGTCGCGAAAAAATAGAGTCCAGTGATGGGGCTGGTGGGCTTGAGTCTTATCGGCTCGTGAAGGCCTAAATAGTTACACCAAAGAAAAAGCCCGCCACGCTTGACCGTGGCGGGCTTCCTCCATCAAGAGATGTTAACTGACTTACATCGTGAAGTTGACGCGCAAGCCCACCGTCAAAGGCTCAGGTCGGTAGCCGAAGCCTGAGGGTGCAAAGCCGTTGAAGAAGTCAACGTACAGATTGCCATCTGTAACCGTATCATCATCTAACAGGTTTTCTGCAAAGATCGCGGCCCGGATTTGGTTATTGCGGGCACCTAGCTGGGCATCAACACGCCAGTAAGACGGTTGCGTTGCCACGTTGGCCGTGGACAGGAACCGTTTTGATGTGTAGCGGGCACCGGCATCAATGAACCAATCCCAGGTGTCCGTCAGTTGTGCCGTGTAGTTGGCATTCAAGTTCAACTGATGCTCTGGCAAATCAGCCGGTGTATTGCCGTCTTTGACCAGTAAACAGGCCGGCGGGGTGCTGGGAATAAGCTCAGCACAACCGGATTCCCCAATGCGTGATGCACTGGTTGAAATCACCTCGAAGCTATCGAATTCGGCGTTGGTGTACACGTAAGACCCAGTCAATGTTAGGTTCTCAGTGGCTTTCCAGTTGGCATCGAATTCCAAGCCCCAGATGGTCGATT
>CAYGSZ010000320.1:0-3125 GCA_964352705.1 uncultured Rhodobacterales bacterium
TGCACACCAAGTCCGCAAAGGCTGTTAAAGCCCGCAATGGCGTGATGGAATTCCTGCTGATCAACCACCCGCTGGATTGTCCGATTTGCGACCAGGGCGGCGAGTGTGATTTGCAAGACCAGGCTTTGGCCTTTGGTCATGACCGTGGACGTTATGACGAGCAAAAACGCGCGGTCAAAGATAAGTACATGGGGCCGATTGTTTCGACGATTATGACCCGGTGTATTCACTGCACCCGCTGCGTGCGCTTTGTTGAAGAAATTGCCGGTGTTGCCGAGATTGGGGCAACGGGGCGCGGCGAAGACACCGAGATTACCACGTATCTGGAAAGTGCCCTGACCTCTGAATTGTCTGGCAACGTTGTTGACTTGTGTCCCGTCGGCGCACTTACGAACAAACCTTACGCGTTTACAGCGCGCTCTTGGGAACTGCGTAAAACTGAATCTGTTGATGTGATGGATGCGGTGGGCAGTAACATTCGCGTTGATAGTCGTGGCCGTGAAGTGATGCGCGTGTTGCCGCGTTTGAATGATTGGATCAACGAAGAGTGGCTGGCCGACAAATCACGCAACGCCTGCGATGGCCTAAAGTATCAACGCCTTGATCAACCCTATGTCCGTCGTGATGGTAAACTTCAGCCTGCGGAATGGTCCGAGGCTTTCACAGTAATTGCTAACAAGGTATCCGGCCTCAGTGGTGATAAAATCGCCGCGCTGGTGGGGGACGCCGTTGATTGTGAAGCGACGCTGGCTCTGAAAGATTTGATGGTCGCTTTGGGCTCACCCAACATGGACTGTCGCCAGGATGGCGCTGCGCTCGACCCGACGGTGCGCAGTTCATATCTGTTCAACACCACCATCGCCGGGATTGAAGATGCTGATGCCATTTTGTTGGTGGGCACCAATCCTCGCAAGGAAGCGCCGATTTTAAACGCGCGTCTCCGCAAGCGGTATTTGGCAGGTGGCGTGAAAATTGCGGTGATTGGCGAAGGCGCAGACCTGACCTATCCTTATGAGCATTTAGGTGAGACGGCGGACCTGTTGGCGCAGGTCGCTGATGGCACGCATGATTTTGCGACTGTTTTGAAAGAGGCCGAACGCCCCATGGTCGTACTTGGCATGGGCGCGTTAAGTCGTGCAGATGGAGCAGCACTTCTCGCAGCCGGTCATAAGCTTGCGGCAGCGACGGGCATGGTGTCTGGCGACTGGAATGGGTTTAACGTTCTGCATACGGCAGCAGCCCGTGTTGGGGCGCTGGATGTTGGGTTTGTGCCTGGCGAGAACGGCAAAGACACGCGCGGTGTTTTGGACGCAGCGGCTTCTGGTGCGATTGAGGTGGTTTATCTGCTTGGCGCAGACGAAATTGATACGGCAAAGCTGAAAGACGCCTTTGTGATTTACCAAGGTCATCACGGAGATGAAGGCGCCCATGTGGCCGACGTTATTCTGCCGGGTGCGGCTTATACTGAAAAGAACGGTACCTATGTGAACACCGAGGGCCGTCCGCAATTGGGGCAGCGGGCGATCTTCCCACCCGGTGATGCGCGTGAAGACTGGTCTATTATTCGTGCATTGTCTGATAGCCTCGGCAAAACTCTGCCTTATGACTCCTTGGATCAACTCCGCACGGCTTTGGCTGAATGCAATTCCATTTTCACGCATATTGATGAAGTGGTTGCGGAAGACTGGTCGGTGTTCGGTACAGCAGGCGCTATAGAGGCGACACCCTTGGTATCGCCGATAACGAACTATTATCAGACAGACCCGATCAGTCGCGCCTCACGTACGATGGCGCAATGCACCCAAGAGTTTGTGATCGGCAAGTCCGGGAAAGTGACGGGCACCTATGGCTGAGTTATGGACAGGTTACATTTGGCCGGTGCTGTGGATCGTTATTCAGATCCTGATGTTTATGGTGCCTATTCTGGTGAGTGTGGCTTACCTCACATACGCTGAGCGCCGCATTATTGGGGCGATGCAGATGCGCATCGGCCCCAACGTTGTGGGCTGGTTTGGTTTGCTGCAACCGATTGCCGACGCGCTTAAGCTGTTGACCAAAGAGACGGTGTTGCCGTCCGGCGCAAGCCCGGTGGTGTTTTTCCTGGCCCCGATGGTGACGTTCTCGCTGGCGATGCTGGCCTGGGCCGTTATTCCGGTGAACACCGGCTGGGTGATTTCCGACTTGAATGTCGGCGTGTTGTATCTGTTCGCGATTTCATCATTGGGCGTCTATGGCGTGGTGATGGCCGGATGGGCGTCTAACTCGCGGTATGCGTTTTTGGGCGCGATGCGCTCTGCCGCGCAGATGGTGTCGTACGAAGTGTCTATCGGCTTCATCATGATTACGGTTTTGGTGACCGCCGGGACTTTGAATTTAAGTGAACTGGTTCAAGCACAGTCGGAGCCGCTGTTCGGCTTTTTGCCGGGCTGGTACTTTATTCCGCATTTCCCAATGTTCATCGTGTTCTTCATCTCGGTGTTGGCGGAAACCAACCGTCATCCGTTTGACTTGCCGGAAGCAGAGTCAGAGCTGGTCGCCGGGTTCATGACTGAATACTCCTCTATGTCGTTTGCGCTGTTTTTCCTCGGGGAATACGCCAACATGATCATGATGAGTGGCATGGTGACCATTCTGTTCTTGGGCGGCTGGTTACCACCCTATGACGTCGCCCCGTTGAATATGATTCCGGGTGTGGTCTGGTTCGCGGCCAAAATCGCATTCTGTCTGTTTGTGTTTATCTGGGTGCGGGCAACGTTCCCACGGTATCGCTACGACCAGTTGATGCGCCTGGGATGGAAAGTGTTCTTGCCGTTGTCGCTGATCTGGTTGGTGCTGACAGCAGGCTTCCTCGTCTACTTTGATAAATTGCCGGCATAGGGAACGGACTGAGCCATGGCATCATTTGATCGTACCGCGCGTTCTTTCCTCCTCAGCGAATTGCTGAGCGGCATGTGGTTGACGCTGAAGTATATGTTTGGTCCTAAAGTGACCATTAACTACCCGTTCGAAAAAGGACCGCTCAGCGCCCGGTTTAGAGGGGAGCACGCTTTGCGGCGTTATCCCAATGGCGAAGAACGCTGCATTGCCTGTAAACTCTGTGAAGCCATTTGCCCCGCCCAGGCCAT
>CAYGSZ010000321.1:0-3116 GCA_964352705.1 uncultured Rhodobacterales bacterium
CGATCTCCCCCCCCTTGAAGCCTACCGTAAGGCAAAAGAATGCGAATTATCCTCGTCACCGATGCCTGGTTCCCCCAAGTCAATGGCGTCGTCAGAACCTTAAACACACTGAAGACACACCTGGATCGCCAGGGGCATGACATTGTGTTTATTACCCCGCAACAGTTCTGGACGATTCCGTGTCCGACCTATCCGGAAATTCCGCTCGCCCTTTTTCCCGGACGCCGGATGGCAAAAATCATTGAGCAGTTTCGGCCCTGCGTAGTACATTTGGCCACCGAAGGCCCATTGGGTATGGCGGCGCGGTCCTACTGCGTGAAGCGGGACATTCCCTTCACCACCGCCTTTCACACAAAGTTTCCAGAATATGTTCACGCCCGATTTGGCATACCTATTGCCTGGACCTACAAACTCATGCGCTGGTTCCACGGTGGCTCGCAAGGCATCATGGTGGCCACCCAGACCATTGAGGACGAGCTGATCAAATGGGGTCTGACCAATATCAAACGCTGGACCCGCGGCGTCGATACAGAGTTGTTCAAACCCCGAAGTAAGGATTTTCTGGATTTGCCTCGACCGATTTCATTGTACGTCGGGCGCGTTGCCGTCGAAAAAAATATCGAGGCATTCCTTAAGCTGGACCTCCCGGGGTCCAAGGTGGTCGTCGGCGACGGACCGCAACTGGCTGAATTAAGTAAATCCTATCCTGATGTACATTTTGTCGGCGGCAAACAAGGGGACGATCTGGCCAAGCACTTTGCAGCAGCAGATGTGTTCGTGTTCCCGAGCCGGACTGATACGTTTGGTCTGGTGCTCCTAGAAGCTTTGGCTTCAGGTATCCCTGTTGCCGCTTTTCCGGTGCCGGGGCCGCTGGATGTGATTGGTGACGCACCGGTGGGCTGCCTGAGCGAAGACTTGCAACAGGCCGTTGCTGTCGCGCTCAAAGCTGACCCTCAAACGTGTCGAGATTACGCTCTAGGCTTCTCGTGGGAAACCAGCGTCCAGCAGTTCCTGGATAATGTTTATCCGTTCAATGCAGACGATAAGTTTCCCACGAATAAAGCCGCCAGCAACACACCGACGGAACAAACATCAGCCGCCTAGGTGTTTTCCGCTATTGCGGGTTGGGCATCATATCTTTCGCATCGTCTCTCATTTGGTCTGCGGCATCTTCCATGCTGTCTGCCGCGTCTTTCATAGCCTCAGCGGCGTCATCAGCCATTTTCTCCATGTTTCTCATGGCATCTTCAGTGGCTTTCCGCGTCGCGTCATTCATGTCGTCAACCGCATCGGAGATCTCATCTTTAGAATCTTCATAAGCATCCTCCATGCTGTCCGCGGCATCATCCATCGCATCGGAGGCATCATCTGCCATCTCATCGGCCATATCCTGCGTTTGTTCGACCGCATCGTTGATTGTGGCCTCCATATCGTTCTCATCTGTGCCACGAAAATCGAACGCCAAAATAACAAGAAAAATGACCGCCGCGATAACGGCTATAACAATACCTTTGTTACTGCCCATTTCTGCTCTCCTTTTAATTTACGCTCTGTAAACTCTCGCAACAGCCCGTGCCCCTAGCACTGGCCATACCTTAGGATAGTCTATAATGAGCTAAGTTAAAGACTTAGAACTTTTATGAGGCGCTGCTGAACCGCATGAAACATATGCGCAAGGCGATATTCCGCAACGTATGGGTGCAAAGCGTTCTCGGCGCTTTGGCAGCCGTGTACCTATGGCTAGTGCGGGTCACCAGCCGATGGACCGACGAAGGACGCCCGGCGACAGAAGCGGCCTGGAGCGGCGCAGAACCGGTGATTATCGCGTTTTGGCACAACCGCTTGCTTATGATGCCTTATTGCTGGTCCTCTCGTGCGCCCTTTCACATGTTAATCTCAGGTCATGCCGACGGGCGGTTGATCGCAAAAAGCGTGAAATGGTTCGGTATCTCCACCATTACAGGATCAAGCTCAAAGGGCGGGGCTGGCGCAACTCGCGCTTTGGTCAAACTGCTGAAGACAGGTGGTTCAGTCGGCATTACGCCCGACGGACCACGTGGCCCGCGCATGCGCGCCGGGGATGGCCCCCTCGCCCTGGCAAAGCTCTCAGGCGTCAAAATTGTTCCGGCCGCGGTATCGGTCAGCCATCGCAAAGTTTTATCCTCGTGGGACAGATTAATTGTACCCTTGCCGTTTTCGCGCGGCGTGCGAATTTGGGGCACACCCATCGATGTTCCTAAGGACAGCACGCCTGAAGATTTTGTACGTATACGCCAGGTGCTTGAGGACGCCTTAACTGCCGTCAGTAACAGAGCTGACACGCTGGTTGGGCAAGCGTGTATTGCCCCGGCTGAGCACCCGGAGCGTGACTCCAACGACAAAAGCGCCGAGGTCGACAATGCGCGCGCCTGACTTTTGGCACACGCACGGGCCGATTGTGCGTGCCCTGACCCCGCTTGGAAAACTCTATGCGGCGGCGACAGCCTGGCGGCTAAAACACACAACACCTGTGCAGGTTGAAGCCCCGGTGATCTCGGTTGGCAATCTCACCGTTGGGGGAACTGGTAAAACACCGGTGGTACGTGACCTGGTTCAGCGCTGCAAAAACCTGGGTCACCAACCGGCTGTTGTCCTGCGCGGCTACGGGGGACGTCTTGCCGGTCCGGTGCGGGTGGATGGAGATGTTCATACCGTGCTGGATGTGGGCGATGAAGCGTTGCTGCATGCCCGTGATGGACCGACGTGGGTCGCGCGCAAAAGATCAGACGGCGCGCTTCAAGCAGTGGCAGAGGGTGCAACCGTTATTATACTTGATGATGCCCATCAGCATGCCAGTTTGCACAAGGACTGCGCCCTGGTGGTTGTTGACGGCGCAACAGGGTTTGGAAATCATCACACGCTGCCTGCGGGTCCCTTACGTGAAGATGTCCGTGCCGGATTGGCGCGGGCGGATCGCATTATTCTTATGGGGCCTGACAAGACTGGCCTCATTGATCGCCTGCCGCCTCAGCTTGAGGTCCTCAACTGTCATATAGATCCAACCGCCGATGCTGTTCAATTGCGTGGGCGTAAAGTCGTTGCCTTTGCAGGTTTGGGACGACCCGATAAGTTTTTCA
>CAYGSZ010000322.1:0-3103 GCA_964352705.1 uncultured Rhodobacterales bacterium
ATCATAAGATTCTTGAGTTCAGCGAAGCCTATGCGACGGTGGGCGGCGTCGCGCCCGGACCAGCGCTGTGGCTGCCCTTTGCCATATTTATTGCGGGCACGACTTACCTGTTTCTCAAAACAGAAGCTGTTGCTGGGGCAACGCCCATGCAGCGTATGGAAGACCGGTGGTCTGGTATGATCAGCCGCATCACGCGCCTGTTCCGCAGAAGCCGTAGCTAGTACGCTGATCCTATGATTCTTTCTTGGTATCTGACGAAAGCGTATCTCGCGCGTTTCTTTGCCTTGCTGTTTGGCCTGGTCGTGTTTTTGCAAATGCTCGACCTGCTCGCCAATGCAGACGCCGTGCTGGAAGGGGGCGGGCAGCCTGCCAGCGCTCTTGGCCGCTACATGATGTTGCGTATCCCGTCGATCATTGAAACCGTTGCGCCCTTGGCCGCGTTGCTGGGCGGACTCACGGCGCTGGTTGTCTTAGCCCGGAACAGTGAAATTATTGCCATGCGGGCGGCCGGTCGGTCGGTGTTGAGTCTGGTTGGCGGTCTGGTCGTCGTGGGTGCGATTTTGGCGCTTGTGTTGTTCGTGTTCTCCGACCGTGTGGTTGTGCGCTTCAACGCCCAACTGGAAGATTGGAAAAGCACCGGTTATCAACCCGGCGGCGAAATTGTAGATGGCAGCGAAACCTGGGTGATAGAGGACAAGACCATCATCCGCGTCGGCCATGTGCTGAACAACGGGTCTGTGCTGAACGACATTCGGTTGTTCCGTCAAAATGAGGCCGCCGCCGTGACCGACATCATCAATATTCGCCTGGCCATTTGGGAAGAACAGAAATGGGCGTTGTTTGGGATGGCGCGTGTCGGCGGTGACTCTGTCACCATACCTTTGCCCAAGCCCGCATGGGAAACCAAACTCACCCCGGAAGATTTCAACAAATTGGCCAATCCGCCCAGTGAATTGACCTTTGATGAACTCGAACATTATGTCCGCGAGTTGGCTCTGGGAACACGCCCGGAATATTATTACGACACCTGGTTGCAGCGTAAGTTGGCAGGTCCTGCTGTGCTGGCGTTGATGCCGCTTCTGGCGGCCATCGCCGCTTTTGCCCATCACCGTCAGGGCAGTGCCATCATGGTGATTGTCTATGGGATTTCGCTAGGGTTTGTCTTTATCGTGACCGACAATCTCCTGCTCGCCATGGGACAATTCGGCGCTTTACCGCCTGTTGTGGCCGCGTGGTTGCCTTTGGCGCTGTTTGGCACCATAGGCTTGTGGATTGTGGTAAACTTAGAGAACAAGGGCGCATAACGCTGTTTGCGTCTGGAAACGAAAAGAAGGGTTAGGACTGTGAAAATCGGCTTCTGGTCGGATCGAGAGTATCACTTAGATCGCATGAATCTGAGTCAACTCGCGGCGGCTTATTTTCAGTACTATGCGATTGCCGCGTATTTTGCGCTCGCGGTTTTAACGGCCAGCTACACGGCTTGGGCGTGGGCCAATGGTCTGACGTCCTTCACCGGTCTGGCCGCCTCCGTGCTGGCAACGGTTCTGATTTATCCCTTGGTTTGGTATGTGCTGCATCGCTGGATACTGCATTCAAAGTGGATGTGGAAAAGCAAACTTACAGCCCCGGTGTGGAAGCGCATCCACTACGATCATCACTCTGATCCCAACAACCTCAAAGTTCTGTTCGGCGCGTTGTACACCACCCTTCCCACCGTTGCGCTCGCCACGGTGCCGGTTGGCTATGCCCTGGCGGGGTGGCCCGGCGCTGCGGCTGCATTGTGTGCGGGCGTGTTGCAAACCTGTTTTTATGAATTCATCCACTGCATTCAGCATTTGGGCTATGTGCCTCAATGGGCCTGGGTCAAGCGCATGAAGAAGCTGCATATGGCACATCATTTTCATAACGAGAATGGCAACTACGGTATCACCAATTATATGTGGGATCGTATTTTGGGCACCATGTACGAGCAGATCAAAATGCGTCCGCGCTCGGCGACTGTATTTAATCTCGGCTATGACGAAGAGGTGGCAAAAACTTATCCCTATGTCGCCGAGATGACAGACGGCTGGCCGCATACGGCAAACCCGGTGCATCGCCAACGCGAGATTGATCGTGAAACGGATCGTGAAGCAAATGACGGCAAACTCGCCCCTTCGGCGTAACGCGCACGTTCTTTTGCTATGACGGAACCTGCCATTACAGTTCGCCCGGTCACCAGCAAAGCTGACCGTGAAGCGTTTATCGCTTTGCCGGCTGCGTTTTTAGGCGATGACCCCGTTTGGGTGCCGCCGCTGAAGATGATGCTGCGCGATCAGCTCAATCCCAAAAAAAATCCCTGGTTCAGTCACGGTGAAGCAGAGCTGTTTCTGGCCGAGCGCAACGGTGCGCCCATCGGTCGCATCTCAGCCCAGGTGGATCGCAGCCATCTCGAGCGTCACGGCGATGATGTTGGTTTTTTTGGCTTCTTCGATTGTGTCGATGAACAGCCCGTCGCCGATGCTCTGTTTGAAGCTGCCGGGGCGTGGCTGAAACAACGCGGCGTTAAACGTGTGCGTGGGCCGTTCAGTCTCAATATTAACGAAGAGTCCGGGCTGTTGGTCGAGGGGTTTGAAAGTCGCCCCCGTATGATGATGGGACACGCCAGGCCCTATTATCAAACTCTGGTCGAAGGTGCTGGTTTTGAGGGCGTGCGGGACTTGCTTGCCTACCTCACCCCCATGGATCCTGCGGTACCGCTGAAGCATGTCAAAATTTTGCAGCGCTCGATTGATCGCAATCCCGGCCTGTCCCTGCGCCCTCTCGATCCTAAAAATTACGATGCAGATATTCGTATTCTGGTCGATCTGTTTAATGCCGCCTGGGCCGACAACTGGGGCTTTGTGCCCATGACGGAAGCCGACGCGCAGCACATGGCGAAAGACCTCAAACCAATTTTAATTCCCGAGCTGGTGTGGTTTGCCTTTTACGAAGGCGAGCCTGCCGCCATGGCAGTCGCCCTACCAGACCTCAACGAAATGATCGCCGATCTGGGCGGCAACCTCTGGCCAACCGGCTGGATGAAACTGGCGTGGCGTGTGCTCACCCGGCGCAGTTGGTCGTC
>CAYGSZ010000323.1:0-3076 GCA_964352705.1 uncultured Rhodobacterales bacterium
AACCGATGCGAACGTTTGTTTCAGAGAGGAAGGTGTACTCAGGCACCTCAAGATTGGTCGGCGCGGGCCCTTTGCGGATCCGCGCTGATTTATCATAGTGAGAGCCATGACACGGACAGAAGTAACCGCCGTAGTCGCCGCGGGGTTCCGTTGTTTTCTGCCCGAGCGGCACGCAGCCGAGATGGGTGCAGACCCCAACCACGATAAGGTAGCGCTCATCCTGAACACGATCTTCATCGGGCTGCGGATCAGGCATATCTTGCCAGCGCTCTGATCGGGCCTCTTCAATTTCCGCCGGTGTGCGATAGCGCGCAAAAACAGGCTTACCGCGCCAGCTGATCGTAATCGCCTGGCCTTCTTGAAGGCTAGACAAACTCACTTCAACAGATGAAAGCGCCAACGTATCGGCTGCCGGGTTCATGCTGTTGATTAAGGGCCATAATGAAACAGCCACACCTACGGCACCCGTTGCAACTGTTGCATGCAGAAGAAAATCCCTGCGCGATTCTTCTTCGGTAGGAACCACTTGGTGTTCTGACGTATCCGCCATTTTTCGGACCTCTCGGTTCTTGTTTTTTACGCCAGGAATGATTGCGAGACGTGGCAAAGTGAGAGGAAAACCGTCTCAATTGCCAAAACGGAGATGAGACCAAGTGACTTTGACATCAAATGACCTTGAGCCGCCCTGTCTTGCTTCCCTTCCCCAACGAAATTCTAAGGAAAACAATGAGAGGGGGTATAGGATATTTTATAGGCCGTGAAAAGGCCTTTGACCGCCTGCAATTCATTCTCAACCCTGACTTAACCCTGGATAAAATGTCTTGATTCGCCTTGTCCTTTACCAACCGGATATCCCTCAAAATGTGGGGGCAATTCTCAGGCTCTCTGCGTGTTTCAATATGCCGGTGGATATTATCGAACCCTGCGGGTTTATTTGGGACGACAAAAGAGTCAAACGCGCCGCGATGGATTACTCCGATTTGGCAGAAGTCCAGCGGCATAGATCTTGGGAAACCTATCAGGCCACCGCAAGCGAAGGACGATTGGTGCTTCTGACCACCAAGGCCGCCGTGCCCTACCACTCTTTTTCATTTTCAGCGCAGGACCGCTTGATCTTCGGTCGGGAAAGCGCCGGAGTGCCCGACGAGGTTCATAGCGCTGCTGACGCCCGCATCATTATTCCAATGGCACCGGGGGCGCGATCTCTAAATCTGGCACAATCAGCAGCAATTGCCTCCGCTGAAGCCCTACGGCAAATCGGGGGATTCCCAGGATAAGGGAGGGATAAAACAAACCCAAAAACCCGATATGACAGGCGTTTAATACTCCTGCAATCCTCCTGTAAGGCAGAAAACCCAATATTGTTTCTTAGCAATTGGCGAAAAGACAAAGGATCCCCTCCAGAGTCCCGCAGTTGCTACTGCAAACTGGCCCCGCCTCCTCCCCTGGGCGGGGTCAATTTTGTTTTAAGACGCCTGAGCAACTCAGTTTTGTTCGCCTTGAACCCTTGATCGATCCACGTCGCTTTAACAGATTGCAAAAGATATCCAATCTCAGGCCCTTGCTGCACTCCAGTGTTTTGGACATCCTTGCCCGTTAAAGGGAAACCCACCGGGGTCCAGTCTTTAACAACCTCATAGAATTTGCTCCAGCCAGCCTCTTGAGCCTTGTCGCCAACGCGGGCAGAGGCCAAGCGTATGCCCGCTAATGCAACCTCAGCACCGTTGGCTCCACCAACAAATTTATAAAGATACTGATAGAGATCTGGCGGATTTTGCGACCCAGGCGCTGTTTTTGCCGCAGATATAATCGTTTCCAAAGTGCGGCAGTGCTTGGCTGAGAATTTCATGACCGCCGCAGCTTTCGCCGCACTTTCAGACATGAGAGCAATCCAGCGCGTCAGCCAGAAGACATCTGTTTGACGCGAAGCATCGAATCTCCCCTCCTGGGAAATCAGTTTTTCAAAGTCTGGCGCGACGCGTGCGCCTGGGAAAAGGTCGTTTAAAACGCCTGTGCTTGCCATAGCCTGAACAGAGGGCAAGGGATTTGGCGTTGAAAGCAATTTCACGAACTCCCCAGCCACCCGCTCTGCTGACAAGTGAGCAAGTCCCGACCTCAAGTTCTCGCATGCTTTTAAGGTGTTCGGGTCAGGAACCGCCGTGCCATGGCTGGCAAGAAACCTGAAATACCGGAGAATGCGCAAGTAGTCCTCTTGAATACGATCCTTCGGCTCACCCACAAATCGCACGTGCCCGGCTTCGGCATCGGCGACCCCGCCAAAGGGATCAAACACCTGCCCGTCGGGCAGAAGCGACATAGCATTAAACGTAAAGTCGCGGCGGGATGCGTCTTCCTGCCAGTCTGTTGTGAATTCAACGGCGGCATGACGCCCATCGCACGCGGTATCACTGCGTAAGGTGGTAACTTCAAAGCCCCGCCCCTCGGCGACTGCCGTAATAGTGCCGTGTGACAAACCGGTCGGCACGGCTTTCAACCCCGCAGCTTCAAGCTTTGCGATCACAGTCTCGGGCAGGTCTGGCGTGGCAAGATCAATATCCTTGATGGGTCGCCCCAAGATGGCATCCCGCACGCACCCCCCGACAAATCTAACATCCGTATCAGGCGCACCCAAAGCCTTGAGTACCGCGCGGACCGGTGGCGCTGTCATCCAGGGTGCTGAGATGTTCATGCCAGACAAGCTATGACCTTCATGTCAGACATCAAGGCCTAGTTTTCCTCCATTGTCCCGGGGATCACGCGCCCGTCTTCATAACGTGGCGGGATATAATTGGTCGCATCCGGATCAGCGCCGCGCATCAACGCCGTTGTGGCCATTAAGGCAACCGTAAGGATAGCGCCCAATAACAACAGGAAAGGCCACGGCCCTTGTTCGATCTTTGGGGCTTCGCCGCCGTGCTTCTTCACATAACCAATTCTGTACCAAGCCCAGGCTAAATAGATCGTGAGCGGCAACACCAGAGGAAGGATGTAGATAAAGATTGTTTTGATCATGGGGTATTCAAAACCTCACTTAAGTTAACGATCATGCCAGCGGTTGCACCCCAGATATAATGCT
>CAYGSZ010000324.1:0-3076 GCA_964352705.1 uncultured Rhodobacterales bacterium
CTTCTGGCCTTAGAAATGGCAACTGAGGTTGGGTCAGAAGGTGAGGTCATCGCACTTGACCCCAGCGAGTCCATGCGCGCGATCGCCGAACAACGCTGCCGAAACTGCCCCTGGGTGAGCGTGGTGGATGGCGATGCCACCGCCTTGCCTGCAAAGGACGCAAGTTTGGATGCGCTGGTCGCCACCCAGGTCTACGAATATGTGCCCGACATGGCAAAGGCCCTGAGCGAAGCCTATCGCGTTTTAAAGCCTGGCGGTCGGCTGCTGGCCCTGGACACGGATTGGCACAGCGCAGTTGTGAACACCTCTGACCACGCCCGCATGACCGAGATGCTCGCCACCTGGCGCTCACACTTCGTGCATCCGGATTTGCCGGGACGATTTCCCAAACTAAGCCGCACCGCAGGCTTTGACATTGCCTTTGCCGGAGGAACTGCGGTGGTCAACACAGCGATGACCAAGGACACCTTCGCGGGCGACGTTCTGTACAACATGCCGAAACACGCCGAGCGACGGGGCGGATTTTCGCCGGACACCTGCGCCGCCTGGCTGCAGGAACTGAAAGACCTGGATGCCAGTGGTGACTTTTTCTTCAGCGTCACGCGCTTTGTCTGCGTAATTGTAAAACCCACCTGAACTCATCTCTCTTAAACCTAGAACCTCTTGAACCAAGACCCCAGGTCTGCTTGGCTATGAATTCTGTTTACGGTTTATGATCTTAAGGATGATCCTTATGCGCGCCCTGCTTGCGACCCTGCCTTTGCTGGCGATACTTTTCACCCTGTTGACGGGGGCCACTACAGTTGAGGCCCAAGCCGTGCGCCAAACCAAGGTGCCGTGGGACGACAAGTTCCGGCAGTTGGACGAAATCTGGCCAACGGCCAACAGCTATCGCACCGCTTCGGGTGCGCCGGGTCATGAATACTGGCAGCAACGATCCGACTACGTCATCAAAGTTGAACTGGACGAAAAGAAACGCGCCCTCACCGGAGCGGCCACCATCACCTACACCAACAATGCACCGGATACTTTGCGTTATCTGTGGCTGAACATGGACCAGAACCGCTTTGCCGCCGACTCCAAGTATGTCGCGCAACGGCAGTCTGACGGCGACAATAAAGAATCATATGGCACCCTGCGCAGTTCTTATGGTCTCAAGGATGGCGACTTCGGGTTCAAGGTGAAACGCATCGTCGATGGGGCCGGACAAACTCTACCTTACACGGTGGTGGATACGCTGATGCGCATTGACCTGCCAACGCCGCTCGCGCCAGGACAGCAGATCAGCTTCACGATTGACTGGTCCCACAACATCATCGAGGCCGAGGTCTATAGAGGCCGGGGCGGCTATGAACACTTCGAGGACGACGGCAACGACATATTCCAGATTGCGCAGTGGTATCCGCGTCTGGCGGTGTATTCCGACAATGAAGGCTGGCACCAACAAAGCTTCCTCGGCAACAGCGAATTCACCGTGCAGTTCGGTGATTTTGACGTTGAGATTACGGTGCCCGCAGATCATGTGGTTGCCAGCACTGGTGTGTTGCAAAACCCCGATGAGGTTTTGAGCGACGCCCAAAAGACACGCTTAGAAGAGGCCGCCACCGCCAAAGCGCCCGTGATGATTGTCAACGCGCAGGAAGCCGCGCGGGCCGAAGGCAGCACCATCCGGGGGTCAAAAACCTGGCGCTTTACGGCTGAGAATGTGCGTGACTTTGCCTGGGCGTCGTCGCGCAAATTTCAATGGGATGCACAAGGTTATAAAACCCAGGACGGTCGCACCGTTCTGGCCATGTCCTATTACCCGAAGGAAGCCAACCCGTTGTGGGGGCTGTACTCAACGGCGGCGCTGATTCATTCCATGGATGTGTTTGGCGATAAAGTTTTTCCGTACCCGTATCCGGTTTTGATTTCTGTGAACGGGCAAGTCGGCGGCATGGAATATCCCATGCTGGCGTTTAACGGCCCCCGCCCGGTGAAAGACAAAAAGACCGGCGAGATCACCTATTCCCGCGCCACCAAAAACGCGCTGATCTCGGTGGTGATTCACGAAGCTGGGCACAACTGGTTCCCGATGATTGTGAACTCAGACGAACGTCATTGGACGTGGATGGATGAAGGCCTGAACACTTATATTCAGTTTCTGGCAGAACAGTTGTGGGAGGAGGAGTACCCTTCTCGCCGGGGCGAGCCCCGCGACATTGTCGACTTCATGAAAAGCCAGAATCAAGTTCCTATTATGACCGATGGGGAGTCGCTCAAAAATGTCGGCGCGAATGCCTATGCCAAACCAGCGACGGCGCTGAATATTCTGCGCGAAACGATTTTGGGTCGGGAGCTGTTCGACTTTGCCTTTGCCGAATACGCACGGCGTTGGATGTTTAAGCATCCCACCCCCGCTGATTTTTTCCGCACCATGGAAGATGCCTCGGGGGTTGATCTGGATTGGTTCTGGCATGGCTGGTTTTACACCACCGACCATGTGGACATCGCCATCAACACGGTGACCTCCTACCGCATCGACACCAAAGACCCGGATGTGGAAATGCCGTGGAAACGCGATCAGGCGGCACAGGAGCCGATTTCTCTGACCCGGCAACGCAATCAAGATGCGCGGAAAATGGTGGATGACAATTCACGGCTGAAGGATCTGTACAATAAGGAAGACCCGTACACCGTGACCAACGCGGATCGCAACACTTACACCGCGACCGTTGGCAAGCTTGAGGATTGGGAAAAAGAGCTTCTTAATAACGATGATTACTACACCATGATCGACTTTGAAAATTTAGGCGGTCTGGTGATGCCGGTTATTTTGAAGATCACCTATGACAACGGCAAAAGCGAAGAGGTGCGTATTCCAGCCGAAATTTGGCGACACGACCCTAAGAAAGTTTCCAAGCTGCTGATTACGGATCGCAAAGTGGAAAGCATCACCCTGGACCCCAATTGGGAGACAGCCGACGTAGACCTGAACAACAACTATTGGCCCCGCCGCGAAGTGGACTCCCGGTTGGAGTTGTTCAAACGGGAACGCCGCCAGGGCCGGAACCTGATGAAAGACCTGAATGTCGAG
>CAYGSZ010000325.1:0-3062 GCA_964352705.1 uncultured Rhodobacterales bacterium
CGACGAAAGTCAAAGAAGAGTTGGAGCAGGCAAGGCTTGAATTGGATACGGCCTTGCGTAACAGCCAATATGAGCGTGCCGGCCAGCTCCAGCATCAAGTCATTCCAGATTTGGAACAAAAGTTAATCGAAGCTGAGCGTCATGATGGCTCAGCTGTCGTGACTGAAGAAGTTACAGCAGAACATATCGCTGGTGTTGTTTCGCGATGGACCGGAATTCCTGTTGATAAGATGCTCGAAGGTGAACGGGATAAGTTGCTTCAAATGGAGCAAGCCATCGGGAAGCGTGTGATTGGTCAAGAAGAGGCGGTAAGAGCAGTCTCGAACGCAGTCCGTCGTTCTCGTGCCGGCCTGCAGGATCCCAATCGTCCCATTGGATCATTCTTGTTTCTTGGTCCTACGGGTGTCGGCAAGACGGAGTTAACGAAGGCTTTGGCTGAGTTCATGTTTGACGACGAGGCGTCTATGGTCCGTATAGACATGTCCGAGTACATGGAGAAGCACTCCGTTGCTAGGTTGATCGGTGCGCCGCCGGGGTACGTTGGGTATGAACAAGGTGGCTCTATCACGGAAGCTGTACGTCGGCGCCCCTATCAGGTCATTCTGTTTGATGAAGTTGAGAAAGCGCATCCAGACGTCTTCAACGTATTATTGCAGGTGTTGGATGATGGTCGTTTAACTGACGGGCAAGGGCGCACGGTTGATTTTCGCAACACCCTTATCGTTATGACATCAAACCTTGGGTCTGACATTCTCGCGGCTCAAAGTGACGGAGCATCGCCAAACGAAGTTCGTGATGATGTTATGAATGTTGTGCGGGCTGCGTTCAGGCCAGAGTTTCTCAATCGACTTGATGAGATTCTGATGTTCCATCGCTTAAGTCAGAGCCAGATGGGCGGGATTGTTGACGTACAAGTTGCGCGCTTGGCGTCACGGCTGAGTGATCGTGAGATTACCCTCAATGTTGATGCTGCTGCTGCCGAGTGGCTTGGCCGCCATGGCTATGACCCTGTTTATGGCGCGCGACCGTTAAAGCGTGTTATTCAACGTTATTTGGAAAACGTTTTAGCGACGCAAGTGCTTAACGGGGATATTCATGACGGAACAAAGGTAAATGTGTCCGTAGAGGGCGATGGTCTATCCATCAACGGCAAAGTCATTTCTGCTAACGCTGCGTAATGTAATCCAAAGACGTGGTTCTTATTTTAAAGTTAGAACTACTCCGTTCGGTTCGATAGATGCCACATCGCGGCTTGAAATCAGACTTAACCATTTCTGCTCTGCGGCAACGCGCGCACGTTGGAAGTTTTTAAGCTCTTCGCCAGATAATGCTTTAGATGCGGGAAAACGGACCTCCATTGGGTTGACCTGGGCACCGTTCCGCAGAACTTCGTAATGCAGGTGAGGGCCCGTTGATCGACCGGTGGTGCCGACATAACCAATTACTGCCCCTTGGCGCACACGGCTTCCAACGGAGTAGCCTTTAGCAAAGTTATTCATGTGGGCGTAGGCGGTTGAGAAACCGTCGCCGTGACGGATGCGAATATAATTTCCAAAACTGCTCCAGCGCTGCCGCTTCTCAATGACACCATCACCGGCGGCATAAATTGGTGTTCCCTGTGGTGCCGCGAAATCGACACCGCGGTGCATCTTTGTATATCCCAAAACGGGGTGTTTCCGGCGACCGAATGATGAGGATAGTCTCGCGCCATTAATGGGCGTGCGCATCAGAGCTTTGCGAATACCTTTGCCTTCCTCATTGTAATAGTGCGTTTCGTCTTCGCTGTGTTTAAACGCGTAGATTTTGATGGTTTCCCCGCGCAGTGTCATTGCGGCGTATTCAATGTCGCTATTGGCGACAACCAGACCCTCGTCTGTCACATCCTGTCCAAACATGATTTCGAAGCGGTCGTTGCTTCTAATGTCACGTTGAAAATCAACGTCGTAAGAAAACAAACGAATCATATCCGCAAGGACAGGTGCGGGAACACCTTGATCAATGGCAGCTTTGTAAAGGCTAGAAGAAATAGTTCCAGCGTAGGCTTGTGGTACGGTTTGCGTTTCAGCTTTCAGAGATATGCCTTCAAAAGCGTCTTCATCGGTGCGTAACGCCATCACATCTAAACCGGGCGATACAGAGATTCGCATAGCGTCGAGAGCCGCGTCCTTTTTAGAAACATAAACGCGTTGTCCAACGCGAATATCACGTGGATCATATACGTCGGTAAGCGCAGAGACGGCTTTATGCGCCTCTGATCCTGTCACACCGCTCTTCTGCAACAATCCAAGCAGAGTATCACCTCTCCCGACCAAGAGTTCTGATGAGACAAGTGGCAGTGCTAATGTGCTTGTTACAGATAGCGGAACAAGTCCTAAGGACTCTGAGATCGCTGTTGAGGTTGATTTTTTTTCTGGGCTTTGTGATTCAGTAAATAATCTTATGCCCGAAGTTATATCCGACTCCGACGTGTGATTATTTTGGCCACTGAAAGTAACTAGCGCTCCAATCAACGCTCCGGCACAGGCGTACCACATTGCGTTCGGATGCAAACCGATCCCCATATTGCCCCTTAACGTTATGTGATTCTCTCTCAATCTCTGTATTAGTCTTGAGAAGCCTAAACACTAGCTGACAGCAGTGCTTTCAGCAATTCAGTCTCAAGCCCTTGATTCCTAATGGAAATATGATTCAAGCGGTTCGTGATGTCAATGTTCCAGCCCTGTTTTTTCTAGTGGAGCAGGCAAGCTAGTTTTTAGTTAGTAGTGTTGTATCACTCAGGATAATCCCCGACACACCAACATCTAGATACTCGTTTTACAATTAGAGTCCATTGACAGACATAAAACTGACGCTTATGTAATGCCGGTCGCGGTGAATGTATCTTGTTATGTTCAAGAAGCGAGTCCAGTGCCTTGATTTTACTGGATAATTTAAACTTTAAATATGGGCTTGACGCAGGGTAAGCCACCCTGTAGAACCCCGTCTCTCTCGCAGGGAAGGGCCCTTTCGGACCCCGGTTTGCGAGACCTTTTTTGAGGGGCTTATGGTTCGCCAGAAGCTTT
>CAYGSZ010000326.1:0-3051 GCA_964352705.1 uncultured Rhodobacterales bacterium
CCGAAACCTTTCGGTTCCGGGATCTATAAAAAAGGTGGCCCGAAACCTTTCGGTTCCGGGCCTAGGGATCCCCTCCCCTGTGACAGAATCCTAGAACTTCAAATTGGTACGAATACCAAAGGTCCGTTTCTGTTGTGGTGACAGATTATGACCTTGTGCTGTGAAGGCAAAGTTACCTTGATCAGAGAAATCGACACCGCGCGATCCGTTGATCCAGGTGTCTTCATCAAACAAGTTCAAGACAAACATTTCGATGCGAAGGTCTTCCTTCTCAAACCCCAAGCGGGCATTAGACAAGAAATATCCTCTAATTTGAGAAAGGTTAGCATTTTCCAGCCAGATTTTGCTTTTGTAGCTAACATCGCCACGAATGTACCAATCCCAAGTATTGTTCAACTGATCACGATAAGTTGAGGTCAGGTTGCCAAGCCATTTTGGATATTGTGGAGCAGCTTTGCCTTTGAACTGAATCGCAGGGTCAGGAACGATTTGCACCTCGCTGCGGGTCACAAAATCAGTCCAGGTATTTTTGTTCCAACTTACGTTGAGTTGCGCATCCCAATTTTCGGTGAAAGCAAAAGCGCTCTCAAGTTCCAAGCCATAGAGCTCTTGGCTTCCCGGAACGCTTGCCGCAATCGTATTCGGGAAGGCGTTAGGCACGCCATCTTGCTGATTTGGATCATCAGCATCACGGAAGTAAGTAAAGCGAACGGCCGAAATGAGGTTTTTCCACTCATAATAATATGCTGCAGCATTGAACCGGAGACGACCGTCCATGGCAGACTGCTTCCAGCCAACTTCAAGAGCATCAAGCTTTTGAGCCGGCGTGGATTTAAACAGCGATCCGACTTGCGCTTCGATTTGCGCACATTCTGAGGCTGTAGATGGTTGCCCGGTAAAAGGATCAATGTAAGGCACCGTAAAAGCCTGATCCGAACAGATCACAATGGCGTTATTGGTGTTGCCCGGCAAATTACCGCGAGATGCCTGCGCATAGAGCGTGGTATCTTCTGAGGGACGGTAGTTCAAGATGATACGCGGCGTCCACTCTTTAAAGGACGCTGTGAAGTCTTGGCTGAACGACCCCTGCGTAATACCTGTTGTGCGATCATCCTGCTCGTAGCGTGCTTCAACATCTAAGGTCAGTTGCTCTGTGATATCATAGGAAACCGATCCAAAAACACCCACCGTCTCAGAATCCTGATTGGCGCGTCCAGCAACCGTGAAGTTACCCGGGCCAAGAGCACACGTGCCAAAACACGCTGTAATGGCCAAGCCGCCACCGCCTTGAGTCAGGAAGGTCTGATTCGTATACGAAGTTCCCAAGACCCAACGCAACCGGTCTTCGTCAGGAGAGACGATACGAATTTCGCCACTGTAATCCTCGCCACGTTGAGGATCTGCAGACCACCAGCTTTCGGTATCAGTACGGTCGAAATCAAGCAACCAATTGGTTCTGACTTCATTGTATCCGCCAACAGCAGTGACCGTGTAGCCGTCACCAAACTCATAGTTGGTGTTAAATGAAAGGCGCAGGGTCTCGCGTTCCACGCCAAACCCATCAAGACGGGGAACACCCTCAATCCCGGTCACAAGCGGATCGCGCTCAAGAAACTGCTCAATCAGGAAATTCGGGCTGGCTACGGGGGCACCGAAACCGCCACCGAACTCTCCATCAAATGGTGGTCTAACTTGGTTGAAAATCTGTGGCATTAGGCTGGTATTAACGCTGATGTCCGGAGCGTTTGGCTCGCCAGGATTAGGCACAGTCCCGCAATGATACAGCCCCAGCGTCACCGTGACCGGATTGAAGTTTTCATCCAGTCCATCATAGGAGCGACCAGCACACGTCGGAGAGACAAACGGATCACGCCAAAAAGCTTGAGCTGGGTGCCCATCGTCATCCTTCTGGAAGAAGGCACGCAGTTTAATATCCCAGTTTTCGTTTGGCTCAGCGTAGATCACACCAGAAATTGATTTTGAGGATTCTTCGCCGAGCTTGCCGCCATCGTTAGCCGTCCACATGCCACCATGGTTGTAAAGACGCGCATTAAGGCCAAGTGCTAGCTTATTCTGAACCACTGGTACTGAGGTATTCACATTCAGATCAAATTGTTCATAGGTCGCAGCGCTGGCGTCAATTTCAGTCTCGAACTCTTCAAGACTTGGATTTTTGGTGATGTAGTTGATTGCGCCAGCAAAGGTGTTACGGCCGAAAAAAGCTGACTGCGGACCTTTAATAACCTCGACACGCTCCAACTCTTGGATTGGCAATACGTTGGCACCACCAAGCGCAAATACACCATCAATAAACAAAGAGGTCGTTGCAAGGTGTGGCAAGCTGCTGCCCGACACGCCGCGAATTTTAATCAGAGAGTTTAGACGGCCACCAACGCCTGTTGCCGAGCGCCCGTCAAACTGGACACCTGAGGTCTGCAGCAAAATATCATCCAAATTCCGATAACCAGCTTGTTTTATGTCTTCGGCCGAGAAAGCCGTGATGGACATAGGAATGTCCTGCAGGCGTTCTTCACGCTTACGGGCGGTGACGACGATTTCTTCAAGCGCAATTTGCTGGGCTAGGACCGGTGTGGTGACCGATTGCCCACCGAGCATTGTCGTCGCGGCCACCGTGCCGAGCAGTAATGTTCTGGCTGATATAAAACGCATGAATATGTGCTCCCCCAAGAGTGATAGCCTTAGTCTTCACGGAAATGTGAGGGAAGTGAACTGTCAAAAAACCATAATCACCGAAATAACCCTAGTTTCTTATTGTTTGTTGCAGATTTACAACGTGGCTCCGCTTCCACCCGATGCACACCTGAGGTATGACCTTTTCCAGACTTCACAGCACACTTCACAGCACACTTCACAGCACATAGGCTTCTCTCAAAATGATCAAAATTGCGACCTGGAACGTCAATTCTGTGAAAGCCCGCCTGCCAAACGTAGTGGCTTGGCTGAAAGACTTTGCGCCCGACGTGGTGCTCCTGCAAGAAATCAAAACTGTCGATGAAGCCTTCCCCCGCATGGAAATTGAAGACCTGGGCT
>CAYGSZ010000327.1:0-3049 GCA_964352705.1 uncultured Rhodobacterales bacterium
TGGTGATGGGGTAGCGGTGATCCCGGCCAAAGGCAAGGTGACTGATTTTAACGCCGGGTGAAGCCTGACGGCGTTTGTACTCGGCGATCCGGAGCAAGCGGTGAACCCGCCGCACGGTGTCTTCATCGTAACCGTCGGCGATGACCTCCGACACAGCACGCGCGTTTTCAATCAGACCTTTGAGAATGGCATCGAGGTCTTCATAGGGCGGCAAAGAGTCTTCATCTTTTTGGTCCGGGCGCAACTCGGCCGTCGGTGGCTTAGTGATGATGCGCTCGGGCATCACGGCCCCGGCTGGGGCCAATGCCCCGCTGGGCACGTGTTGATTGCGCCAGCGGCTGAGGGCAAAGACGGTGGTTTTATAAACGTCTTTGAGAACGTTGTAACCGCCGCACATATCGCCATAGAGGGTGGCATAACCGACACTAACCTCTGACTTGTTGCCCGTTGACAGCACCATCTTGCCAAACTTGTTGGACAGCGCCATGAGCGTCAGACCGCGAATGCGCGACTGAATGTTTTCTTCGGTGGTGTCGGGCGTTGTGTCGGTGAAGTTAGACGCCAGCATGCCGTCAAACGCCGACATGGCGTCTCCGATGCCAATGTTATCAAGTTGAACGCTTAAGTTTTTGGCGAGTTCTGCCGCATCTTCCAGACTGTCCTGCGAGGTATAGGGCGACGGCATCATGACGCAGTGTACTTTATCAGCGCCCAGCGCATCAGCGGCCACCACCGCGCTCAAAGCGCTATCGATCCCACCAGAGAGACCAATGAGAACACCGGGAAATCTGTTTTTGGCGACATAGTCACGCAGGCTCAGAACCATGGCCTGATAGATATTTTCAAGGCGGTCGAGTGCAGGAGAAATCTTGCCGGGTTTACACATCCACGCCCCATCAACGCGGGTCCATTCCGTCACCGTGAGATCAGGGGTCCACCAGGGCGCCTGAACGGCCAGACTGCGGTCGGCATTGAGCACAAAGGAGCCACCGTCGAAGGCTAGATCATCCTGGCCACCGATCTGGTTAACGTAGATCAGGGGTAAGTCGGTTTCTGAGACACGGGCCACGGCATGACTGAGGCGGACATCGTTCTTATCCAGCTCAAAAGGAGAGCCGTTGATCACCACCAGCACTTCTGCACCAGTTTCGGCCAGCGTTTCGGTGACATCCTCGAACCACATATCTTCGCAGACCAGCACGCCGAGGCGAACACCGCGCAACACCACTGGCCCGGAGGGCGGGCCAGAAGCAAATACCCGCTTTTCGTCAAACACACCGTAGTTGGGCAGATGATGCTTCAGGCGAACGCCTTTGATTTCTCCGGCATCCAGAATCAAAACGGCGTTGTAGCACGCGCCATCAACCCGCCACGGCGCGCCAATAATCAGGGCCGGGCCACCGTCGGCTGTGTCTTTCGCGAGGTCGTGTGCGGCGGTTTCAATGGCATCAAGAAAAGACTGCCGCAGCACCAGATCTTCCGGGGGATAGCCGCTGAGATTGAGTTCGGAGAACACGACCAGATCTGCACCCTGCCCTGCGGCCTCGGCGCGCGCCTGCCGGATCAAATCCGCATTGTTGGCGATGGCACCAACCGTCGGGTTGGTCTGCGCCATCGCAATGATAAGACGATCAGACATCAGGACACTCAGACATAAGTACGCGACACCTCTTCGGTCGAACTGCCTGGACCATGGATCAGACCCTGGCGATAGCCAATGTGTTCAGCCGTGCTTACGATGCCGCGGCGGCAGCAGCCGCAACAACCGAGGACTCGCGATTCTGTTTCAGCATTTCCGCAACC
Source organism: uncultured Rhodobacterales bacterium (assembly GCA_964352705.1). Lineage (GTDB taxonomy): Bacteria > Pseudomonadota > Alphaproteobacteria > Rhodospirillales > Rhodospirillaceae > WLXB01. The sequence goes on from CAYGSZ010000327.1 coordinate 1,804, forward strand.
AAGAAGGCCAACTCCAACGCCTGACTGGCATTCAAACGGGGATCACAATGGGTGTGGTAGCGATCACCAAGGTTTTCGTCGGTAATGGCTTGCGCCCCGCCAACACATTCGGTGACGTCTTGACCGGTCATCTCGAAATGCACGCCACCAGCAAAAGTACCCTCGCTGCGATGAACGTCAAAGAAGCTGCGCACCTCACCCAGAATGTTATCGAAACGACGGGTCTTGTAGCCGCTTGAACTTTTCTCGGTGTTGGCATGCATGGGATCACAGGACCACACCACCGTCTTGCCTTCACGCTGAACGGCCTGAATGAGCTTGGGCAGATGGGTTTGCAGTTTATCAGCGCCCATGCGGGTGATGATGGTAATGCGACCGGCTTCGTTGTTCGGGTTCAAGGCATCAATCAGACGCAGCACATCATCAGGAGCGATGGTCGGACCGGCTTTAAAGCCGATGGGGTTATCGACACCGCGCAGGAATTCAACATGAGCTTCATCCAACTGACGGGTGCGCTCGCCAATCCACAGGAAATGCGCCGCGCAGGCGTACCAACGCCCGGTGGTCGAATCCATGCGGGTCAGAGCTTCTTCGTAGTTCAACAGCAAAGACTCATGGGACGTATAAAAATCTGTCTCACGCATGCTAGGCACAACATCGGAATTGATGCCACAGGCATCCATGAAGGCCAGAGCTTCCTGAATACGATCGGCCAAGTCCTGGTAGCGTTCGCCTTGAGGACTGTCGGCCAGGAACCCAAGCGTCCACTGATGCACTTTGTGCAGATCGGCATAGCCGCCTTGCGAAAAGGCGCGTAGCAAGTTCAAGGTCGCGGCGGACTGATTGTAGGCCTGGACCAGACGCTCGGGATCTGGCTCGCGCGCCTCCGGCGTGAAGTCCATACCGTTGACCATGTCGCCGCGGTAGGACGGCAGTTCAACGCCATCAATGGTTTCGGTGTTTGACGAGCGCGGTTTGGCGAACTGTCCGGCCATGCGACCGAGCTTAACGATGGGCACACCGGCGCCAAAGGTCATCACCACAGCCATCTGCAACAATACGCGGAAGGTGTCGCGAATGTTGTCCGGGTGGAACTCGGCAAAGCTCTCAGCGCAGTCGCCGCCTTGCAATAGAAATCCACGACCGTTGGCGACAGCTCCAAGGGACTTTTTCAAAGACCGGGCTTCACCAGCAAACACCAGCGGCGGGAAGTTGCTCAGGCGGTGTTCAACGGCCTTCAATGCGG
>CAYGSZ010000328.1:0-3046 GCA_964352705.1 uncultured Rhodobacterales bacterium
GCCGGCTTCATGTTGTACTTTTTTTCTAGGCTGACTTATGCGCTTGGCTTGTCAGCTATTTTACCGCTTCCGTTGGCTGCATGGGCGCCCACTGCCGTTGCTGCTTTACTCGGTACAACGTACTTATTTCATCGCGAAGACGGTTAACGCGTATGACATCACAGCCATCGGCGGATGATAATCATCCGACTTGGGCGACCATCGCGTTCGCGGTTGTTCTCGCCGTTACGTTGTTTCGCATGCTTGTTATTTTTTCTTCTTCTATTCCGCTTTTTTTTGACGAGGCTCAATACTGGACGTGGGCTCAGGACCTCGCGTTTGGGTATTTTTCTAAACCTCCGGTGATTGCCTGGGCAATTGCTGGAACGACGGCTGTGTGTGGGGATGGAGAGGGCTGTATAAGAGTTGCTGCGCCTGTTGTGCATGGCGCAACGGCTATGGTTGTGTTTTTGATCGGCCAGATGTTGTATTCCGGCCGTTCTGGGTTTTGGGCAGCAGCGACCTATGCAACGCTTCCTGGCGTTAGCTTGTCTGCCGTCATCATCTCGACAGACGTCTTTCTACTGTTTTTCTGGGCTTTGGCCTTCCTGGCTTTTGCCAAAGCTGAAGCGTCCAATTCTTGGAAATGGTGGATGTTGTTTGCGGTGTCGCTCGGCCTAGGGCTTCTTAGCAAGTACGCCATGATCTTCTTTTTCCTTGGCCTTAGTGTTCGTGCTTTCATGAGCAAGCCCCACCCCCAAACCCAGTCGCAAGAGACGTTCACTATGTTCTGGCGACGACCTAGGTTTTGGGCAGCAGTGCTGGCCGGTATTTTTATTTATCTCCCAAACTTATGGTGGAATTGGTCTAACGGATTTCCCAGTTATCTTCATACGGGTGAAAACATCAACATTGGGGAAGATCTCGTTAATCCCCTTAAAGCCATAGAGTTTGTGGCCAGCCAGCTTGGTGTATTTGGTCCAATCCTCTTCGTGGCTTTTGTCGTGCTGGTTTTGCGTTTGATCATGAAGGTTAGGGCTGGTCACAAAGTCTCTGACCCCCAAAAGCTTTTGCTAGCTTTTTCTCTGCCTGTTATTGCCTTGATAGTCGTCGAGGCGTTTTTGACCCGCGCGCATGCCAATTGGGCGGCAACTGCCTATATTGCAGCTACCGTGTTCGTGGTGGGTGAATTGTTGCAAATGCTGAAAGTAAATCTGCTCAAAGGGTCTTTGGCGCTGCACGTGCTTGCTGCAGCTGCATTTTATAATTTTGATCTCATTGTACGGACCTTCGATATCTCTATTACGCCTGACTTAGATCCTGCACGGCGTATGCGGGGATGGGACCACGCTGGTGATTGGGTTGAGGAGTTGCGACGCGACCTACCCGAAGTGACTTTGTTGTTCGATGACAGAAAGGTGATGTCTGAACTGCTTTATTACGTTCAACCTCATCCGTTTGATTCTGTGATGTGGAATCCAAAAGGCCAACAGAACAATCATTACGAAATGACAACGCACATTGAAGATGCCTCGGGCCAGAATTTTCTCTACATTATTCGACATGATCAGCCTGACTATGCGGCGACTTCATTTTCTGAGGCGCACCTTATCGCGACGTTCAGGTCGCGGGCTTACTCTGGTGATGTTCTGCGATTGAGCGCTTATCTCCTCGGTGACTTCCAGGGTTATGACAGATGAGTGTTCCCGGCTTAAGTGTGATTTGGGCGCATCCGTGGAAAGCAGCTGTTGCCTTGGCATTAATGCTGGTCTTGTTTCCAGTTATCGATATCTGGGCGAGTAGTCTGTTCTTTGATACCGCGTCCTCCCTGTGGGTGAGGCGATCCGATCTCATGCAGTTTGCGCGCAGTGGCGTTCCCCCTCTTATTATTGGAGCGCTATTGTTTAGTATTGCCTTGTGGAGTGCCGGGCGGCTTTTTGGGCAATACATATGGGACGTCACAGGCCGAAAAATACTTTATCTCGTTGTGACGCTGGCATTGGGGCCGGGCCTGATCGTTGAGAGTGTACTCAAAGTCTATGTTGGGCGCGCCCGTCCACGCGATGTTTTGGCTTTCGGTGGCGAAGATGTCTTCACACCCGCGCTGTGGCTGTCAGATGCGTGCACGCACAACTGCTCTTTCGTGTCTGGCCATGCCGCTTTGGCTTTTTGGACCACGGCCTTCGCATTTCTTGTTCCTAAAGGGAGCAGAGTTATTGTCTTCGTTTCTGGCTTAGTTCTTGGGGCGCTGATGGGAGTAACCCGTATGGCTGAAGGGGCTCATTTTCTTAGCGACGTTGTGTTTAGCGGTATGATTGTTGTTGGCCTCAATATATGGCTGGCGCATCGACTATTGCCTAACGCCGAAGAGTTTGAGGCAAGCTGTGGCGCTTAAGAGCCTGATCACAAAGCTTTCCAGCAAGCTTGCTGAGTCTTTGGCCTCAAAACCAGCAAGAGAGACATGGTTGCCGAGTGACGGCCCCTTTCCAAGACTCTTGCAAATGGATCACGACGCAATCCAAGCGATACCGGAGGGTGGTGGTTTGCTGGCGCTTTGGCATGGAGGTGTTCGACCTCAATGGGTTTTTGTCGGACATACAGAAGATTTGCGAACCACGGTGCATCAAGCGCAATCACATCCCGACCTAATTCTATACGACCGTAATGAGGGGCTCTGGGTGTCCTGGTCGATTTGTGAGCCCGGCGACCGGCCAGGAGTCGTTGTCTACCTCAACAATCAGCTTGAGCCTGCTTTGGGGCCGCAAGCCATTGCAGGGTCAGGGCCACTCTCTGACGATGTGGAGCCCAAGCCCTTTTCGCTACCTATAGATTGACCCGCTCGGTGGTTCGTTGTGTAAGAATTTGCGTATCCACAAAACGAACACTCCTCAACCATTTCCATTTGGACTGATCAATCTAGCGAGTATGCTGACCCTATGAAAAAATATTATATCGATGGCCCTATGGGGCAAGTTCATGTGCGGGAACTAGGTGATGACCAAGCGCCACCAATTGTGTTGCTGCATCAAACGGCGTGGTCATCTTTGCAATTTAAGAATGCCATGCC
>CAYGSZ010000329.1:0-3032 GCA_964352705.1 uncultured Rhodobacterales bacterium
ACCACCGAGCTGTCATCGTCGCCGGACTCACGATCAGCAACAACAGCACCCGTTAACGCAAGAATATTCGGGGCCGTGCTGGAATAGTTAGCGACCGTAAACGGCACTTCGCTGCCACGACTGCCAGACAAGATATACTGAACACCAAGCTCTCTGGCCGCCGTGTCTGAAACTTCCACAATGATCGCTTCGACAAGCACCTGAGACCGGCGGATATCGAGCTGCCGGATCACGCCGTCTAAGGCCTGTTGCATGTCAGGATCTGCGCTGATCACCAAAGCATTGGTCCCATTGTCATATGAGATACTAACACGTGCGGCGGCTTCTTCAGGGGTTCCCGAGCGACTGAGGGAAGCGCTGATGCGCTCTAGCATCGGCGCAAGCGTCTCACCATCGGCATGCTTCAAATAGACAACGCGAACATCCTCTTTAGATTTGTTGCCGTCATCCAACTCACTAATGACACCTAACAAACGCTCCAGAACAACCGGATCCCCTTTCAATAGGAGCGTGTTGCTGCGATCCACGGGAACCGCCGTAATATTAGCCCGTGCGCCATCTTCGCCGCGCTCGGTACCAGCAAGCCCTAAGACGATGGCAGCCATTTCCGCGGCTGACGTGTTCAACAGTTGTACCGGAATAATGGTCGACATATCACGGTCAAGCTCAGCCAAAACTGCTTGGATGCGGCTCATATTCGACGCATAGTCGACCACAATCAAAGACTGTGTACCCGGCGTGGCAATCACCCTGCCCTTCTGGCTGGCAATAGGCCGCACCGTGTTAAGCGCTGTTGTGGTGTCGATATAGCGAAGCGTAAAGACTTCAGTGACGAACTGATCGCCCTCAAGGGAATTCCTGCCGACAGGATTAAAATCGTCAGCGGCAGCTTCATCGGGAACAATCTTGTAGGCCCCGGATGACGTTGGAACTGCTGTAAAGCCGTTCACCCTCAGCGTCGAAAGAAACACGGCAAAGACTGTTTCAACATCAATCGGTTCACGCGAAATGACTGTAACTTGGCCGTTGACTCTGGGATCAACAATGAAAGAGCGGCCGGTTAACATAGAGACATCATCAATAAATGCTCGGATGTCTGCGTCTCGGAGGTTTAGAACTTGTTCCTGTGCTTGTACGTTATAAGCGGTCGCATATAGCAAAAAGGCAAACGTAGCCGTCGCACTGATAAGTCGAATAAAGTATGGCTTCATTGCTGGACCGCCGTTCGGGAAAGAGTGACAGATTTTGGAAAACCATCGCGTTCAATCTCTATGCGGGCTTCCTGCGCGCCAGTGAGTTCGTCTATGACATCTTTAATTCTCTCGCCACTGACAAGCCGAACACCGTTTACAGCCATCACTACATCGCCGGGTACGAGGCCGGTTCCGTTTAGAACTGCGGTCTGGTCAACCTCAGAAATGTAAAAGCCATTAATAGTTCCAGATTGTATTCTGGGTTGTAACCGGACAGAGCTAAGATAAGCTGAGAGTGAGCGGCCATTTAGCTGGTTCGGAGACGCTGCCCCTCCTGGGACTGTATTAGACTGCTGCGTTCTCAGCGATGTGCGCGCACTGTCGGGAACCAATAACAGACTTTCACGCACGCCAGACCGAGACACAATAACCCGGTCTACAAGCACATGGTCTAAAATCACACCATCGATAATCGCATCACCCACAACAAACATTCTCTGTCGTTTATCTGGCGTGCGAATAATTGCACTTCCTTGGAAGTCTCCGTCTCCTGAACGAATACCGAAAAGCTGCAAATCCAGATTAGTCTCAGGCGCTTCAGACGCGATTGTAGAAGCCTGAATCTGCGTCACAGTGCCCGTAAATGGATTGCTGCGGCTGAGGATGTTGAAATCAAGGTTTTGTGAGACTGCTGGCCGGGAGTCAGGACTATTTGCTGAGAACACATCAGCAGTCTCTACAGATGGCCCATCGACAATCAACCACATCACCTGTGACCAAATAACACCGATACCAAAGATGGCAACAGCATTTAACCCCCATCTTCCCCATACAGGTGATTTGGAGTGAGATCGGTTTAATCCTGCCATAGTAAACATTTCGCTCAGACGAACTGCACGAGCGAAACGTTTCATACCCCTAGATAACTGGGCATAGGACATATGCGACTGCGCAGATGCACCGCCGTTATACTGGTCTTGCATACTCTCCACCCGGTTGTGTCACTCCCTAACGGGAGTGACAGAGTTTGCAAAAGAAATGTTTGTTCTAGAACCGCGTCTTAATACCTACTGATACAGTGACACCAAGATCATAGCGCTCGGCAATTTGATTGCCTTGCTGAATAACAAAATCATCATTGAGTAAGTTCGCAGCCTTCAAGCTGACTTCATAATCTCTCCCCCACGTCGTAAGCGTGCGGGCGTAGTTTAAATCGAGACTAATCGGAGGCTTTTCAACTTCGTTCGGTGCACCAAGACGTCCAACACCGATAATCCGTTCTCCTGTATAGTTGAGGAGAATTGAGAACCGTTCACGATCTTCAACCTCATCCCAACCGAACTGCAAGTTACCCAGCCAATCTGACTGGCCTTCAAGGCTACGCTGAGAATCTGTTTGCTGACCTGCTTCTGTAGGATCCAACGACACATTTGAGTCGATGTATGACCCGTTGACCTTGACGTAGAACTCACGTCGTGATGTCCAACCGTTGTCCATCCAATCACTGAGAGGAATAACTTTTTCTAACTCAGCTTCAATTCCCTTAACTTCTGCCGACAAAGCGTTCGACCAGGAGCGTAACGGCGTATTGCCGATAAACTGATAGGTTTGCTCAATGGGGTTGCTGAACTCTTTATAAAAGACGCCAATCGTAGCGAATTCACCAGGGCCGAAGTACCATTCCCAGCGGGCATCATAGTTGTCGATCTGGGCGATTTGAAGTTCAGGGTTACCACGAGTCTGCTGTCCACGATCATCAAGGAAGATTGCAGACGATGTTTCACGCAGATCAGGCCGCGATAAGGTTTGGCTAAACGCGAAACGCATCTGCATGTTGTC
>CAYGSZ010000330.1:0-3018 GCA_964352705.1 uncultured Rhodobacterales bacterium
CACCAAAGAGTTTGGTGAAGAGGGTGCGGAAATGGGCGTCTACTTCCTTAAAGGACTGCAAAAGTCTCTGTCGGCCCTCACGGTTCAGCTTTGAAATGCCGTCCCGGAGTCGCGCAATAGCATTAATGAGGTCTTCTCGCTCCGTATCAAGAGTCTCGATCTGTTGACTCAGTTCTTCGCTTTCTTGCTCGGCACGAAGGTTGATGGCCCCCATGTTGTCGCGTTCACTGACCAGCCGCTGCAGGCTCTTCTCAGCCTTTTCCAAGGGCGGTAGCTCTTCATCGTCCTTGAGGCGCGTTTGGGCCCTGACCTCAGAGGGGGCACAGCCAATGCGTTCTTGAATGGCTGCGGCCAGTGTTTCCAAGGCTTGTGTTGCTTGTGCGACCGCTGATTCGCGACGCACGCGCTCTTCGCGGGCCGTCGCAGCGCTTTGTTCAGAATCACGTAGTGCCTTGTTGGCATCATTCAGTGTTGTCTCTGCGCGAAGCAGAGCATCAGCTGCTGTGCGGCGTGCGCTTTCTGCTGCGTCCAGTTGGACCATCAGTTCTTGGCGTTGAGCGGCTAGAGCTTCTGGCTTGCCGGCCAGGTCTGCAACTTCACTAACAGCTGATCCCTCGCGCTCAGTTAAAGCTGAGAGTTGGTTTTCAGCTTCTGTTCTGCGAGTTGACCAGGAGTTCGTATCTTCAGCCAGGGCCGTCAGCCGCCGATGACGCTCTTCCGATGCACGTGTCAGCGCATCATAGGCTGCGCGGGCTTCCATTAACTCATTACGCCGTCCTGCAAGCTGGCTCTGCAGCGTTGATTGTCGTTGCCGCTCTTCAGATCCGTCCCCCAATTCATGAAGAGTGCTTTGTGCGGCCTTCTCTTGGCCCCCCGCTTCATCGCGTTCACCGATCAGGGTTTTGCGTGTTTCTTCTAAGCTAGAAATTCTGCTTTCCAGCGCGGCTGCAAGGCGCTGGCGTTCGGCGAGCGCAGACCGGGCCTTTTCAAGTGCCTGTTCAGCTTCGCGAACTTTGGCACGCAGTTCTTTTTCAGCTTCGGATGTATCGTTGACCAATGCCCGTGCTGTTGTCGCTTTGGCTTCGGCGTCTTGTGTTGCAAGGCGGCGCGTTTCGATTTCGCTCCGCAGCTCTTTAAGCCTATTCTTATGTTTCAGGCGTTGCGCAGCGGCACTCGGGGCTCCTGAGGCACTTACAAAACCATCCCAGCGCCACAAATCTCCACCCTTTGTGACCAGACGTTGGCCTGGCTTCAGCGTGCTATGCAACGTGTTACCAGCGGCCTCGTCTTCCACCAGCCCAACTTGAGATAGGCGGCGTGAGAGTTTGTCAGGGGCTTGAACGATGCTGCTGAGAAGGCGGACACCATCAGGCAGCAAAGGCGCTGGGGCGAAGGGAGGAAGGCTAGACCAGTGCACGGCGGATGTGTCATCTGCGGCACCGTTCAGGTCATCACCAACCGCGGCGCCCAGGGCGGCTTCGTAGCCGGGCTCCACTGTCACGGAGTCGAGAATCGGACTCCACGTTGCATCTGTCTCGCGTTCTGCCAGCAGGCCTTCAAGCGCAATAATCTCGGCCTGAACTTTAGATTCTTCGCCACGCCGTTCCTGAAGCTGATCGCGCACAGCTTGATCGTCTTCCTGGGCGCTTGCTCGTGTTGTTTCAGCTTGTTCCCACTGCGCGCGAACAGATGACATTACATCTTCGCATTGTTGCGCCGTGACTTCTTCAGTTTTTAGATCAAGAGCGGGTTGTGCTTGAACGCGCGTAGTGTCCAGCTGCTCATCAACCTCTTCCAGACGACGCAGAGCACGTCCGCCGCGAAGTTTTGCTTCTTCAGCTTTTTGGCGAGCTGTTGCACGGGCAGAGTCAGCCTCGGCAAGTGCAGCACCAAGATGTGCGATTTCGGATTCTAATTCTTCAACAGACTGAGCGGCTGTTTTTAGTGTCATCCTGGCGTGCTCAAGGGAGTCTGCTTGACTAGCTTGTGCTTCTTCCAGATCTGACTTTTCGCGACCAACCCTGTCCAAGGCACCGCGTGCATCGGCAATACGTTCTTTCTCGCGGGCCATGTCCTCACGTAACTGGGAGAGGCGCATTTCTGCTGCTTCTTGCGCGGCTGCAAGGCGTTGCTCTTCTTCGTCCAATTGCTCTCGGGCCAAATTCAAGCGTTGAACTTTCGCGGCTTCGGCGACCTCTGCTTGTCGCAGTGGGGGCACGGCTTCTGCCGCGTTCGCCTGCAATATGGTCGCTTCTGCAACGACCGCCGTTCTTTCATTCACAGCAGTTTCTGCCGCGCTTAGGCCTTCGCTTGCGCGGCTTAAATCAGCCTCTGTCGTGCTTTGCCGAATTGTCAGCACCATCGCGTCGGCAGATCGTATGGACTCAGAGATGGTTCGATATCTGGCAGCCTGTCGGGCTTGCTTCTTCAGGCTTTGAAGCTGTGTGTCCAAAGCTTGGATGACATCATCAAGTCGTTCCAGATTGGTTTCAGCAGCTCTAAGGCGCAGCTCAGCTTCATGCCGACGACTGTGCAACCCGGTGATGTTGGCGGCTTCTTCCAAAAGATGCCGACGCTGCTGCGGTTTGGCATTAATGATTGCGCCAATACGACCTTGGCTCACCAGAGCGGTTGAGCGTGCACCAGAAGACAGATCGGCAAACAGCAGCTGGACGTCTTTGGCCCTAACGTCACGACCATTGACCCGATAAACCGAGCCTTTACCGCGTTCAATGCGGCGGGTTACTTCAAGTTCGTCAGTGTCGTTAAACTGTGCCGTGGCTTTACGGGTGCTGTTGTCCATCACCAACGTGACTTCGGCAATGTTCCGGGCGGGCCGGTCACGGGTACCGCCGAAAATAATCTCATCCATTTCGCCGCCGCGCATTTGCTTGGCAGAGGTTTCCCCCATAACCCAGCGTAGAGCTTCGACGAGGTTCGATTTGCCGCAGCCGTTGGGGCCGACGACGCCAGTCATACCTTTCTCGATCAATAGATCGGTCGGATCGACAAAGGATT
>CAYGSZ010000331.1:0-3013 GCA_964352705.1 uncultured Rhodobacterales bacterium
CCGGCCCGCCGCCGTATTTCGTCTAATATTTCGCGGGACTGTTGCGAAAGCCCTCGCGTGTCCGGCTCAGTGGGGAGCTTTAGATCATCTTCCTGATCAGGACCTAGGTTTTGACCGAGGGCTCCTAACGGCTGACCGCCTTGACCAGGGAGCGGAATGAGTCCGGCTAAACCTTTCTCGGCTAAGGCTTGCATCATTTGTTGCGCCGCGCCCTGCATGCCGGACTGAAGATTGGCCAGAGCCTGGGCCTGGGCATCTGAAGCCTGCCGCCAAGACTCCTGACGTAGCGCGGACTCTGCGCTTCGCATCGAAGAGTCTGCATCCCCTAACTCGCCCGGCACCTGTCCCGTCATTTCTGCCATGCGCCCCATGAGGTCGCCCAAACGCTGCCGCAGGTTGTTTTGCTCCTCGGCGGCACCTTCGGCTGATTCGCCTGCTTCTGCTATGCTGGGGTCGGATTGAGCGGTCTCGCCCTCTTCAGCCTCTTGGCCCTGTTGTCCGGGTTGAGACGGACTTTGCTCAGCGTCAGACGAGTCTTCCTGATTGCGCTTTAACGCGCGTTGGCGGGCTTCTTCAAAGGACGAATTGAGCATCTCGGATTGCTCTTCGGTAATCTGCTTAAGCTCTTCCATCATCTGTCGCGCGGCTTCCACGTCTGGATTGGTCATGGGGGAAAGGGCGGCATTGCGCAGAGTTTCAAGCATATTACGCAGATCAGCCAGCATCTCTTTTGCGGCGTCCTCTGCACCCAATTGTGATAATTCACGCAATTGTTCCATCATTTGCGCGAGATCTTCAGATCCCATGGTCTGCAATTCGCCCTGGTCACTCAGGGGGAAACTGCCTTCCGGCATCTTTTCAGCCAGAGCTTGATAATACTCCACCAAAGCGCGTTGCAGACGCTCTATCAGGCGACTTATTTCTTCGGGAGAGGCCCCGTTCTCAATGGCTTCGCTGAGGGCCTCTTCAGCGGCATCAAGAGCTTGTTCAGCAACGGCCATCGCACCGTCTTCCATACGTATCGCGGCTTGCCACATTAGATCAATGACACCGTCCAAAACGTTTGTTGCGTCTTGGAGATTAAGGCGGCTTTTGGCACTCGCCATGGCCAAATGAGCAATGACATCACCACCGTATCCTGCGGGGACTTCCATCAGTCTGCTCAAGGCCCGCGCTGCCATGGGGGCTGTTGAGGGATCGTTAATAAGGTCCTTGCGGTACTGAATAATTGTAGAGGCCACTAGGTGCGAGAACGTCCGTTCAGGTAAGCGAAATTCGACAGTGTCACTTACACCGGTTTGTCCTGCGGCATCTATTGCCGTAAGAGCAAGGGTCACTGTTTCTCCTGCCCAGGGGTGCGCTGTTAGGTCGTGAAAAGAATGGTGGTTCACCTCTGTTGTCGAGAGCGGGGGAACTGAAATCGAAAAATCTGTAGCCCAATTTTTTGCATAAGGGCGTGTCTCAAGTGGTCGCTCTAACCGACCGGTGACTGCGGCGATGCCATAGTCGTCTCTGGCTGAATAGCGAATGCTGAGACGTGAGCGACCGGTTTCCTGAGGTGCTTCTGCGATTGAGATTGTTGGCTGCGCATCTTCTAATGGATTTAGAGTCCAGGATGCGAGCGTTTTGCCAGATTGTCTGATGTCTAGATGTGCGCCGATGGGCAATGGGCCTTCAAACCGTAGGCTGGAGTCATCCATAGGGACCAACTCGATAACTGTGTCATCAACGACCAATCGCGTCGGTCGTTTGGTTCCCGTCACAACGGCCAGCGCAGTCGTTCCTTCTGGCACGGTGATGGCTGTTGTTGAAGTCGTTTCCACGGTTGGGTCAAGCAGGATGGGCGGTCGATTGGTGTAGGCAGGGGGAGTCAGCCAAACTTTAACATCCACAGGTCCGGTGTCTGCGGCAATTGCTGGGTTGAGCGCGCGGACAAACCTTGGTGCAATATCGTCTCGCGCTGAGATAACCCCAACAACACATAGGATCACGACGATGCTTCGAAGGGCGTAGTGATCTCGCAATGCAACACCTGAGCGTGGAAAAGGCGCTTTGAGTTGCTCAATCAAATGGCGCATGCGCAAACGGTGCGCCATCCACAACCGATTCTGACTTGGGCCAGCCTTGTAGCCAAGGTTGTCTTCCCACGCCGTCAGGGGGCGGTGATCAATACCGGATGAGGTTTCAAGGGCATGACGAGCTTCTAGCGTCGTTGGCCAAGCAAATCGTGAAAACCCAACGTAGACAGACCATAAAATTGCGCTAAAGGTGATCACCAGAACAAGCCCATGAACAAGGCTCGGGAGCAGAGGAAGAAGATCAAACAAGGAGATGGCGATGAACATGCCGATGAGGAACGCGGGAATATAGAGAGCCGCGCTAAGTCGTTCAATCAGCAGGCTCGTGCGCGCCAATGACAGACGTCGGCTAATAAGCCGCCGCAGTCGCAGTAATTGTCTCCAATCTTGGGTCATGCGCCAGTGTAGGCCCGAGCCGACCGACGGTTCAATTCCCTGTGGCCGTTAAACTTCGGAATTTTCAGTTGCCCAGTCCGGTAGGCTCTCTAAGGCCCAGAGATCTTCGACTGGCGGGCGGCGTCGCACCACCGCAAACTCTGCCCCTTTGACCAGTACTTCCGGGATAAGCGGCCTGGCGTTATAGGTCGATGACATAACAGCGCCGTAAGCACCAGCGGCCATGAAGGCGATGAGGTCCCCCTCGTTTGGCAGCGATAAACGAGTGTCGCGGACGAATCGGTCTCCCGTTTCACAGATCGGCCCCACAATATCCATATTTGTAACGGGGGCTCCTGCCTTCGGTTCATTGACAGGTAGGACATCATGATGAGCATCGTACATGGCCGGTCGTATGAGGTCGTTCATGGCAGCGTCAACAATCACAAATTCTTTGGTTTCACCGTGCTTGAGGTAAATGACTTTTGTAACCAGAATACCTGCGTTTGCTGCGATCACCCGACCGGGCTCGAATAGAATTTTACACCCCAAATCCCCAA
>CAYGSZ010000332.1:0-3012 GCA_964352705.1 uncultured Rhodobacterales bacterium
TATACGTTCCGACAGACCCTTGATCAATTGCCATAGCGCTTTTTATTCAGCACCCAAAGGAGACTGAGCCCATGGCCAATACGCGTACGTCGAAACTGTCGCGCAGGAATGCGCTCACCGCAGCCGGCGGCCTTGCCGCCACAACCACTGCGGCCAGCTTCGCAACAGCTCAAGCCCAAAGCACCGCTCTCGATCTGTCTGACCCCGCACAGGCGCTTGAGGCTTACGTAAAATTACGCGGGTCGACGGCGGATGAAACCGTCTATCAGGTATACAGCGGCAATATTTTTCAGGTGGTGCAGGGAGAAATTCCCAAACCGGTCATTGGCTTCTGGGGTCTGCAAAAATCAAACTGGCGTTCAGACGGTGCTGGCGGATACCTCAGTACCGATTACGATTTAGGCCTTTACGTTGACCCTGAGTCCCGCGAGGTGCTTGAGACGTGGGACAATCCCCTCACCGGAAAACCCACCGAGGTTATGCACTATCGGTCCGGTCCCTCCGAAGGCGTGCATAGTTTGAGTGCTAACGCCGTCGCCGCTTACGGAACGGCCACTGACAATTGGCAGGTTTCCGGCGATCATGCAGTGCACGAAACAACCACCTGGAGCGACAGAAAGAATTTACTACAGCCCGAAAACTATCCGCTCGGGTCCACCGGCGCGCGCTTTCGGACGTCCATGTCTTATTCTTTGATGGGGCGCACATCAGAACTCCTCAATCCAACCCTAAGCAAAGCGCCATGCACGTACATCTGGAGCTTTATTGCGCCCTGGCCACCGTGGATGGAAATGGGGCAGCGGGAAGATTTCGTGGTGTGGCGCTGGGTGGGCCACAAGCTCATGTCCCGGTCTGAGATCCCCCAAGATTTGATTGCAGGTGTCGAGGCGGTTTGGCCTGGCTATGTCGATGATACGCGTCCGTGGGAAGAGGGGTCGTCTGGCTGGAACCAGTATAAATGGAAGGCCGACGGCCACACGCCAACTTAGCGGTTTTCTATTTTTTCGGTGGCCGCTATGACGTTTGCAGCGATGCTACCCTCGCTGTTGGAGCAAGGCCGTTTTTGGCATCTGGTGATAGGCTCGTGTCTTCCGCTTCTCTGAGATGATGCACCGCTCGCCAGACATGATACGCGCTGCGATGCAGCCAGCGAATACTATCCAATCGATCCGCCACCTGTTCTGGGTCAATCTCGCCCTTCGATGCTTTGATGATTAGTGTGTGGCGATAAGACCTGCGTTGAAGTCTGAGAAGGGCGCGCACCCGATCCAATGCTATTTCAGTGTGTTCTGAAAGCACGTCTTTGGCGGCACCCTGTGCTGAATGCTCTAAGATTTTCGCCAAACGCTTCAGCCGCTGATCATGGCGCCGCACTTTCAGGGGGCCGGAGTTCCGACATCGCACATGCAACCGGCTGAGATGATCCACGGCGTGAAGTGTTGCTACATGTCTGGAGTGAATACCTGTTTGGCTGGGATCGGTCGTGATGCGGTTCAGATAATATCGCGTGTCATCCAAAGCGCGGTGCGTCGTAGACAATCGCTCTTCTTCCGCATCATCTTTCAAGTGCGGGTCTAAGAGATCGGCAAGAATATGGAACAAATCCGTGGCGATGGTTTTGGTTGTCGCGGCTGCGGCATCCACAGCAGCGGGGGCGTCATTAATCAAGCGATCCTCCAAGAGGGCGGTCAGGCGCGGGCCGCGTTCGGGCACCAATCGCGTAATCAGGTTTGCAAAGGCTGTTGTGAAGGGCAGCACCAGAAGCACACCGATGGTGTTGAACAGAGAATGAAACGCGACCAGGGCGACTTGCGCATCCCCGCTTCCAGCGCTCAAGCTGCCTTGCACGGCAGCGGTGTAAAACCCCAGCAGAATAAACGCCATGATGCCGGTCATTATGTTGTAAATAACATGCGCATAGCCGGTTTGACGCATTGCCGTTGACCCACCGATGGTGGCCAGAAATGCGGTGAAGGTTGTGCCCATGTCCATGCCGATCACCATGGCCGCCGCTTGTGGAAACGAGATCGTGCCGGTGGATAGCGCCACCATCGCCGTGGCAATGCCAGCGCTTGATGATTGCGTTACCAGGGTGATTGCAATCCCAATTCCCACCAGTTGCAATCGGCCAAGTAAATCATCGCCGGGAAAATCATTGGGCGTTACGCGGCCTTCAAACACCGCCATACCTTGCTGCATGGCATCAATGCCGATGAATAAGAGGCTGAATCCGGCCAAGGCCCAGCCCGCCGACTGCATTCGGCCCCGACCAAACATTTTGAGCAACACGCCCAGCAACACAAGGGGGAGAACCACCACACCCAATTGCAGTTTGAAGCCAATTAAGGCGACCAGCCACCCGGTCATCGTGGTGCCGATGTTGGCCCCGAAAATCACGCCCAGCGCTTGGGGGAAGGTCATGAGTCCCGCGCCAACAAAGCCGATCGCAGTGACCGTGGTCGCACTTGAAGATTGGATCACAGCCGTGGTGACCGCGCCCGTCGCCGCGCCTGAAACGGGATTGGTCGTGAAGCGAGCCAAGGCCCGGCGCAGAGCGTTGCCCGATAGGTCTTTCAGTCCGTCAGTTAGAATCAGCATGCCTAGCAGAAACAGGCCAACGCCGCCGATCGCGAGCATGATGTCAGTGTTCATACCCTACTATATGAGGGGGTATCGGGGTTTGTGCACCCCTAAAACTTAATTCTCCTAAAACTCAATGCCCTGGGCTTTGAGTTTTTCAATCAACTTAGGATCAACATTCGCTTCGTGGGCGCGCTTGAGCTGAATCAGCGAGGCCAGCGGCGCTTCAATCCAGTGGAAGAATTTCCAGGCGGCGCCTTTTTGGCGCATCAGCGCTGTCACCCGCACTTCGCCGCCGATGGGTTTGGCATAAAGTTTTTCTGTCGCGAAATAGACATTCCAGTTCATCGTCCAAAACGCTTGCAGCACGCCAGGGGCAATCTCCCGCGCGGTCACGTCACGATAGGTGATCAGATGGGCGGTTGTTTCCGG
>CAYGSZ010000333.1:0-3011 GCA_964352705.1 uncultured Rhodobacterales bacterium
CAGGACACAGCGGGCGGAGCAAGCATCCGACCCCTCAAGTTTATCAGGCGGCTTTGAGACTTTTGAGACTTTCTTTTAAAGCCTCACTCAAACGCGCTGCGGCGATCTTTGAAAACATATCTGCGTTGGTGCCGAGCATGCAGCTTAAGGACTCACCGCGCTCAAACAAAAACACCGCGATGTCGGCCACGGCAAAGAGCGGCGGAGGCTCAAAGGGAAAGTCCTCGACGGTCAGGCCGTTCATCTCCGGCAGGGCTGGTCGCGGCACGGAGTCGACAAAAATACGCGGCAGCGTATCGACAATACCGTCGTCCATCAGGGCGCCAATGGGCACGCCCACATGCGGCTCGACGGTGCGGGTGGCGACTTGGACCTGTTTGATCAGGTCAGACAATGCAGGGTCTTGTTGAGATAACTCAAACCGCAACAGCACCAGCGTGGAAAAGAACCCGATGAGGTTTTGCGTCCCCGGGGCCGCGCGATTGGCATGCATAATGCCAACGGGAATATCATACCCAGGCAAATTATACACGTCGCTGAGTTTCTTCAGGGTCGCCAGCACCACCGCGAGAAACACCGAATGCACGGAGGTTTTATGGGCCCTCGCGACATCCTTTAGAGCCGCTTGCACGTCCGCCGGAATCTCAACGGCTGTGCGCCGCACCGGGAAGTTAAACACGCTCTTGCGGGGTTGATCAGCGGGCAGGGGGATCTCCAGCGCGGGCGGTAAACCCTTTAAGTAATCGCGCCAAAATATTTTGGAGGCCGTCCCCGCATCAGAGTCCAACCAGGTCCTATGCCATGCCGCATAGTCCGCGAACTGATAGGCCAGCGCGGGCAGTTCTGGAGCTTTATTGGAAATAATTGCGTTATATGTGGCGGCCAGATCGTTGACGAACAAACCCATGGACCAGCCGTCGCTGATGATGTGATGGGTCGACACCGCCAGAACATGCTCATCGTCGTTAATCTTAAGCAGCGCACACCGCATTGGTGGCGGTTGCCCCAACTCAAAGACTTCAGACGTGATTTCAGAGGTTAGTTCTGCGGCATGGCTGCGGCGGTCTTCAACTGTCACACCAACAGCGTCTCGTTTTTCGAGCGAGATATTTGCGCTCGGATGAACGTCAACGAAGACCCCTTCACTTTCTTCTAAAAAAGACGAGCGCAAGACTTCGTGGCGCATCGCAACAGACTTCAGACTCTGCTCTAGCGCATCAATATCTAAGTCACCGCACAACCGCGCCGCGCCTTCACCACGCAGTTGAAATCGCTTGGGGTCCGGGTTGCGCTCATAGGGCCACAGACGCTCTTGCAACAGGGACGCGCGCAAGCGGGTCGGGCCATTGGTGTTGCGCGGTTGCAGCTTTATTGTCCGGGACTCTCCCGCAGAAGGGGGCGCACCGCCATCCTCAATAAACGCCACCAACGCCGCGATGGACGGATAATCAAACACGGACGTTGAGGGAACAGTATGGCCGCGCTCTTCCAGGCTGGTGGCGACGATGGTCGCCATCATGGAATCTCCGCCCAGCTCGAAGAAGTTGGCGTTTTCATCAATGCGCCCGATATCCAAAACCTGCTCAAATATCTCCCGCACCGCGTCGGCAGTGGCGTGCGATTTTGATTTGCGCCGCAAGAACTTAAACATCAGTGCTTAGGACCTTGCTGTGAAAAGAACGTTTTTTGCACCGCGCCTCTGTTGATTTTAAGGTTGCGCGTCAACAGGCCGTTGTCGGTTGTAAAATCTTCCGCAGAGTACGCGAACACGAGATGATTTTTAAACGAAGACGCGAGGCCTTCAACAATTCCTTTTGCCATGAGTTCCAAGCTTTCACGCTCGCCGTCTAGCAGAGGCTTAGGCGATTGCAATACCACGCCCAACGCGCGTCCCCCTTCCAAACCAACAAGAACCGCCGTCGTGATCAGGCTGATTTCTTCCAGTTTTTTTTCAATTGGTTCGGGCTGAACCTTGACACCGGTATGCCCGACGATGGTTGATTTCTTGCGCCCTACCAGAGTAAGTGTGCCGTCGCTGGACAGTTCCCCAAGATCGCCCGTGTAAACCCCGCCATCTTCATAGCGGGTGTCTTCCGTGGTTGCTTCAAAATGGAAAAACCGACTGGTTTGCGGCGCGGGTTTGCGCACAAAAATCTCACCATCGTCTGCAATTGAAATTTCATTCCCGGGTAATGGTTTGCCCACAGTTCCGATTCTGTTGTCGCGGGGCCGATTGACACAGACCACGCCGCATTCCGTCAGACCGTAAACTTGCAGCAGGGGCAGGCCAAGCGATTGATAAAAGCGCAAGGTTGATGTGCCGACTTTCGCCATGCCGGTGATCAGCACGCGGATCTGTCCGCCAAACACTCCATGGGCTTTGCCGTACAGGCGCTTTAAGATCGCCGTTGAGAGTTTCCCACCTGCAATGGGCCGCATCATAGCGGCTATCGTTGTCATTGCTGACAACACAGTCTGCACCGCACCTGACTGTGCCTTAATCCCAGCGCGTAAACTTTTCTCAACCGCTTCATAAAAAATCGGCGGAGCCACCAAAAACGTTGGTCGGAATTTTTTCAGCCCGTCCATCAACTGTGTTGCAGGCACAACGGCAATCTCAACATCGTAGGCCAACGCGCCGTAATACAGCGATCTGTTCTGGTAGGACGAGAACGGCATGAACAACAACAGGTGATCCGAGGCGGACACCTCCATGGCCTCACAGAAGGTTTTGAGTTGGTCTTGCACGCCCGCCTTGGAAATCACCATGCCTTTAAACGCGCCGCTGGTGCCTGACGAAAACACAAAGGAATGGTCATCGTCTGTCACCGGGTAGGGGTCGTTTTCAACGGTGCGCGCGGCGTGCGAATGTGCATCCAGTTTGCCCAACACACAGGCATCGCGTCGCCCAGATACCTGCTGTGCCAGAGCCTCTGGACCGGCATCTGAGGCCAGATAAAACACCAAGCCATACGCCGTGATCAGCTCATCAACTTTGCGGTCGTTAAACT
>CAYGSZ010000334.1:0-3006 GCA_964352705.1 uncultured Rhodobacterales bacterium
TTTTTTGGCTGCGCTGGTTTTCTCAGCCGCCGGGCGAGAACGTGCTGACCGATTACCAGTGGTACACCCCCGTTGAAATCATTCAGGACGGGCCAAGCCCGCCGCTGGCCACCGCCGCCGAAAGTGTCTTCACGGAGGATTCTCTCGCCGAGGCTTTAGCCTACGCAGAAGAGTTTGACAGCATCGCCTTCCTGGTCGCGCACAAAGGCGAGTTGCACTTGGAACACTATGGTGAGGGCTACGACAGCAGCACCGTTGTTGATTCCCAGTCCATGCACAAAGGCTTGCTGGGCGTGGTGGCGACCATTGCCCTCGACCAAGGTTTTATTCCGTCCTTAGACACGCCCGCCTCCACTTACATTCCTGCCTGGGCTGAGGATGAGCGGCGCAATATTACTGTGGGTCAATTGCTGGAGATGACCAGCGGGCTGGCCCAGGCCGAGTTTGGCACATCGCCCTTTGCTCCGGGCCAACGCTTGTTCTTTGGCGATGATCTCGACGGACCGGTCAACGCGATGCCGCTGGCTTACGAAACCGGATCTGCCTTCGATTTTAATCACGTCAACAGTCAGGCGTTGCATGCGGTGCTGACCGGCGCAACCGGCATGACCTACGCCCAGTTTGTGCGCGCGTATCTGTGGACTCCAATCGGCGCAGGCTTCGCCCAGGTCCGCCTCGACCATGAAGGCGGATCGGCACGTATTTTCTGCTGCGTTCAAACCCGCCCGATGGATTGGATGCGCATGGGGGTGATGCTCGCCAATGGGGGGCGCGTCGGCGACACCCAGGTGATCTCGCAAGAGTGGGTCACGCGGATGATGACCGGTAGCGCCCAAAATCCAAACTTTGGTTTTCATGTGTGGCTCGGATCGCCCTACACCGGCACACGTTTGGTCAGCGAGATCGGTGGTCGACGTGCGCCCGTGTCGGCCCCCTTCCTGGCCGATGATGTGATGTACGCAGAAGGCCGGGGTGGACAACGTCTGTATGTGGTGCCTTCGGCAAACTTAGTCGTCTATCGCACGGGGCGGATCGACTTCGCCTGGGACGACGCCAAAATTATCAACATCCTGTTGAGCGGCATGGTGCCAAGTGACGTTGCGCTCAATGCGGTTGAGGAGTAACGCCATGGTAAATCATGCAAGAGATTATGGCGCACGCGGTCGGGTCGGCATTGCAGTGCCGCAGGCCAATCCAACGGTCGAGCCTGAAGTGGGTCTCTTGTTGCCGCCGCAAACCACGCTGCTCACCTCACGCCTGACCAGCCAGTGCGATCAACCCAAAGAGCGTTATCGCGAATACTTTACGGGGCTGGAACAAACCCTCGCCACCTACGACACCCTCAAGCTCGATGTGCTCGGTTTTGCCTGTACCGCGTCAACCTACTTGATTGGTCGTGATGCGGAAGATGATGAACTGAAACGCCTGTCTGATCTGAAAGGCTATCCGGTACTCTCGGCCGGTCTGGCCATCGAGCAGGCGTTGCGTCACATCGGTGTTGAGAAGCTGGCCATTGGCGCGCCATACCCTGAGTGGTCCGTCAACATGAGTAGGGACTATTGGCTGGGTCGTGGTTTTGATGTGGCCAACACCACGCGCATCGCGATTACCTCAGACGATACCCGCGCCATCTATGAACTCCGCGCGCAGGATGCCTTGGCGACCCTCCAAACCATCGACTACAGCGCGGTCGATGCCATCCTGCTCACCGGCACCGGCATGCCCAGTTTATCAGCCGTGATTGCGTTGATGGCAAGCACCAGCAAACCTGTGGTGTCCTCCAACCTGTGCCTGACCTGGGCCATGCGTCTGGCGCTGGATCTGCCGGATGATGGCGATCCGGGCCCAGCGCCGCGCCATCCCTTGCTCAATGGCTGGCAGGATCAGATCGCCAAACTCTGAGGAATTTTCCAACCAACCTTCGGACACACTTCTTGCGCGTCATGTAGGTCGGCTCTCCCGCGTGATTTCCTAGCAACGGGCACTTGCTCCGGGCGGCTTGTCGTGTTCCGTTAAGACAAATCACAAAATATGAATGAGGTCGCTATGCCGAATGATCATGCCATCAATCCCGAAGTCGGATCCGACTCCTTGAAGCCTTTTGCCGCAGGCGATTTATTTCTGGGCGCGACCCTGCTGAACAACCCGGACGATGATCATGCTGGCGATGGCCGCATTTTTCAGTTTGATAAAAACGGCAAACAAAAAGCCGTCCTGCACCTGCCTGACACCACCCATTTGGTGAAGGGTCTGATGTTTGGGCCGGATGGGGTGTTGTGGGGGTTTGATTCCAGCGAACACATGATCGTTCAGGTCGGGCCTGACGGCAAACGCCTGCCCAATCCGTCCTACCCCGCGCGGCCCTGGTCCAGTGGCTTTTTCGACAAAGCCGGAAACCTGTTTTTGTACGAGCACATCACCGGCGTCATGAACGATGTGCCGGAAAAATATCGTCAGATGCAAAAAGTCTTGCCCGGCGAGGCCGAAAAAATCGGCGATGGCAATGTCTACAAGTTCGCGCCCGATGGTAAATTGTTAGACACCTACGAGACCGAAACCTCAACCAGTTTTGCCGGTTACCTTGGGGTCACCAGTTGCACCCTGCACCCCAGCGAAAAATACATCACC
Source organism: uncultured Rhodobacterales bacterium (assembly GCA_964352705.1). Lineage (GTDB taxonomy): Bacteria > Pseudomonadota > Alphaproteobacteria > Rhodospirillales > Rhodospirillaceae > WLXB01. The sequence goes on from CAYGSZ010000334.1 coordinate 2,629, forward strand.
TACACCACAGAAACCTGCAAGCGCATCATGCGCTATGACATCATCAACCACACACAGATGGATGATCTGGTACAACTGCCTGCCGATCAGCCGGAATTTGTGTTCTGCCTGAATTACACCGCCGATGGCCTGCTGCTGGTTACCCGTGGACCGAAAATCGAAGTCATTGATGACGCCGGTAAGGTTGTGAAAACCTATCCGCTCGAAGGGCGCGGTTGGGCGACCATCAAAGAAAGCGTCGATCAAAAACATATGCTGGTGTCGTCTTTCTTCGGCGGCGTGCTGATGAAGATGGACAAAGACAGCGGCGACGCTGTTGTCACGATCAAGGTCGATGGCGAGCGGTCGTTGGCCGGTGTGGCGGAATTTCCGGGGTAA
>CAYGSZ010000335.1:0-3005 GCA_964352705.1 uncultured Rhodobacterales bacterium
CCTTAACCGCGACCGGTGGAGCCAAAGCCGCCTGCGCCGCGCACGGTTTCAGGCAGTTCATCGACGACGTCCAGGACAGCCCGGGTGACCGGGGCGACCAGCATTTGGGCAATCCGTTCCCCGCGCGTTATTACAAAGGGTTCCCGGCCATGGTTGATCAGAATTACCTTCACCTCGCCGCGATAATCCGCATCAATGGTGCCTGGGCTGTTCAGAACGGTGACACCGTGTTTCGCGGCCAGGCCCGATCTCGGGCGCACTTGGGCTTCGTAGCCCGAGGGCAAAGCAATCGCCAGGCCGGTCGCCACCATGGTTTTATCCCCTGGGTCCAGTGTGAGGGGCGCGTCAATCGCAGCATATAAATCCATCCCGGCAGCCTCATCTGTTTGATAGGCGGGCAGGGGCAGATCTGCGCCGTGGGGCAGGCGTTTTACAGAGACGGGGATATTTTTGGTCATAACTCTTCTTACAAACGGGAACGTCAGGAGGGTTTGTTAAAATGTTCGGCGATGCGCGCCGCCAGGCGTTCGGCCACGGCTTGCTTGCGCAAGGTGGGCCAACTGTCGACGCCGGTTTCGGTGATGATATGAACTGTGTTGCTGTCGCCGCCGAAGCCGCCGGACACATCGTTGGCGACAATCCAATCGCAGTTTTTGGATGCGCGCTTTTTGCGGGCGTTCTCAATCACGTTGTCCGTCTCTGCAGCAAACCCGATGACCAGTTTTGCCCGCACGTCACTTTTCTCTGACAGCGCCGCCAGAATATCCGGGTTTTCCGTCAGCGTAATCGCGGGCGGTCCATCACCCGTCTTTTTCATCTTCGACGTTCCGGCGGAACTCACACGCCAGTCGGCCACTGCTGCGGCGCATACGGCAATGTCGAAAGGCCGCGCGGCCAAACAGGCTTTATGCATCTGCGCGGCGGTCTGCACAGATTTCACGGTCACGCCGTCCGGATCCGCCAATGTTGTCGGGCCGGTCACCAGCGTGACTTTTGCGCCGAGGTCCGCCAACGCTGCGGCAATGGCATGTCCCTGCTTGCCGGAGGATCTGTTGGCAATGTAGCGCACCGGATCAATCGGCTCGTGGGTCGGTCCACTGGTCACCAGGGCTGAGTATCCTGTAAGCGCCCCCTGGCCCTCATGACCCTGAAAAAACCGGTTCAGCGTGGCGATGATCTCCGGCACCTCGGCCATACGTCCGTTGCCCACTTCGCCGCAGGCCAAGTCACCGGCCCCCGGCCCGACGATGGTCACGCCGCGTTCCTGCAACGTGCTCAGGTTGGATTGCGTGGCGGGATGGGTCCACATCATCACGTTCATCGATGGCGCCAGAATCACCGGCTTATCGGTTGCCAACAGCGCGGTGGTGGCGAGGTCATCCGCGAGACCATGGGTCAGCTTGGCCATAATGTTGGCGGTCGCCGGGGCGACCAGAACCACGTCGGCTTCGCGGCTGAGGTTGATGTGCCCCATCTCACTTTCATCGGTCAGCGAGAACAGCTCTTGAAACACCTTGTCGCCCGACAGCGCCGCCAAACTCATGGGCGTAACAAATTGCGCTCCGGCCTCGGTGAGGATACAGCGCACCTGGGCCCCCCGCTCGCGCAGGCGGCGAATTAAATCGGGCACCTTCACGGCGGCAATGCCACCAGAGACGATTAACAGGATGCGGCGGTTCTCAAGCACGGAGTCAGTCTTTCAAGTCATGGGTTAGCCAATCAGGCTGCATTTCTACCCCAGAACCCCAGAGTATACGACTCTGAGGTGCAGCGTCACCTAAGCCGGTTTAGCCTGCAATCCATAGCAGAAGCGCACCAGCAGCAATGGCCCAAGGCCACCAGTTGATCCGCGATTGCCCCGGCGGTTTACCGCGAATCGCAGCGGCGGTTTCCGGGTCCAGCTTCAGGCCCTGCTGCCGAATTTGAGCGGCGGCCGCATCCACGCTGTCAATCAGACGTGGCAGCTTGGCCAGGGCCGTCGTGGTCTCCGACATTGCATCACGCAGTTTGCCTTGCGGTCCCAGTTCTTTCACCATCCAGTCTTCAATCAAGGGCCGGGCCATTTCCCACATATTGACCTTGGGGGCCAAAACACGCCCCACGCCTTCGGCCAGAAGCATGCTCTTTTGCAGTAATAAAAGCTGAGGCTGAGTCTGCATTTCAAAGGTTTCGGTAATTTGGAACAACTGACCCAACAGGCGGGCGAGAGAAATTTCACTCAGGGGTTTGCCCAGAATCGGCTCGGCGATGGAGCGACAAGCCTGTGCAAACGCGCCCACGTCTTTATTAGCAGGCACGTAGCCGGCTTCAATATGCACTTCGGCGACGCGGGTATAATCCCGGGTCAGAAAGCCCAGCAGCATCTCGCCCAGGCGGCGGCGGGTCGGGGCGTCGATCCGGCCCATAATCCCGAAGTCGATAGCGATCAGCGTGCCGTCGTCTGATACAAACAAATTGCCCGGGTGCATATCGGCGTGAAAAAAACCGTGATGAAACACCATGCTGAAAAACACTTCCGCAGAGGTTTTTACCAACGCGACCGGGTCAAGCCCTAGGGCTTCCACATTGCGCGGTTGATCGACCCGCGCGCCGGATACCCGCTCCAGCGTCAGCACATGCTCAGAGGTGCGTTGCCAATCAATTTTTGGTACCCGGAACCGGGGCTCGTCGGCAAAGTTTTCGCGCAGTTCTTCGGCGGCGGCAGCCTCAAACCGCAAATCCATTTCCAGATGCACGGCCTGCTCAAAGGCGCGTACCGTCTCGACCGGCTTCAATCGACGCAGCCTCGGTTGCGTGCGCTCAACGGTCTCAGCCAGCCAATACAAGAGATCGAGATCACGATGAAAGGCCTCGCGAATGCCGGGTCGCAGAATTTTAACGGCAACCTCGTCGCCCGCAGTGGTGATCGCAAAATGCACCTGGGCAATGGACGCGGCGGCCACCGGCTTGGGGTCAATGGACTCAAACAGGGCGCTCACCCCGCCGTCAAAATCAGCCGCGATGAT
>CAYGSZ010000336.1:0-2999 GCA_964352705.1 uncultured Rhodobacterales bacterium
CGGTCTGTCGTCTACCAGTTTTCAGCATTAGCGGATCACATTGATGCTCTGCCTGACCCGAGTGAAACGCAGGGCCTTACGCCGACACAGAAACTCACAATCGGCTTACGTACGCCTCTCATGCTCGCAGACGTTAACGAACTGAGTCAGATTAACGCGAAGACTGGAAAAAGAGATGCTTTAGAGGTTCTTTTGACCGAACTGCATGGCGGACTTGAGGCGTTATCTGACTCCGTTGGCCGGACTTACTTTATTCATGCTGAAACGCAGCATTTGTCTGGGCCAAGGTGGTCCGAGGCTGGACTGTGAAGTACAAAATTCATCACCGTACAGTCTACAAGTACACTCAAACGGTCTCTATCTCTCATCAACTCCTGCATATGACTCCGCGTAGTCATGGTCGGCAGATCTGTAGTCGGGCCTTTGTTCAGGTTACACCGTTTCCAGCCGTGCGCTCAGAAAGCTTAGACTATTTCCAAAACACTGTGACCTACGCAACCATTCAAGAACCGCACAAAACGTTGGAAATTAAGGCGTTGTCCGAGGTCGAAGTTGAGGCGCCACCGCCACTGCAACTGGCGATCACGCCCCCCTGGGAAGACGTAAAAAAGTTATTTGAGAGCATCTCAGACGCAGCCACGCTTGAGGCCTATCAGTTTGCGTTTGCATCCCCCTATGTGACAGGAATAGACGGCGCGCGCGAGCTTGCAGAAGCGTCTTTCACGCCAGGCCGCCCTATTCTTGAAGCAGCCATGGACCTCACTACGCGCATTTACAGGGATTTCAAATACGAGGGCGGTGTCACTGATGTGTCGACGCCTGTCGCAGAAGTCATCGCAGAGCGTCGGGGGGTGTGTCAGGATTTTGCGCACGTCCAATTGGCTTGTTTGCGCAGTCTTGGTTTACCTGCCCGCTATGTCAGTGGTTACCTTTTAACTCATCCGCCAGAAGGCCAGACCAAGATGGTCGGTGCGGATGAGTCTCATGCCTGGATTGCCGTGTGGTGTCCTGGTTTGGGGTGGGTCGATTTTGACGCCACAAACAATCTCATACCCAGGGACGAACACATTACGCTCGGGTGGGGACGGGACTATGGCGATGTCAGTCCCATCAACGGTTTTATGATCGGCGGTGGCGAGCATACTGTAAAAGTCTCGGTTGATGTGCAGCCAGTCTCGGCGACTTAACGTGCTAAAATATTGACCACGCAATGGTCCAAAAACAGCACAGTTGTTTCTAATAACCTCCTCTCCTGAGACACTCACCGTAATAGAACTGATATGCGTTTCAGTGTGACAGCTATAACAAATATGTCGTGGGATAAGCCGCGCCATAAATCCCACTGTGAGTTGCATGGTGAAATGAGAGTGTTGTGAAAAATTTGAAAGTTGTTTTGGTTGGTGCGGGGATCGGCGGATTAACTGCGGCGATCGCTTTGCAGCGGGCTGGTTTCAAAGTGTCTGTGCATGAACAAGCCGACGAGTTGGGCGAGGTTGGTGCGGGCCTGACCCTGGCGAAGAACGCCAATCGGGCCATGCGATCTCTGGGACTTGCAGACAAACTCGATGAGATTGGGTTTCGTCCGGAAAGTGGCGGCGGCAAGGATTTGATGACCGGTGTGATCCAAACCAATTCGTCAGCTCCAGGGGACGTGCGACAGGCAAAAGGGGAAACTGATCCTGATCCAGATGCCCGCTTTCGTATGTTTCACCGCGCAGATATTCATCGCCTTTTAGCAAATACAGTTAGCGATCATGACCCAGAAGCCATTCATCTGGGCCATTGCTTCAAGTCTCTCAAACAAGATGCTTCTGGTGTGGAAGTTACTTTTACAAACGGCGATACCGTTAAAGGGGATGTTGCCATCGGATGTGATGGAAATCGCTCCGTCGTGCGTCAGTCTTTATTTGGCGACGATAAAGTTGAGTTCCTCGGCTATGTCGCATGGCGCGGTTTAGTTCCTATAGATGCGATGCCAAAGGGGACAATTAACACCGATACCTCCGTGTTCAGCGGTAAGCACCGCAGCGTCGTCCGGTATAAAATTCGGGGCGGCAAAACCATCAACTTCGCTGCCTACGCCCAAAAGAAAGATTGGGTGGATGAAGGATGGTCCGTTCCAGCGCGGAAGGATGAATTACAAACAGAATTTGCGGACACCTGTGAAGAAGTTCAGCAAATGATCAAGCACATACCTGCGGAAACCTGTTTCCGTTGGGGCATGTTTGGCCGCGAGCCCATGAAGCAATGGACGGTTGGGCGTGTCTCACTGCTCGGTGATGCTGCACATCCGATGTTGCCCTTTTTGGGGCAAGGCGCGGGCATGTCCATTGAAGATGGTGTCGTCTTGGCGCGATGTCTCGAAGCATCCGACAGCATCGAAGAAGGCTTGCAGCGTTACGAGAATGCGCGCCGCGAGCGCACGGCCCTGGTCACCATAGGGGCTCGATACAATGGGCTTAGAATGCACGGTACGATCGAAAAAGCTTTGGAGGAGCGGGCCAAAGAATACGACCCGATCACCATTCACGATTACAATCCAGCCACTGTTGCGATCTAAGACCGTTGGTGACGGTGTATAAACCGTCGCTTTACTGAACCTGGCGGGCCATTGCGCCCATCAGTTTCCAGTCCTCATCCGTGTCTTTCACCCACACATGAATGGTGTGGTAGCGCTGATCCACCTTGGTGCCATCGGGCAGCATGGTGCGGTGAGTGTTGTAGTAAATCACGCCGGTGTCGCCATGCATGGCGAAGTCATCGTAAAACAACTCAAGCTTTTCTTGGTTTGGAAATTTGAACAACCCACTCTCTTGGTTCTTTTTGAGTTGGGAAATTGGCGACGGTTTTGGTGTTCCCGGTGGCCAGCCCACGTAATTCGGCGAGGAATTGGCGATGTAGTAATCCAGGCCCGTTTTTGAGCGTGCTTCATAGATGGCTTTTTCTTTGGCCCATACAATGTCTCGCGCTTCTTCATAGTCTTTGGCAGATTGCGCGTT
>CAYGSZ010000337.1:0-2995 GCA_964352705.1 uncultured Rhodobacterales bacterium
CGCTGTCTTTGACCTGAACGTTAAGCTCTCACAAGCTGTTTGGCCTTGCCACCGTATCCCGGCGCACTTTCGCGTCCTGTATAAACCGGAGGTTCTCATGACCAAGTTTTACGCACTGGCACTTACTCTGTCTTACCCCGCAGCAGCGGCCGCCACACAAATGAGTATGGTTGTGTTCGGCATCTAGTTCCCTGCGTCCGTATAAGCAAAGGGCCGCTTCTCAGAAGCGGCCCTTTGGTCGTGACATTCATTGCGGCTGTATTTTAGTCGTCCAGTTCTGAGTTCTTGCCGTCGCCTTTGGCCTGTAAGGAGTCCAATTCGTCCTGCACTGTTTTAAGCACGCGCGCGATGTAGGCGCTGCGGCGCTCACTGCGGATTTGATCGACGTCGTCGGGAATATCGTAGTGCTCAATCTCGTCCAGTTTGAACACGCCATGCTTTTCAATCAGGCGCTCGACCGTATCTAAACGGTCCCGCGTCACAGAAAGTTCGCCCATCAAGGTCAGAACCATAGACAACAGTTTATCGACGGTCGGGTCTGCAAAGTATTGTGGCTTTTTGCCCTTGGCGGTGCGGGGCAGTTTGATTTTCTTTTGCTCGTCGTTGGGCATTGTGCGTCCCATCCCTCAAAGTGTTTCAGGTTTTGTTTATGGCTACTTGATACCAATCGTGATGGGAAACTCAAACCCGTCGTCAGCGTAGGGGGTTTGGTCCTCCATCCAGAACGAGCCGGCGGATTTGAGGTGAATGTTTTCCTCCTTAAATCCTGCTTTGCGGCACAGCTCTGCCATGTCCATGTCTCTTAACTGCGCAAAGAAGTGCTCGTTGTTGTTGTAGATTTCCCACTCAAACAAGAAGCCTTCGAGCGGCGGTTGTCCATGGGCTTGCGGCAGGTCCATGTGCATCATCACGCCGCCTGGCTTGAGCAGGCGGTAGGATTCATTGAACACGTTTTGAATGGCGGTGCGCGACGTTTCGTGCAGCAGAATATGCGACATCACAACGTCGAAACTTTCGTCTTCAAAGTTGGTGTGTTCTGCATTCTGTTGGCTGAAGTGTACGGCGGCACCTAAGGCTTCGGCGCGGGCATGACCGTAGCGCAGCACGGGCGCACCAACATCAATGGCATGACATTCCGCTTCGGGGTTTTGCTGCGCCCAATAGGTGATGGACCCGCCGATGGTGCAGCCCATATCCAAGATGCGCTTTGGTGTTCTGTCGGGGAATTCGTTGTTAAAGAAACCGTGGGTGATCTGGCCGAGGGCGTTGTTGCCGACCCCAAGTCCACCCATGGAATAAATGTAGGTGCCCCAGTCGTACATGGCGCCGGCGGCGACATCATCATCGATCTGATCTGAGTGATAGGCACCCGGCTGCAAGTGAATGTCTGCCGCCACGTGATACTTTGGTATTTCCAGGTCAGGGTCCAACGTGAGCGAGCCCTTGTTACCCGCTGCGCGGGATTTGTCGATCAACTCTGGCAGTTGCCGTTCAACAGAATCGATGACCGAGTCCCAAATCATTTCCTGGCTGTTGCGCTGCATGGCGCTCCAGAAAGAATAATAGGGATCATGGGTCATCACCCGGCGCACTTCATGGCGGGTTTCAGGCTCGCGGCCTTTTTCTTTTATGAACTGGGGTAGAACCCGATTGTAGTAAGTGGGGAAATTGCCAGGAAAGACCTTGCTGGCCAGATGGACTCGAAAATCATTCACGAAGGACTGACGCGACTCCTCATCGTGAATGCGCTTGGCCAACATGTCATGGGTTTCGAGAGGTATCATCTAAATCTCCACTGTAGGCTTCTTAGGAACACTGAGCGCAGCTTATCGGGCTACGTCAGAGAGGCGAGTCCTCTCGGACGGGCGATCATCTGTTGGTCAGCAGTTTGACGCCAGATTTTTTAGACTTCACCCGATTTGTTGAGGCGTGGCTTTGACATTGGTCAAGAGGCCTCTGGGGTCAAGCCGCCTCTGGGGTCAAGCCGCCTCTGGGGTCAAGTCGCGCTTAGTCCTTTGCAGGGGCCTGCGGGTGCATGCGGAAGACCCGTTTCAGATAGCCTTCGCGCCGCTCATTACGGGCATTCTCAACGTCTTCATTGGGGCGATACGCCTCAATGTCGTCACGGCTGATGGTGCCTTTTTCGTCCAGCAGACGCTCAATGGTGTCCATGCGGTCATAAACCACAGAAACCTCGGCTGAGAGCTCCAGAATAAAGGTCATAATCTGGTCAATCGCAGGGTCTTCAAAAAAGACAGATCTTTTGCCTTTGGCATCCCGGGGTAACGTGACTTTCGGTTGTTCGCTCATCTTTTTTCTCTATCCAAACCTAGTATGAGGGCTCAGCCAATCCCCAGTCCTCATTGTGCGGCGGGCGGCGGCTGAACCACGATTAAATCCGGTGGTTGAACCACGATTAAACGATGTCCCCCGGGTTCTAACAGAATCATTTCCTTTTCTGGAGGATAATTCTCAGCCGCAGCAGCTTCGTCCGGCGACATCAAAACGGTATAGCCACCAGCGAGGGCCCGTTCATAGACAGAAGTAATGTCATCGACCGTTAATGCAAGTGTGGTGGCGTTACGCGCGTTCGCCGCTGCATCAATCGTGATGCCTGGGGCACTCACCAAGACCATCGCGCCGGTCTGATTGCGATCATTGAGCGCCAGCACTGTAATATCAACGCCGTCTGGTGCGCCGATGGCCTTGCGCAGGACCGGGCTATTATAAACGACCCGTCCACCCTCCTGCATGTTCAGCACTTCGGTGAAGAATTTTAAGGATGCGTCTAAGTCGGCCACAGGCATAGTGGGGCGGCGCAAGTCGGCAATAGAGAGGTCCACGTCTTCCTCACCATAAGCGCCACTCCCAACAGCGAGTGTTAATCCGACGCATATCGCAGCAATAACGCGCATATTAAATATCCTCTAAACCGGAACTGTGCCGGGATTGTACTCGAACAAGCCCATGCTTTCTTCATTCTTATGTTTTGAGT
>CAYGSZ010000338.1:0-2993 GCA_964352705.1 uncultured Rhodobacterales bacterium
GCGCACGATGTCGTGCCGACCAGCGCAAAAGCCATAAAGGCGCAGCCAAAAATGGCGGAAGCAAAGGGTTTCACAGGTTTTCCTCACAATATGAAGTGGGTCAAAGAGAATGGACCTACTAGGTGTAGCTATTTTAGGCGGGCTGCCATTCAGCCTGCAAGGGGGAAGGTGTTTCTAGTCTCAGACAGGTTAGACCAGTTCCGAGCGCGTATGAGTCGCTAATGCGGGCCAATCTTGCAAGAAAAATCCCACGACTAAGGCAATAATTTGCTGAGGCGATAAAAAACGGGAGATTGATTTATAAACACCATAAATATTAGGGTATTATTTGTTTCACTTATGTTTTTGTAAAAATTTATTCTAAGAGCATGAGGGTCGGCCTCCTGCTTGCGAGTGGTACGGCAGAGTGCAGAGGTTGTCAGTATGAGTAGGTTTTTTGCGACTCCACTTAAATTGAAGTCAGAGGAAGGGGATATCAATGACACGTCTGAACACACTTAAGGTTCGGTATTGGACTGCATTTGCAACTGCCACCATTGGTTTATGCATAGCTGCAACCGCAAGCGCTCGAATGCTCGACCCAGCCAATCCAGATGATGCGATTCTGGCTGCCCAAAAAATGAACTGTTCGCTCAAAGAAGGCGAGCCGATCGTCTATTGGTGGCAGGGCTCTGCTTACAGCCGAGTCCCGGGTGAGAAAGACCGGCATCTGTTTGACGTCGAAGGCATGAATATGCGGGCCTGCAAAAACTTTAAAGACCCGAAAAGAGGTCATGGGTTCAGGTCTGTATCGCGAGAGATTCTTTTGTATCTCGATCCTGAAACCAACGAAGTGATGAACACCTGGGTGAATCCCTGGACCAAGGAAGAGGTCGAGGTCATCCAAGTGGCTAACGACCCCGTCAATATGCGTGGCCCGTCTTATGCGCGATCTGCTGAGGGGGTACCGTACACGTTTGACGCCAAGATTATTGGCAATCGTGTCATCGAAGGCGGCGAGGCGCCACTTTATTATCAGAATCCCTTAGCCGGCGATTACCAAGCTTACGTTGGCAACATGTACCACGCCATGGAAGCGCTAAATTCTTACACATACGCCGACGATCTCTTCGACTCTGAAAAGGATAAGCTCGACAGCTATGTTTTGTCTTGGGCACGTTTTTCCGAATGGCTTCCGTGGATGAAGATGGAGGGCCGCACTGGCATGATGATTTTCTCCACTGTTGGAGGGCGTGTTGATGGCTACAACGCATTGCCCGCGCGAATTAAAGCCGAGATTGAAAAGAACTATCCGATCTACAAAGAGCCGCCGCCGCTGGACGATGCTCGTCCAAATGTAACCAGTTGGAGTTATTTCAAGCAGGTGTTTGATGCGCGCAGCGTAGAGGGAGGACTGAAATGATGAATCGTTTTTTAATTGGGCTTGCTGCTGGTGTGTGCGCTCTGCTGCCGTTCATCGCAACCGCCGAACGCCTCGACCCAAATGATCCTAACGACGTTATAAAAATGCAGGTTAAACAGAGTTGCTCGTTGGTTGCGGGCGATGAAGCGATTTTTTGGTGGGAAGGCAAAATGTATAGCCGCCGTCCCGGCGAGAAAGATCGTCACTTGTTTAACGTGCAGGGTATGAACGTGCGAGCCTGTGACATTCTCGAAGACCCAAAAAAGGGGATGGGATATCGCGCGGTTTCACGCGAAGTGATGTTCTATCTTGATCCGAAGACCAATGAAGTTGTCGATACGTGGTTGAACCCATGGACCGACGAAGAAGTGAAAGTCATTCAGGTTGCTAATGATCCTGTGAATATGCAGATCGGAGACGGACGTTTTCCGGTTTATGCCTATAACGATGACGGCACGCCACGGGCGAAGTTCGAGGCCACTGAGTTGGGAGGTATGTATCTCAACGGTGGCGGTGCTGCGCGGCTATTTTATGATAACCCCCTTGCGGGCGATTATCAGGAGTATGTCGGAGGAACCTATCACGCCATGGAGTTTGGAACTGGCGCAACCCCCATCGAGGATCTCTTGGATGGGGATGCGAACTTCGTAAAGGACCGGGTTATTTCTTGGGCTCGGGTTTCTAAGTTTCTCCCCTGGATGAAGATGGGAGATCGGGATGGGGTGGTGATTTTTCACACCGCCGGTCTGCGGCTCGACAGCTGGGAAGACTTACCCGAAGTAGTGAAGAAAGAAATCAAAACCAACTACCCGGCCTATGTTTCAGCGCCACCTTTGGATGATATGCGCCCTAATGAAACGTCATGGACGGTGACCCAGCGGGCTATCGACACCTGGCGAACTGAAGAGCAAGACTAAATTCTCAAATCGAAAAAAGGCGCCCGGGCAACTGTCCGGGCGTTTTACTTTGCGACAATTACGGTAACTACGCCTGTGTTGCCGCCCAAATGTCTTTGATCTGCTGGTGTAAGTTCATCGGGTCAAAGGGTTTGGCAATCACATCCAGGGCCCCCATGGCCTTGTAAGCTTCAATTTCGCTCGATTGCACTTTAGCCGTCATGAAGATGATCGGCAGGTGTTTGGTCTCTTCTCGCTCGCGCAATTGTTTGAGAACTTCGGGGCCATCCATATCTGGCATCATAGCGTCTAACAAAACGAGATCGGGCGCATAAGCTGCTACGCGTTCAAGCGCAATCTTGCCAGATTCGCAGCTTTCCACATTGAGGTGTCCAATCTTTTCAAGCGCCATTTTGGTTATGGCCCTGATATCGGGTTCATCTTCAACATGAAGAATTCTTTCTAATTTTTTTGCCATGCTTAAATTCAAGGCCCTACGAGATTGATGTTTGATTTCGGTGGTGTCTCTCAATAGCAGAAATCACGCAGGCGGAAAGCTCCTCATTGCTGGTTCGCGATTTCTGTAAAATGTGTGTCACTTTCTCAATCGCGGATGACTGGTCTATATCGTTGGCCGAAAACACGATCACCGGTATATGCATGCCGCTTGCAGTTCTGAGATCGGGTAGAAGTTC
>CAYGSZ010000339.1:0-2986 GCA_964352705.1 uncultured Rhodobacterales bacterium
GGGGATTCGACGATGACAATGTTATTCATCGATCTGTTTTCGCGTCCTAAATTCTTGCGGGCAGGTGCATGGTGCGCCAACGACCCGTCGTTGTTTATGTGTTCCGGACAGCAGAAATTCTGTTGCCTGGAAGCCGTTCAATAAGCCCCGCTAACTCAAGATCAAGCAGTGTTGCGGCGATCACGGGGGCAGACACTTGGCACTGTCGTCGCAGTTCGTCAACTGTCACGGGCGTTGTGCTGATCTCGCTTAAGATTTGGGATCGTAACGTATCAACATCTTTTTCATCAATGTTTTCAATATGTTGGGTGCGCTTGGACGCCGAATCTTTTATGCCAAACAGATTTTCTCTGGCGCGCCCGAGTTCTTCCAAAACATCATCGGCAGATCGCACCAGGACAGCGCCGTCCCGAATCAAACCGTTCGGACCCTGTGCTCTGGGATCGAGCGGAGAGCCGGGAACGCCAAAAACTTCACGGCCTTGGTCCAACGCGAAACGCGCCGTGATCAGGGAACCTGACTTTGGCGTGCCCTCGACAATAATGACGCCAGCGCTGGCACCCGAGATGATCCGGTTGCGTCTTGGGAAATAGGCGGCTTGCGGTTCAGTGCCGGGCGGCATCTCGGACACAACAGCGCCATTGGCTTTGATGTTTTCGTAAAGATCTTTGTTTTCTCTGGGATATAGGACATCTGCGCCACCGGCCAGGACGGCAACTGTCGATTTTGCAACAGCACCGGTGTGGGCGGCCGTATCAATGCCCCGGGCGAGGCCAGACCAAACCGTATAGCCAGCGGCTGTTAAATCCTGGGCCAGTTGATGGGCTATTTTTTTGCCATTCAAAGAGGCATTGCGCGCGCCGACGATGGCAACAGCAGGCCGGGCCAAATGACTTATGTCTCCCAAGACGGTTAGAAATGGCGGTGCATCTGAGGTTTCAGCCAAGTTTGCCGGATACTGCGCCTCCTGCATGCCGACAAGAGTGCCACCAATCTTCTCCAATTGATGAAGTTCCTGCTCGATCTGCTCTTGCGACGTGGCGCGAAACGGCTTCTTGCGCTTGGAGTGTTTTGCCAGATCGGGAAGGGCGGCCAGGGCGTTGATCGCAGAACCGAACCGCGCCACCAATCCATGATAGGTGATGGGGCCAATGCCGTCTGATCGAATCAAACGAAGACTGGCGAGTGTCTCAGGGTCACTTGAACGACCGGACGCCATCAGCGTCTATGATCCACCGATCTGAGGTTCGTCGCCTTTCAGCAGCCGCCCAATGTTTGACCAATGTCGCACCCAGCCAAGAATAGCGAGGGCCAGAAACATCAATGCGGCATTCGTCATGCCCAGTAGCATCGCAAAGACTGGGGCGAGGGCCAGGGCGATCAAAGCCGCCAGGGACGAGTATCGAAAGATAATGAGCATCGCGATCCACGTGACACAGGACATCGCGCCGATGATGGGGACGGCTCCGAGCATCATACCGAGGGTGGTTGCAACACCTTTGCCCCCTTTAAACTTAAGCCAGACGGGAAAGTTGTGTCCCAACACAGCGCCTGCACCTGCAATCAACCCCCCAATCTCTGCGGCCTGTGGAATGGCAACCATGGCTCCAAGCCACACAGCGAGGGCCCCTTTGCCGCCATCGAGAAGGAGTGTTGCGGCTGCCAGGCCTTTGCGCCCGGTGCGTAGCACATTGGTCGCGCCGATGTTGCCGGACCCGATATTTCGAATATCCCCACCCCCTGTGGCTTTGATCAGCAATAAGCCAAAAGGTATGGAGCCTATGAGGTACCCGCCCAGTACGATCAGGGCAAAGGTCCAAGACGAAGGGTCAAGTTGAAGCGGCATCAGGATGCGGCCTGGAATACAGTGCGTCCATCGATGACGGTACGATAGACTTTTCCCTGGACCGGGCGACCGTCGAACGGTGTGTTTTTGGACTTTGATTTAAAGTTGTCGCCAACCACTTTCCACCCCACGTCTGGGGCAAACAACACCAGGTCTGCGGGCGATCCTTTGCGCAAATGACCTGCATTTAATCCGAGCAGTTGGGCGGGGCTGCATGTGAGCCGCTTTAGCGTTTCAAGCAGGCTGAGGTCTTCGTTGTGTACGAGATCAAGCGAGACAGCCAAAAGCGTTTCTAGTCCAGAGCCGCCAAAAGCAGCCTGGGCAAACGGCAAGCGCTTACTGTCCTGGTCTTGCGGTGAATGGTCGCTGGCAATGACGTCAATCACGCCAGACTTTAGCCCCTCAACAATAGCCTGCCGGTCTTCATCACAGCGAAGCGGTGGAGAGAGCTTCGCGAACGTGCGGTACTCGCCGACGGTCAGTTCATTCAGGGCAAAGTAAAACGGTGCGGTATCACAGGTCACGCGCAGACCTTTGTCTTTGGCCCGGGCAATGATCGCAACGCTGTCAGAGGTTGAAATGTGAGCAGCATGGTATCGCGCGCCGGTCATCTCAACCAGACGAATATCGCGTTCCAGCATTATGATTTCAGCTTCCCGAGGAATTGAGGATAGGCCCAGACGTGTTGCCATCTCTCCCGATGTCACCACACCATTGCCAGCGAGCGACGCATCCTCCAGGTGTTGAACAATCATCAGGTCAAAGGTCGCGGCGTAGGACAGAACGCGCCGCATCACCTGGGAATCTGATATGGCCACTGTGCCATCGGTGAACGCGACTGCACCAGCTTCGGCCAGCAATCCTAGCTCAGCGAGTTCTTTGCCTTGAAGCCCTTTAGTGGCCGCGCCATAGGCGTAAACTTTGGTCAGGGCGTGCAGGCGGGCGCGACGGGCTACGAACTCTAACGTGGCCTGGTCATCCAGCACCGGCTGGGTGTTGGGTAAACAGACCATGGTGGTGACGCCACCGGCAACGGCGGCTTCACCGGCGCTTCTCAGCGACTCTTTATGCTCTTCACCCGGTTCCCGGATTTGCACCCGCATATCGACCAGGCCAGGCGCGAGGCACAGACCTTTGGCG
>CAYGSZ010000340.1:0-2986 GCA_964352705.1 uncultured Rhodobacterales bacterium
TGCGTAAACATGTGCCGGGTTCTTCACCATCTTGTTCCGGAACACATAAGTCTGCACCTAGATCGAACAGGTCGTTTTGAATACGCAATAAGGTCGCGGCAATTTTAGGGTTTGAGCTACTTGTTTTGAGTTCGCTTAAGGCTATGCCTATCACCGCATTGGCTTCGTCAACGTCCCCATAGGCGGAGACACGTAAAGCATGTTTTGGAAGACGGGACCCATCCCCAATGCCTGTTTCACCCTCATCGCCGGTGCGCGTGTATATTTTATTGAGTTTGACCATCAGATTGACCCGATTTGGTTTGCCAAGGCCCGTGCGCGAGGTATGGGTTTTCTCACCCGTTCACGGGACATGAGATTTAACGTATGGTGAAGATATGTTCCTTTCGAAGATAGGCCAACACTCTTGAATAGGCTCTACCCCACTTTATCACTCTATATTGGCTGGCAGTTCATTGTCGCATTTGCGAGTGTGCTGCTGGTGGTGATGGGCTTGATCATGTTGTTTGACCTTATTGAGTTGGTGAGACGGTCTGTGACCGCTGAAGACTTGGGGTTGGGCATGCTGGTCGGGTTGGCGGCCTTGAAGCTCCCTCATACGCTTCAGGATGTTCTGCCATTTGCTGTGATGATCGGGATGATGTTCGCCCTGTTTAGATTGGCGCGCAATTCCGAGTTGGTTGTTATGCGATCTGCTGGTGTTTCGGTCTGGCAGTTTTTAGCACCTACTTTGTTTCTTGTCGCGGCAATGGGTGTTTTTAACCTCATGGTCATTAACCCTTTTTCTGCAAGTTTGTATCAAACCTATGAGCAGCTAAAGGATGAGTTATTTTTTAAACGCTCCAATACACTTAACATTGGTGTGGGAGGGTTATGGCTACGAGAAAGTTCAGATGATAAGCAAGCGGTGGTGCATGCCCGAAGTGTTCGCCAAGACGGGAACGTCCTTTTCATCACCGAGGTGAGCCTTTTTGAACTGGACAAAGCGGATCGCTTTATACGCCGGTTTGAGGCACAAAAGGGTCAGTTGCTTGAGGGTTTTTTCAGGTTAGACCAAGTCTGGGAAAGCGCCCCAGGAGTTAGTTCTATCTTTCATGCTGAGCTCTTTCTGCCGACGACTATTTCTATTGATCAAGTTCAGGAGAGTTTCGCAGCGCCAGAAACAATGTCTTTTTGGGAGTTGCCTCAGTTTATCAAGTTTTCTGAAGACGCCGGGTTTGCGACCCGTCCACATCGGCTATATTGGCATTCCCTGTTGGCCTCACCCTTTATGTTCTGCGCTATGGTGCTGGTTGCGTCCGCGTTCTACCTGACCACGAACAATCGACTTGGGGGGTGGACGCGTCGCGGGCTTGCTGGTTTGGGCGCAGGGTTCATGTTGTACTTTTTTTCAAGGCTTACGTATGCCCTGGGTCTGTCTGCGATTTTGCCACTTCCATTGGCGGCATGGGCACCCACAGCTGTTGCGGCTCTCCTCGGCACAACATATTTATTTCATCGCGAAGACGGCTAGAGCGTATGAAACCACAGCCATCGGCGGATGAGAATCATCCGACTTGGGCGACGATAGCATTTGCAGTTGTTTTAGCCGTTACATTGTTTCGTGTGCTTGTCGTCTTTTCCTCATCCATTCCATTATTTTTTGACGAGGCGCAATATTGGACGTGGGCTCAGGATCTCGCGTTTGGATATTTTTCTAAACCCCCTGTCATTGCGTGGGTAATCGCCGGAACGACGGCGTTATGCGGGGATGGCGAAGGCTGCGTAAGAGTGGCGGCACCGTTGGTGCATGGTGCGACGGCTATGGTTGTGTTTATGATCGGCCGGACGCTGTATTCTGGCCGCTCTGGGTTCTGGGCTGCGGCGACCTATGCAACACTTCCTGGTGTTAGCTTGTCTGCCGTTATCATCTCGACAGACGTCTTCCTGCTGTTTTTCTGGGCTTTGGCCTTCCTGGCTTTTATCAAAGCTGAAACATCTAAATCATGGAACTGGTGGCTGTTGTTCGGGATGGCACTCGGCTTCGGGCTTCTTAGCAAGTACGCCATGGTCTTCTTTTTTCTGGGCCTTACGGTGTTGGCAGTCACACGCCAGCCTCGCCTTCAAAGCCAGTCGCAAGAGACGCAAGCTGTATTTTGGCGGCGGCCCAAATTTTGGGCGGCTGTATTGCTCGGACTCTTCATATATCTCCCAAACTTGTGGTGGAATTGGTCCAACGGATTTCCCAGTTATCGGCACACGGGAGAAAACATCAACATTGGGGAGGATCTAGTTAATCCCCTTAAAGCCATAGAGTTTCTGGCCAGTCAGTTTGCAGTGTTCGGTCCAATTCTTTTTGCGGTTTTTATCGCGCTGGTTTTCCGTTTGATCATAAAGGCTCGATCTGGTGATAGTGTTTCGGATTCTCAGAGGCTTTTACTGGCGTTTTCTATACCCGTTATTGCCTTAATATTTGCTGAGGCGTTTTTGACTCGTGCGCATGCCAACTGGGCCGCAACTGCGTATATTGCAGCTACGGTGTTCGTCGTCGGCGAAGTGTTACGGATGCAGAAATTAAATTTGCTCAAAGGGTCTTTAGCACTGCACGTTATGGCCGCGGCTGCGTTCTATAACTTTGATTTACTTGTTCGGACCTTCGATATCTCTATCACACCTGATTTGGATCCAGCACGGCGCATGCGGGGCTGGGACCACGCTGGCGACTGGGTTGAGGAATTGCGTCGTGACCTGCCTAAGGTGACACTGTTGTTTGATGATCGAAAAGTGATGTCGGAACTGCTTTACTATGTTCAGCCTCACCCGTTCGATTCTGTGATGTGGAATCCAAAAGACCAACAGAATAATCATTACGAAATGACGACACGTATTGATGACTCTATCGGCCAGAATTTTCTTTACATTATTCGACATGATCAGCCTGATTATGCAGCAACGTCATTTTCTGAGTCGCAGTTGATCGCGACGTTTAGATCCCGGGCTTATTCTG
>CAYGSZ010000341.1:0-2984 GCA_964352705.1 uncultured Rhodobacterales bacterium
TTCACAACTTTGCCGCCGTAATTCAGGCAGCGGGCGATCCGTGTCGTGGCATCGCTGGCCACCAGATCAAACGCGATGTTCAAGTCCGCACCGCCGACGGCTTCTTTGACTTTTGCCGCCAAAGCATCGGCATCTTCTTCGTCTGTGACACAGATGTCTGCTCCAATGTCATACAACTCGTCGAACAGGCTTTCACGTCGCACGATATTGCAGGTTTTGATGCCGCGTTCTTTGGCCAGCACAATCAGGTAACGTCCACAGCTTGAGTTGGCACCGTTCTGAAGAATCCAATCACCTTTTTTCAAATCTGCGAAGTCTTCCAGCAGGCAGACCGAGGTCATGCCGTTGACCATCATCAATGCCAACTGGTCGGCGTCACCCTCTGGGGCTGGTAGTGTTGTCTCCGCCTTAACGCACACTTTCTCTGCAAAGGCTCCAGCGCCCCACCAGGGAAAGACCCGGTCGCCAACCTTGTAGGAGGTGACATCAGCGCCAACTTTGGTGACATGCCCAACACCCTCATAACCAGGCTGACTCGGCAGGTCGTTGACTTTAAAACCTTCGTCGCCACGAAAGCGTTTGATGTCAGCCAGATGCACGGCTGAGGCTTCCATCTTAATTACAAGCTCATCTGCGCCGGGCGACGGCTCAGGCAGATCAATAATCTTTACAACTTTTGCAGGATCGCCATGGTCAAACTGTTGTAACGCTTTCATCAGCCCCTCCGCACATAAACTTAACTGTTCCTGGACAACACTTAGCACGATACCCGGGCTGGTGTGACAATCGTTATATGACATCCAACTGGTGATCCAACGCGCGGTTGAAGGTGTCATCGTCAACATTACCGCCAGATAAAATAACGCAGACGTTGCGACCTTGGGCGCTGTGTCGGCCCGACAAAACAGCAGCCAATGCGATTGCACCGCCTGGCTCCAACCGTAGACCAAAATGCTGATAGGCAAAGGCCATTGCCGTCAACACATCGTCATCGGGCACAGTGTATCCGCCGGCCATCTGAGTACGATTAAGCTGCCATGTCAGCGCGCCTGGCGTTGGCGCGAGCAAGGCATCGCAGAGTGAACCCGTTGCTGTTGTGTTGGTCTGAGGGTGACCAGAGATGAGAGATCGGCAGTGATCATCAAACCCGGCTGGCTCGACGGCGTAAAGTTTAATGTCTGGAAAGTGGTCTTTCATGACGAGGCCGATACCCGCAGCCAGTCCTCCGCCGGAGACCGGCACCAACACGTCATCAAGCATTACCTTTAAAGCTTCAGCCTGTGCGATGGCTTCCAAACCGACCGTGCCTTGGCCGCAGATGGTATCCGCATGATCATAGGGCGGGATGATAATGCGACTCTCTTCAGCAGCGATGCGTCTGCCGATTTCTTCTCGATTTTCACGTGCCCGGTCATAAAAAAGAATTTCCGCGCCAAGGGCCGCTGTGGCTTCGATTTTTGACTGTGGCGCATCGGCGGGCATGACAATTTTTGCGGATGAGTCGAAGTACTTTGCGGCGGCTGCGACCCCCTGAGCGTGATTGCCGCTCGACCAGGCCACCATACCTTTGGCGCGGTCTTCAGGGCTCATCTTCGCAAGGTGGTTCATCGCGCCACGAATTTTAAACGAACCGGTGTTTTGCAGGCATTCGGCTTTAAGAAAGACCTGTCCACCTGTGATCTCGTCTAGTTTTGCACAGCGCAATAAAGGTGTTTTTGTTACGAGTCCGGCTATGCGACCAGCAGCTTTGTGAACATCTTCAGCGGATGGAATCGGTGTCATGAATTCAGTCTATCTGTGTTGTCCTTAAAACCGCCAGCTTGACGGCGCAATATCCTGGCAGTAGGTAGGGCTGTAGTGAAGGTGTGCGTGTTTGTGCTTCGGCATAGGCACGCCAAGAGGGAATTCGGTGAGATACCGAGACTGCCCCCGCAACTGTAAGCGGCGAGCCCTCCACCAGAAATGCCACTGAGGTTTTGGCCTTGGGAAGGTTGGTGGAACGGCCATGACCCGCAAGTCAGGAGACCTGCCCTCACAGCGTCATCTACCCTTGGACGGGGTGTTCCAAAGGGGCGGTAAACCGTAGCGGTGACGCGCACGAGTTGGTGTCGTTGCGCAGGTTACCGGTCTTGGTTTTACATCCACAGGTCGATTCCCGGTTTTGGCGACGCCGCATGCGTTGAACCAAAACGGAGACTACATGTGACTAAAATTTCCTATCGAAGCCTGCTTTTTGCAGGCGTTATTTTCTTACCCGTCACTGGGTTTGCCGCGGATAAGCCCAGCATAGACGATGAAATCATCGTCACCGCCAGCCGCGTACCACAGGCCAGACTGGCTGTTGGCGGTGCTGTCGATGTTTTGACAGAGGCGGACATCAAAGCACGCCAAGAAACCTTCCTCAGTGGTTTGTTGCGTGACCTGCCTGGGATCGCCGTGAACCAGACTGGCCCAGCTGGGGCGCTGACTCAGGTGCGGTTGCGGGGGGCTGAGGCCAATCATACTCTGGTCATCATTGATGGGATTGAGGCGGGCGATCCGTTCAATGCTGGCGAATTTGATTTTTCCACTCTGCTCAGTGGCGGTGTCTCGCGGGTTGAAGTTTTGCGTGGCCCTCAAAGTGCGCTGTGGGGGTCTGAGGCCATTGGTGGTGTGATCAACATGGTCACCGGTCCAACTGTTGCAGCTGACGGGCCATGGACTGAAGGGTTTCTCGAGGGGGGCTCGTTTTCAACGGTACGCGGCAGGGCTGAAGCGGGCACCGCTGGTGGCTGGGGCACCTTCCGTGGCAGTGTTGCGTATTCAGAGATCGGCGGTATTTCCGCATCGCCGACCGGGCCAGAAAAAGACGGATACGACAATCTCACGGCAACCCTCTTTGCGTCTTTCAAGGCTTCGGAAAACCTCAGTCTGTCGTTCTCTGGGAGACATGTCAGCGCGACGACGGATCAAGACTCTCAGGATTTTACGTTCGGTTCATCTAC
>CAYGSZ010000342.1:0-2972 GCA_964352705.1 uncultured Rhodobacterales bacterium
ACAGGGCAATGCCGATGATCATCGCGAACGCATAGTGATAGAGATAGCCAGACTGAAGAGCCCCTAAACGACGCGCGCCGTTAGCAATAGAGGATGAAATGCCATCAGGGCCAAACCGATCAATGATGCCTTGGTCGCCCTTCTTCCAGAGCTTGTCGCCAATCCAAAACGCAGGACGGACAAACAGAAAATCATACAACTCATCGAAGTACCATTTGTTGAGCAGGAACTGATAAACGCCTGGGAATTGCGCCGCCAGCCTTGCTGGCATATCGGGCTTGCGCATATACATCTGAAACGACACCGCCAGACCAATCGCAGTCACCACCAGAGGCGACCAGACCACCCAAGCCGGAACATGATGCGCCTCTTCAACGGCATCCACACCAACAACAGCCAAAGCCTCACGCCAGAAGTCCAGGCGACCCTCGCCCACGAACACATCATACCCAATCATGCCCGCAAAGATCGCACCGAGGGCCAATCCAGCCAGCGGAATGGTCATAGACAATGGACTCTCATGGACATGATCCATCACATCTTTATCCGCCCGGGGCTTGCCGTGGAACGTCATAAACAACAGCCGACCTGAATAGAACGCCGTGAGTAACGCCGCTCCAATGCCCATCACAAAGGCATAGGTGCCGACGCTGGAATGCGCCGCGTAAGCCGCTTCAAGCACCAGGTCTTTCGAGTAATATCCAGCAAAAGGCGGCACCGCGACCAAGGCCAGCGTACCGATCCACATCATCGCGTAGGTGAACTTAATATGTTTCCAGATGCCACCCATCTTGCGCATGTCCTGCTCGTCCGACATGGCGTGAATGACTGATCCTGAGCCAAGGAACAGCAAAGCTTTAAACCAGGCGTGAGTCATCAGGTGGAAGATGGCCGCTGAATAGGCACCGACACCGCAGGCAAAGAACATGTAGCCCAACTGTGAGCAGGTCGAATAGGCGATCACGCGCTTAATGTCGTTTTGCACACAGCCAATCGTCGCAGCAAAGAAGGCCGTCGAGGCCCCGACAATGGTAACCACTTGCAAGGCCGATGGGGCATATTCAAACACGGGCGACATCCGCGCCACCAGGAACACGCCAGCCGTGACCATGGTTGCGGCATGAATCAACGCCGACACTGGGGTCGGACCTTCCATCGCATCCGGCAACCACGTGTGCAGCAGCAATTGGGCCGACTTGCCCATGGCACCGACAAAGAGGAGAAGTGAAATCAGGGTTAGCGCATGACCTTCAATGCCAAAGAACGTCACCGTGTCATCAACATGGTTCGGCACGGCATTGAAAATCGCATCAAACGTGACCGCATCAAACAGCATGTAAATGCCAAAGATGCCGAGCAGGAACCCAAAGTCACCGACCCGGTTCACCACAAACGCTTTGATGGCCGCCGCATTGGCTGACGGTTTCTTAAACCAGAAACCAATCAGCAGGTAGGAAACAACACCAACACCTTCCCAGCCAAAAAACAACTGCACCAGGTTATCGGCGGTCACCAGCATCAGCATGGCAAAGGTGAACAGCGATAAATACGCCATAAACCGGGGCTTCGAATCATCATGGCTCATGTAGCCAACCGAATAGACGTGGATCAGCGTCGACACACAGGTCACCGTCATCACCATGACAGCCGACAGGGTATCGAAGCGCAACGCCCATGAGGTTTCAAAGGTGCCGGAGTTGATCCAGTTCATCAGCGTCACAACGCGCTCATTGCCGCCAATGGCAACATCAAAGAACAACGGGATCGACAACACGGCTGCAGACCCAACGCCCACACATGTCACAACCTGAGAGGCTCGGTCGCCAATCTGGCGACCAAAGAACCCGGCGATAAGCGCCCCTAAGAGAGGCAGGAAAATTGCGGCGACTTCCATGGTGCCCCTACCCCTTCAATTCGTTGATATCTTCCACCGCAATAGAGCGATGAGAACGATAAAACACCACAACAATAGCCAGACCGATGGCCGCTTCAGCAGCGGCAACCGTCAGAACCAGCATGGTAAAAATTTGCCCAACCAAATCACCAAGGCTGGCCGAGAAGGCAACGAAGTTGATGTTCACCGCCAACAGCATCAGTTCAATCGACATCAAAATGACGATGAGGTTTTTCCGGTTGAGGAAAATTCCGAAGATGCCAAGTGTAAACAGAATGGCTGCAACGGTAAGGAAGTGAGACAGACTGACAACCATCATTACAGCCCCTTCCCTGACTCGACCTTGACGATCTCAAGGGTGTCTTGAGGCGTGCGGGCGTTTTGATCGGCAATCACTTGCTTGCGCACGCCTTGACGCGAGCGATGAGTCAGAACAATCGACCCGATCATCGCCACCAGCAGAATCAAACCGGAGGCCTGGAAGACATAAACATAATCCGTATAGAGAATCTGACCGATAGCTTCGGTGTTGGTAATCATCGCAGGATCTGGCGTTGGCGCAGCGCGCATCGCTTCCGCATTGTCAGAAATTTGCCAGCCGATAAACACGGTCACCAACTCAGCCAGCAAGAGTCCGCCCACAAGCAGACCAACCGGCAAGTACTTCAGGAACCCCTCGCGCACCACAGTGATGTTGATGTCGAGCATCATCACCACAAACAGGAACAACACGGCGACAGCACCCACATACACCACGACCAAAATCATGGCGACGAATTCAGCGCCCAGCAGAACAAACAGTCCGGCACCATTGAAGAACGTGAAAATCAACCACAGCACAGAGTGAACCGGGTTCTTCTGAAAAATAACGTTCAGCGCCCCAATAACCGCAAGAGCCGCGAACAGATAAAATGCCAGCGTAGCCGCAATCATCGCGCGCCCCCGACGGTGCATACCGTCATTTTAGTGTTACTCTGCTGCATTCGTCTTCCCCGTCGTCTGACCTGAATTACCGGTACGGTGCGTCGAGTTCGAGCCGCTTTGCGAGCTCAGACTCCCACCGGTCCCCATTGGCCAG
>CAYGSZ010000343.1:0-2960 GCA_964352705.1 uncultured Rhodobacterales bacterium
AAGCAATCTTAGACCTAGAGGAAGTTGTTCAGCGACAGGTTTTGAATACGGGCCAAGGTTGCAAAAGAAATCTCCAGGGCACGCACGTCATCTTGCAATCGCACAGCGGCTTCAGTGATATCCACGTTTTCAAGCTCGATCTGACGCTGTCCAAGAAACCCGTCGAATTCTTTCATATTTTCCTTGGCATCAAAGATAATCTTTTGATTGATCGCCAGGCGCTGCGCGACATCTTGAATGTCGCTGGGTTTCTCGGTGGATTGCGGCGAATGTTCAATGGCGTTGTTTAAGAGCTCTAAGGCATCAACAGCCCGCTGCTGGTTGTTGATCAGATCGCCCTGTAAGACTTGGCCAATGGCCCGGATGGCTTTCTCAAAAGCAGGGTCGAGGCCGTTGACACCAAACTTAATGACCCGGTTTTCACTTACCCGGTGTTCAGTTTCCAACCGGTCACCGCGGTAATAAGGGGCGGAATCTAAGGTGATGTCTTCGCCACTTGTATCTAAAACCTGCCCGGTCACCCACATCACGTCGCCGGATACCACAGCCGGTGTCGCTGCGTTCATATCGAGCGGAATGGCGGCAATCTCTGCGTTGGTAGGCCAGCGCACCGTGTAAGGGCCGTCATTGGTTACGTCATCACCAGACAAAAACATTGTCGTGCCGTCGGGAACGGCCAAATTGATGTTCACGCCAACGGCGGCCAGTTCTGTACCTGCCGTGACCGTTTGATCCAGTGTGATCTGCGTACCGTCACCAGAGACAGCGGTCACTGTATATACACCGTTGTTGTCTGTCGCACCGGCCCCGGCTATTTCAGTGCCGTTGATCAGGATTGTCTGGCCAACCGTCACATTGTTAAAGGCGTTCTGGTTGGAGGAAGTGATAACGCCAGCACTATTAACGTTAGAAAAGGTCAAATCACCGAAGCTGTTGGAATCCAATGTCGCGGTAATCAAATCTCCAGCTGCAGCGCCGGTGATCCGCGTCACATCGGTGTCTTCGCCTTTTACGGGGATGTTTTCATTGGTGTAAGTGACCGTGACATCTTCAAACTTGGCCTGGCTCAAGTGGGCCGTGCGAGTTGTCGCGTAGGTTCGCTCAATGCCATCATAGTCCTGCTGGAATTCTGTGACATTGTCATAAGGGATGGATACGGGGGGACTGTCCGTTTTGCCACCGCCAAACAAATACTTTCCATCAATTTTCAGGTTGAGGAAAAACTCCATGTCGTTCAGGGCGGAGAAGGCACGTTCCTGAATGTCGGTCACGGCGGCCACATCCTCATTCGAGGGGTTTCTCAGGTCACGACTGGTGAATGAGATCATCTCAGACCTCAGCAGGCGTAGTACTTCGTCCATGGATTCTATGGTGGTGACCATGGCTTTGGCATTTGTTTCGGCGATTGAGTTGTTTTTGACGTACTGGTCAAGCCGTGCGCGTTCGCCCTCAATGCTAATCAAACGAAAACTGTCTGACGCGATGCCCGAATAGGTCTGAGATTTCTTCTCAGTTCCAATTTGAGTCTGGGCATCAAACACTTTGACCTGCGTTTGAAGCATGCGATTAACCATGGCTTGGTTGTTCGCGAAGGTAGATATGCGTGAAACCATTGTCTATGTCCTCCTGATTCTAACCGTCTTAAACCAGGTTATTGAGAATATCGAAAAGCTGTTGGGTCGTTGAAATCACTTTGGCGGATGCCGCGTAAGTTTGTTCAAACACCAACAACTGGCTGAGTTCTTCGTCCAAGTTGACGCCACTGATTTCTGAGTGCTTCAACTCAAGCGCACCTTTGATGTCATTTTGAAATTGAAAGTCTGTGTTCGCTGCGGCCCCCAGCGTTGAAGCGCGGGAGACAATCTGTGAAGCATAATCTGCAAACGTGTTATTGCCACCGGAAAGCCCGCCCGCTGCATTAAACGATGTCTGAGAGCTCATCAAAGCGGCCAGTTCGACAGCCACTTCATTATCCCCAGGGGACAAGAAGTAACGGCCGGTTAAATTATCAAACTGAACGCGGCCGCGGGAAATGGTGCTGGGATCGTCTTTCAGTGTGCTTGAAACATCCAGCAACTGTGAGGTTGCGACCTCAGACACATCGAGCCCTAGGGCATCAATGGCGTCGCGCCCCACGGTTTGAGTAATCAGAACCTGCTCACCTTGAATTTGTTGTATACGCAGCTTCTGCCCATTTCCATCCGGCACCACTTCTGCTTCTAGACGCTGGTTCAGAGTGTTGTCTGAATTAATGGCATCAGCAATATCCTGCAGGCTGTCGCCTGGGGCGACGTCAATCGTTCCTATGGGGGCGGTCGCCGGATCGTTGGTCTCGTCGTAAAATGTCAGTGTGCGCGTGGCCGTTGTGCCGAGCGTAAAATTGTTAGGTTTAAAATTGGATTCGTAGAACGATAACTTAGGCGCTGTTGTGAAGAAGTCATTCAAACCAAAGAAGTTCGAGAACCCTTTATGAGTCTGGTCATCGACACCGTCGCCGTCCAAATCAAACTCAATGGTAATGTCCTCTGACTCACTGCCTTTAACGGCAGATGTTTCATCCCGGAAGGCAATTCCGAAGGCTTCTGTGCCGAGGTTGAATGCTAACTTTCCATCGGCGTTCACGGCGATTGTGGCGTTGGCCAGTTGTGGGTCTTGGGCTGCGATATACGTCTGGATAGCGGTTGCCATGGCATCGACCGTGCCTGTGGTAAAGCCCAGATCGGCACCGAGTTTGGTTGAAAAGGCTTCGCTGCCATCGGTGTTGTACAACACGATACTGACGTCACCATCGGTGATGTCTATTTCTTGCGTTGCAGAGTCCAAGAACGTGCGTGTCCCGAGCCCTTCAGTTTTTACAGTCGGATAGGCGGTGCCCCGGTTATGCACCAGGTTCACTTCTTCCATGAGATTGCGCGACATCTCATCAAGTTGTGACTGCATCTCAGGCAATGTGCGGTCCC
>CAYGSZ010000344.1:0-2949 GCA_964352705.1 uncultured Rhodobacterales bacterium
GTCGCGACAGCCACGAGATGATGGCCGAGATTTTCAACAACCTGGACCGCAACACCGAAAGCCGTTTTCTTACGGCGTTGGAAGAGCGCAACAGAGAATCGGCCGAGAAGATCAAAAAACTTATGTTTACGTTCGAAGATCTGGTCCGGCTCGACTCCAATGCGATCCAAACACTGCTGCGTCATGTCGAGAAAGACAAGCTGGGCATCGCGCTCAAAGGATCGTCCGACGACCTCAAAGAACTGTTCTTTGGTAACATGTCAGAACGTGCAGGCAAGATGCTCAAAGACGATATGGAAGCCCTTGGTCCATTACGGTTGCGCGATGTCGAAGAATCTCAAAACATTGTCGTGGCCCTCGCCAAGGAACTGGCCAACTCAGGTCAGATCGTTATTTCCGAAGGCAAGGAAGACGACGAGTTGGTCTACTAAGATAATAGGACTTAGAGAAAAAACACCATGTCACCCGCCAGACCAGCCTCGGCACGTTCAAAGCCGTTCACCTTTGATCGCTCGTTCGACGATCCGTCGAAGGTCTATTTGCCTGGCGAAAAATATGGGCCAGCCGTTGAAGTTAAAATTCCTAAAAAGGTGCCCGCCAAAGACAGCGCAAAAAATGCCGAAGACACAGAGGCTGGCGCGCCCGATGCTCCACCGCCTCCGCCACCGAAAATCTATACCGAAGCTGATCTTGAGGCCGCCAAAGAAGACGGCTATGTGCAAGGTCATACCGCTGCCCTTGAAGAAGCCGAAACAGCCAGAGAACACTACACAGCGGACGCCCTGAACCTGATCAGCACAGCATTGGGCGAGTTGACTGAGCACCAGGACAAAGCCAACGCAGACCTTGGCCAGACCGCAATGCGCATGGTTTACGCCATTATTGAAAAAGTCGTTCCACAGCACGCTCAAGACAGTGCGATAGAATCTGTTGAGGCTTTGGTCCGCGAAGTCTTACCTTTGGTTTACGAAGAACCCAAATTGACCGTCCGCACGCACACTATGATTGCTGAGGATGTTCAAAAGCACTTGAACGAGATTTGCAAAAAATCAAACTTCAACGGCGAAATGTCTGTTGTTCCCGATTACGAATTACAGCCGGGCGATTGTCGTGTCGAATGGAGTGGCGGCGGCGCTGACCGAAACGAAGACCGCTTGTGGAAAGAAATTCGCACTATTGTCGAAGAAAATATAGGTGCCGTAGACCTTCAAGCTATGGATGAGGCGGCAGATGCCATTCCTGATGATGAGCCTTCAGATGAGGGCGTTTTAGACGAAAACGCGGCTCCTAATTCTGCCGAGCTGAATGCAGCAGATCCTGCGCCAGAGGAAAGCACAAGCACCACAGACGCCACAGGCACCATAGGCAACACAGTGCAAGATGCGGCTTCCCCTGAT
Organism: uncultured Rhodobacterales bacterium; assembly: GCA_964352705.1. Lineage (GTDB taxonomy): Bacteria > Pseudomonadota > Alphaproteobacteria > Rhodospirillales > Rhodospirillaceae > WLXB01. Next base: position 1,398 of record CAYGSZ010000344.1, read on the forward strand.
CAGGATGAGCCGCAACCCGAGGAGCAAAACGAAAACGAAGAGCCAGAATCACTGGCCACAGACGAGACGACAAGCGAAAATAAGAGTATTACTGAAGACAAGCTTGATGATGAAGGTAAGCCTGAACCGTCAGGCTGACAGTTTAGAAGCGCATTTAATCACGTGGGGCCGTCTCATAAGGGGCGGAAATGATTATGGCAGATGATGACGATATTGCTGAAGACGCTGACGCGTCTGATGACGGCGACCTGGGCTTGAAAGAGCTCTCGGGGGAACTCGCTTCCTCTCAGAAAGACAAAGGCGATGCCTTTGATGACCCACCGGTTGATGTTCCTGACAAACCACGTTCGGCACAGGACCTGGAAGCCGTTTACGATATTCCCGTGCGCGTCTCCGCTGTGTTGGGTAAATCGTCTATGCAGGTGAACCAATTGCTGAAATTGGGTCGTGGCGCGGTTGTGGAATTAGATCGTAAAGTCGGCGAAGCCATCGATATCTACGTTAATGACCGCCTGGTTGCGCGTGGTGAGGTTGTGGTTGTTGACGAACGCCTCGGCATTACCATGACAGAAATCATTAAGACACAACGGAACTGACCTTCTTATGTCCGACACCGCAGACATAACAGCTGCGCCGCGTCGCACAATCATTGATGGTGCGACCATACTTGGTCTTGGCTGCGCTTTTACGTTGATTGTTGCCGCAATTATTATTGGTGGCACAGCAGACTTTTTCTTCAACGTTCCTGCGGCGCTTATTGTTGTTGCCGGAACGCTTGCGGTCACAACAATCTGCTTTAGCTTCAGTGACATTGCCCACACCGGTGCCATCCTCGGCACAACCGTTGTGTATCGTGAGCATGACGCCCGCGACACCGCTTATACTATGCTTGAACTGTCTGACTTCTGCCGCATGAACGGTGCCCTCAAACTTCAGGGGGCTCCTTTGTTGCGGTTTGTCAGCGAGCCCTTCTTGCACAAAGGACTAGGCCTGGTGATCGACGGCCTGGGCGAGAAAGAAATCCATGAAATTCTCGGGCAGGATCTGATATCCACAAGCCAGCGTCACATGCGCGCCGCAAGTGTGTTGCGCAAGGCCGCTGAAATTGCTCCGGCCATGGGACTGATCGGAACGCTGATTGGTTTGGTACAGATGCTGGGGCGCTTGCAAGACCCTGACGTCATTGGCCCGGCCATGGCGGTGGCTCTTTTAACCACATTTTACGGCGCTATTCTGGCCACAATGGTGTTTAACCCACTCGCCTCTAAGCTTGAACGCAACGCAGCAAATGAACACCTGATCAACCAGATTTACATGACGGGCGTGATCGCCATTGCGCGCAAAGACAATCCTCGACGGCTTGAATTGCAGCTCAACAGCGCCTTGCCGCCAGACCGCAAAGTAAAATATTTTGACTAATGTCACGGTCCTGTTAGGTCAGGGCTCAAGCACCCTGTTAAGTCAGGGTTTAAGCAGTTTGTTTGGAAAGAGGGATCAATGCGTCTTCTGATCATCGGAACGTTAGGCGGTCAGATCGGTGCGGCAAGTAAGA
>CAYGSZ010000345.1:0-2948 GCA_964352705.1 uncultured Rhodobacterales bacterium
CTACGAAAGATCCGGAGCGCGCCGGACGGACGATGGATCATGAATCGGAAGACAGTTTTGAGCGCCTGCGTACGATGGGATATCTCTGATGGGGTTACCTTTGGTTAGAGAACGCGCTTTTCCCATTGTCATCGTCGGCCATATTGATCACGGCAAGTCGACCCTGATCGGTCGCTTGCTCCATGACACCAACACATTGCCAACCGGTAAAGTTGAAGAACTTAAAGCCAGTTCTGATCGGCGCGGCGTACCCTTTGAATGGTCGTTTGTGCTGGATGCCTTACAGCTTGAGCGTGACCAGGCGATTACCGTGGACTCCACCCAAATCTGGTTTCATACGGAGACTCGGCGCTACGTGATCATTGATGCACCCGGCCATCGGGAATTCTTGCGCAACATGGTCACCGGTGCGGCCAGCGCCAATGCGGGCGTGATCGTTATTGATGCCAAGCAAGGCGTTTCTGAACAAACCCGGCGTCACGCTTACTTGCTGCACCTGATCGGTATTCCGCAGGTGGTGGTCGCCGTGAATAAAATGGATCTGGTCGATCATTCAGAAGAACGCTTCAAAGGTGTTGCAGCAGAAATGCGTGCGTATCTCAAAAATATTGGTCTGGACGCTCAAGCGATCATCCCGGTAGCCGCTATGCATGGCGATAATCTCGCCAGCCGATCTGGCAGCATGCCCTGGTACGATGGCCCAACCTTAACCGAGGCTTTAGATGCCTTTCCAAGAGTTTCCGCACCGACGGAACGCCCCTTTCGCATGCCCGTTCAAGATGTGTATCGACAAGACGGCAAACGTTTCATCGTTGGCCGGGTTGAGAGCGGAACCTTAAATCAAGGCAACACCATTACCGTATGGCCAAGTGGTCGGTCAGCTAAAGTTGTATCTTTTGGAAGCTGGAAAACATCGACACCTATTCAATCCGTTCAGGCCGGCCAATCTGTTGCACTGAACTTAGCCGATGAGTTGTTTATTGAGCGCGGGCATGTCCTCACGCTTCCAACCGCAGGACCAAAGCTTGCTAACGCGTTGTCCGTCAGACTGTTCTGGCTCAGCAAAGACTCGCTTCACCAGGGGGAAACCCTGACGCTTAAGCTCGCGACCGCCAGTTACCATGTGACGGTTGATTCCATCGACACTGTGATAGATGTTGAGGACCTCAGCCGGCACCGTGGAACGGAAGTGACGCAAAATGGTGTCGCAGAGGTGACGCTCAGATCCCGCAGCGACATCACCTATGATTTGTTTCACGATCTTCCGGCCCTGGGCCGTGGTGTTTTGCTGGATGGGTATGATGTCGTCGGTGGCTGCATCATCGAAGGCGGCAGTGACATGGACGTGGTGTCACGCAACTTAACGGCTGTGCCGCAATCCGTCACAGCAGAAGAACGCGCCAAAGCGAACGGCTATCCCGGCGCAGTGTTGTGGATGTCTGGATTATCCGGTGCGGGAAAATCGACTTTGGCGATGGCGCTGCAACGGGAACTGTTCCGCCGTAAAATCCAGGTCTACACGCTGGACGGCGATAACGTGCGCAACGGCCTCAACCGAGATCTTGGATTCAGCGAAGAAGAGCGCACTGAAAACATTCGGCGCGTGGCTGAAGTCGCCAAGTTGTTTGCCGATGCGGGGACCATTGTGATTTCGGCCTTTATTGCGCCGACAAAAGCCACACGTGCTGCTGCCAGGGATATTATTGGCGACCGTTACCACGAGGTTCATGTGAGCGCCAACATAGAGGTATGCGAATCTCGTGATGTTAAAGGTCTGTACGCAAAAGCGCGACGCGGTGAGATCGACGATTTCACCGGCGTCTCATCCCCCTGGGAACCGCCGGAGTCTCCCGACCTGGACGTCAACACCGGAGAACTCTCCTTAGATGAGTCGTTGGCAAAGATGGTCGACTACTTAGAAAAGAACATTCTCAAGTAGCGTGCTCGTCCTCACCAATACTAAGGATCGACCCGCACAAAACTTGAGGCCTGCGTTGGGTCTCCGGTTCCGTCGTATTGAACCGTCGCGGGATAGGGAAAGGCCGGGCGGCTGAACTCAACCTGATCGGCGCTTAAGGGTAAGTCAGTGCCAGCGCTATCTACGCTTATCTTTGGGTGAATACCGGTCAACCTCTCTGGCGCTGTTCCCTGTTCAACCCATGCTTCCATGTAGGCGAGATAATCAATCGCGTAGGCCCCGTCTCCACCCGTGCAATGATTCATACCGGGGATCATAAACAGCCGGAAAAACTCTTGGGTCGCAGCTTGCCCGCCCATGGTATTGGTGACGGTGTCGGTGTAGTCGATGATATTCAGTGGCACCACCGACTGATCACTCCAGCCTTGATAGACCAAGACCTTTCCCCCATTGGCTTTAAACTTGCGCAGGTCCGGGTTGGAGCCGCTGTAAAAGGTTTCCATCAAGCCAAGGCGCTTGTAATCGTAATCGAAGTCGAAGTCGGTCTGTTGCCACGACGGGCCTGGGTCTGGCATGAACCCAAGGTAGCGCCACAGGTCACCCATGAAGTTTTCGTAGATTGAGGGGCCACCATCTTCGCTGATGTAAGTGCCGATCCAGTTGAGTTCAGAACCGCGCTGTGCTCCGCCGGTATAAAGGGATTGCCCCGCCGAATTCACCGGCCCGTTATAAATCTTATGAACCACCTCAACCTGCGCGGCTGTGAGACAGGCAGCGCCAACCCGACCACCACATTGCAACTCACTGGGTTCGAAATCGCACGCCCGCGCATCGCCGATCAAACCGTCTTCAAGGCCATCATTCCTATCGCATTTCTTGACGACCGCATCATGAATCATCTGGATTTTGCTGGCGGGCAATATCTGCTTGCCGTTGTCATCACGGTTGGCCACGACGTTCCACAGCAGTTGCATCCCCGCACCGGTCTCGTTGATCACCGGTGCGCCCGCAACAATGCCGTCAAAGTCGT
>CAYGSZ010000346.1:0-2942 GCA_964352705.1 uncultured Rhodobacterales bacterium
TGTATCAAAGGTGCAACTGCATCGCCCGAAGCGTCTGAGAGACATCTAATTACTCTCCTCAGACGTAACCGTGTCATGCGTTCCGATAAACGGAACCGTTATCTAGGAGAGAGACACAGTGAACTGCTCACCACTGAAAAAGACATTGTTATTGTCGACCAGCGCCTTGCTCATGGCCTCGACTTGGACAGCGCCCTCTTTCGCGCAACAAGTTGCCATTGAAGAAATCATCGTGACGGCCCGCCAGCGTTCTGAATCTTTGCAGGATGTACCGGCCAGCATCACCGCGTTCACCGCCGATCAGTTAGAGCGCGCCGGTGTACAGCGCGCGGAAGACTTCATCAACTTAACGCCAGGCGTGACCATCGTGGATGCCGCTGAAGTCGGTGACACCCAGGTCAACATTCGCGGCATTAACGGTGCCCGCGACGCAGAAAACAGTTTTGCGCTGATCATTGACGGTATTCTTCATACCAACCCAGCAGCCTTGAACCGCGAATACGCCAACCTGCAACAGATCGAAATTCTGAAAGGCCCGCAGGGTGCTATTTACGGTCGTAACGCTGCTGCCGGTGCGATCATTATCACCAACAAGAAGCCCGGCGATGAGTTTGAAGGCGAATTCAAAGTCTCGGGTGCCAATGATGACAGCTACTACGCCTCCGCCTATATGGCTGGCCCGCTGAGCAACACCATTGGCGCAAGCTTCCAGGTCGATTGGCGTGACACGGATGGGTTCTATTTTAATGAAACGTCCGGTCAGAAGAATGTCGACGACTTCGAGAACTACAACGTCTCGACGCGCTTCGTCATAGATACCAGTGACACCTCTTCACTGGACATTAAAGCCCGCTATGGCGAAGTCGATGCCGCCGCCATTTCCTTTAACCCGGCCTTTGCGGCCAGCTTCCTGGCGGACCTGTTCGGCAATCCCTTGTTGTTTGAAGATGTCAACGAACATGAGTTTCAGTTCGTAAACCAGATCGACTCCTTTAATGAGCAACGAACCATCGAAGTTTCCGCCAAGTACGACGCGGAATACGATTGGGGTTCCTTAACCGCCTGGGGTCTGTATTCAGACATTGAAAACAGCTTGGGCGCTGACGGCACCTCTGGCGCCTTCGGGTTCTTCTTCCAGGAGCCAAGCTGTGTCGCCAGCATTAACGCGTTAAACGCGGCAGGCGTGACCTTGCCAGCACCACAGTTCCTCGGTCCGGATGCGGCGTCCTCAATTCTCGGACCCTATACAGCAACATCCTGTGACGGCACCCAGTACCAAGAGCGTTTTCAAGATGATATCAGCTTTGAGGTTCGTTTGGCCTCTCCGGCTGACCAAGAGCTGCGCTGGTTGGTTGGCGCATACTTCCTGGATCTGAATCGGCGTGTCGGCGTGAATACAGGCGTTGAAGATGTCACCACGGTGACCCCTCAGTTGTTCGTTCCGGCGGGGCAGCCCAATGCGACCGAGCAGTTGGTGCATGATAAATTCGACAGCAAAGTTTACGCTGTGTTCGGTAACATCGCCTACGACATCAACGATGATGTCGAGCTTTCTGTGGCCTTGCGCTATGACCGTGAAGAACGCAAAAGCCGCAGCCTGGTGCCAACGGATGCCCGATCAACCTACATCGACTTTGATCCCAGCAATGGGTTCCAGGGTGGTGACCCCATCAACCCCGGCCTGAACCCGGCGATCAACCCCTCCGGTATTATTGCTGATCAAGAGCGGGCCTTTGAAGAAATTCAGCCCAAGATCAGTTTGACCTGGGATGTGGGCACCGACACAACGCTGTTCGCCAACTGGGGCATCGGCTTCAAATCCGGTGGCTTTAACAGTTCAGGCTCTCAGGCGACCATTGATCTGTTCGTTAATGATGCCCTTGGCACCAATGTTTCGATTGAAGATTTTTTCCGCAAGGAAACATCGAGCGCATTCGAGCTTGGATTCAAAGGCAGTTACTTTGATGACCGCCTGACTTTGGAAGGCGCTGGCTATTACACCAGCGTCGAAGACATGCAGTTCTTCGAATTCTTTGTTGGGGCGTTTGGTCTGTTGCGCATCGTCAATAATATCGACGACGTCGATATCTATGGCGTTGAATTTGCAGCCAACGCAGCCCTGTCGGAGAACTTCAGTATCTTTGGTGGGTTCAACATCCTGGATAGCGAAATCAAGGGCAATGCGGTGCGGCCAAATACGGTCGGCAACAAGGCCCCGTACACAGCCGACTACACGGTCAACGCCGGGATTCAAGCTCAGTTCCCGATCACAAACGAAATCGAGTTCGTCAGCCGGGCCGACTACAGCCTCGTCGGACCAACATGGTTCCACACGGTGCAAGACCAGGACAACACATCTCTGTTTGGTCCAGCCAACTACGGCCGGACAGAGCGTGATGCCTACGGCACAGTCAATCTGCGCGTCGGCATTGAGTCTGACATGTGGGCCATTACAGGCTTTGCAACAAACCTGTTTGACAATGAATACCTGGAAGAAGTTATTCCAGCGCCTGAGTTTGGCGGATCGTTTATCCACCCAGGTGACAAAGCCCGGTATGGCGTAGAAGTGCTTTACCGCTTCTAAGCGCTACAAAATCAGAACCTACTGCGAGCGGCGGTCCTTAGGGGCCGCCGCTTTTGTTTGTACAGCGAAGCTCAGGATTCTGAAAAAAACTAAACAGTTTTCACAGGTTGAAAACTGAGCAAAGCAACGGCATGGTGGGGCTATGATAAGACGCCATGGTTACCTGCTTGTCCTCGGCACGCCCCTTGAACGTACTGGGATGGACAAATATCAAAGTTTGTTGCCGCCCATTTATAAGCAGCACAACGGTTATCGCCTGGTTATGGGCGGGCAGACCGGTGGTGTTTCCTTCTTGTCTGGCGGCCTCAAAAACCTGTCCGTGATGCTCGCGCGGTTCCCCGCGCCCGATGATGTGTCC
>CAYGSZ010000347.1:0-2934 GCA_964352705.1 uncultured Rhodobacterales bacterium
TCCGACGCCATGCCGCAACGTCGTCCAGACCGGCAATGGAACACTAAGTTTTTATTGCCTGGGTCGGGAACGGTAGCGGGATCAAATGTCGAGAGGGGGAGTAAAATGGCGCCGGGAATATGGGCATCATCCCATTCGTTTTGCTCACGAACGTCAATAATGACGGCGTCGTTATTCTTGCGCCACGCATCAATTTGTTCGGGAGAAACGTAGTAAACTTGATCTGGCGGTAAGCTGGTCATTCTGGATCTTTCCAAGACTTAGGAGAGCCGATTGTATCTTAGAATGACAGAAAACGCCTACCCTTGACCACGACTGATTAAGTGTTTGGAGCCGCTTTTGTAGCGCGTGTTGCGCTCTAGCGCTTTGTTTTGTAGACGCTTTTTCTATTGCTGGTTTGATTGGCCGTCTTTTTCGACGTCTCGGTGCCGGTATTGCAAAGCAATCATAATACTCTTCACGGGACGCAGAGTTAGGGCGACAAAGCCTATGATTACGAATGGCCACACAACCATATGAAGCCACAAGGGCGGTTCAAATCGCAGGTCGGTTAAAAGGGCTAAGACGGCGACAATAATGCACAAGGGCATCATGATAAAGAAAGCGGGACCATCGCCCGTATCGTGCCCTGCCAGGCTGAGTCCGCATATGTTGCAGGACTTTGCGACGGTTAAAAAGCCATCAAATAAAGCACCTTCGCCGCAACGGGGGCACCGCGCGGCGAAGGCAACTTTAACTAATGGCGTAGGAGAGTCCGTAGACTTATCCATGCTCACATTTTATTTCGTGTTCGTCTTGGAGTGTTCGACTAGAAAGTACGAACAGGTGTGCCCAAGAGCCAGTATACCCAAACAAACAGGAAGAGCCAGACCACGTCAACAAAATGCCAGTACCAAGCGGCGGACTGGAAACCGATGTGTTTCTCGGCTGTGAACTCACCCTTTTGAGCCCGACGTGCGCAGACAATTAGGAAGACTGTTCCCACAAACACGTGGAAGCCATGGAAGCCGGTCGCAAGGTAGAAGGTGGATGGGTAAATACCATCGGTAATGGAGAAGGCTGCGTGCCCGTATTCGAAAATCTGCATGCTGAGGAAGAGGACCCCAAGACCGGCTGTTATCCAGGTCCATTTGGCAGTTTTCGCATTGTCCCCTGCTTCAATATAGAGATGAGCCCGAGTAACGGTCACACCCGATGTGAGCAAGATAACCGTGTTATAGAATGGCAGGTGCCATGCTGGCAGTGTTTCAATGCCTGCAGGCGGCCATTGCAGAGTGGCTGTCGAAAAACCAAGTGAATGATGGAAGAACGCCCAGAAGAACGCTGCAAAGAACATCACTTCAGAAGCGATGAACAAGACCATGCCAAGGCGGAGGCCACGGCTCACGTGGTTTGTGTGTGCATGTTCTTTGACGGACTCTTTGACCACATCGCGCCACCAGAAAATCATAGTCAGGATGAGCAGCGTAAAACCAGGAACCAGTTTGATCGGTCCACTGATGCCAAATAGCGGCTCATCATGCATGTAGAAGATCGCGCCGATGGCGAGAACCAACGCAGCAAGAGATCCCAATGCTGGCCAGGGGCTTGGGTTTACCATGTGATAGGGGTGGTTGGCTTGTGCACTCATCGTTCGCGTCCTCGTACGTTCCGCTGGTAAATCAAGAACCGCCTAAAAGGTCGGTCGTCAAAGCTGAAACATTGGATGTTTTAGAGTCCGAGACCGCATCGGGTTCATCTTCTAAAGGTACATCGTCCAATGTTCTGTAAAATGTATAAGAGAGTGTGATTGTTTTCACATCGTTGGCAAGCTCGTCTTCTAGAATTGCCGGGTCGATATAAAACGTAACGGGCATATCCACTGTTTGTCCCGCTTCTAAAGTTTGCTCTGTGAAACAGAAACACTCAATTTTCGTGAAGTATTGTGCCGCCTTGATTGGCGTAACATTGAACGTTGAAATGCCGTGTACAGGTGTATCCGCCAAATTGGTTGCCTGATAGGACATCAGGTGTTCTTCGCCAATCTTGATAGTCACAGACCGCTCTAGCGGCTTGAAAGACCAGGGCAGGCTGGCATCGACATTGGCATCAAAACGTACGGTGATTTCTTCAGTAGACACCGTTTCCGGCGCCACAATGGCCACTTGAGGTGTGCCACCAAGTCCAGTGACCTGACAGATCAGGGTGTAAAGCGGCACGAAGGCATAAGACATCCCAACCATGCCAGCTACCACAGCGAAGGCTGTGATAGCTGTCCGGCGATTGCGCCGATTTAGATCTGGTTTTGAGGACACCTTAGTTCTGCCTACTCAGCGGGTTGAGCGGCAGGGCGATTAGAACTCCCTGTGAAGTCAGGTTGGTCTTCAAAGGTATGGAACGGTGCCGGTGAAGCCACTGTCCATTCCAATGTTGTCGCACCTTCACCCCATGGATTTGCAACGGACTTACGTCCAGCAAACATGACGTAGAGGGTCATCAACAGGAAGAACACCGTGCTGGCCATAGTGCCATACGCGCCCCATGTGGACACCATGTTCCACTCTGCGAAGATGTCAGGGTAGTCGATGTAACGCCGTGGCATGCCAGCAAGACCTAAGAAATGCTGTGGGAAGAACAATACGTTCACGCCAATAAATGTCGTCCAGAAGTGCAGTTGACCTGCCCATTCTGGGTAAACCTTGCCCGTCATCTTGTCGAACCAGTAGTAGAAACCGGCAAAGATGGCAAAGATGGCACCAAGTGAAAGCACGTAGTGGAAGTGCGCCACGACGTAGTAAGTATCGTGCATAGCTATATCCATGCCTGCATTGGCGAGCACCACACCGGTGACACCCCCAACGGTAAACAGGAAGATAAAGCCGATGGCCCACATCATTGGTGTTTTAAACTGGATTGATCCGCCCCACATGGTGGCAATCCAGCTGAAGATTTTAA
>CAYGSZ010000348.1:0-2925 GCA_964352705.1 uncultured Rhodobacterales bacterium
TCTCTGAATCAGCCGTTTGACGCCAACCTGCATCAAGCCATGCAGGAAGTTGAGCGCACTGATGTTCCCAACGGCACGGTCGTTCAGGTTGTGCAGGACGGTTACATGATGTCTGACCGCTTGCTGCGTCCGGCCATGGTTGTGGTTTCGAAAGGCGGACCAAAACGCGCCGCCCCTGAGGCAGACTCGTCTGATAAAAACGCAAGCATCGACAAATCTGTGTGATCCAAGTTGTGATCGTATTTTGACGATCGCGCACCACGTTTGCTTGAACTGTTGGTATCGCCGTGTCACGACTCTGGTATAAATATCTGAGTAAGCCTTGTACCAAGGAGCGGCAGTATGCAGATCACATGTGGGCACTTAGCCATTGGACTTATCGCGACTATAGGCTTTATAGCGTCGGCTAAAGCTGAGCCGTTGGATCAGACCGTCGGTCAGGTCATAAAGATCGATCTGAACAACCTTGCTGAACCGAATCCCGAGTATGAGGGCCGTCCGCGTGAAATGAATTTTTCGCGCCCGCGCGAGCGCACTCCTGAAGACAGGCCCATTGTGCCGGAGGGGTTTAGCGTCGCCCTTTATGCAGAAGGGTTGGTGCATGCCAGAAATATGGCAGTTGCGCCCAACGGCGATGTGTTTGTTGCCGAGCCACGCGCAGATCGCGTCACGATCCTGAGAGATTCCGATCAAGATGGGGTCGCAGATGAAATCTTCACGTATATTGATAACCTCAACATGCCCCATGGCATTGCGTTCATTAAGGATGCGGTCTTAATTGCCGATAAAGTTGGCGTTCGCAAATACCCCTACAGCGCAGACGGAACCGTCACGCCGTCTTCTAGTCAGTTGCTCACTCCGTTGGGGGCTCTAGGCGATCCCGAGACACGCTTTCACTGGTCCCGAAATGTGGCTGTCCATCCAGACGGAAGCCGGTTTTACGTCGGTGTTGGCTCTGCCACCAATCTCGATGAGGACCCTGAACCCTATGCAACCATTCAGGAATTTCCCATGACGGGTGGGCCCGGGCGGACATTTGCGTCTGGGCTTCGTGTTCCGACCGAAGTGAAATTTTATCCGGGAACGGAAGACCTTTATACCGTTGTCAACGAGCGTGATCGCCAGGGCAATGAATTGGTCCCAGACTATTTCACACGTGTGCCGGACGGCGCGTTCTTCGGCTGGCCCTACAGTTATATGGGATCAAATCCGCAACCGGGTTTTGCCGACCGGCGTCCAGATTTGGTGGCCGCAGCGATTGCGCCAGACGTGCCCTTTCTCTCTCACTCTGCGGCGATTGATCTTGAATTCTATACCGGCGAGCAGTTTCCCGCAGCGTATCGCGGCGGGGCTTTTGTGACCCTGCACGGGTCGTGGAATGCAAGCCAACCTCGCGGCTATTCGCTGGTCTATGTGCCGTTCAAGGATGGCAAGCCGGTCGGCGAGTATCAGGTTTTTGCGGTCGGATTTTGGAATGGCGATGCTGAAAACAGCCAGGTCTGGGGGCGACCCGCCGGTGTGGTGATGCTGCCCGATGGCAGTCTATTGTTATCCGATGATGTAGGCCAGACGGTGTGGAGAATCACTTATGAGGGCTAGGCCCGGTTACGTTCTGGCACTCGGCATTCTGTTTGGCGCAGACCCAGTCAAGGCTGAGGAGTTGTTTGAGCAGGAGCCGGGGACGGTTATCTCGATTGATGCGAACACGCTGCCTCAACCCTATTCACCGCCGAGCCCGGCCAATCCGCCGCGCACCATTCCCAAGCCCGCCCGCGCCCTGCCGACCACGTTACCCGGTTTCAGCGTCAACGCGTTTGCCAGTGGGTTAAAACATGCCCGAAACCTAAAAGTGGCTCCCGATGGCACAGCTTTTCTCAGTGAGCCTAGAATTGGTCAGATCACTTTGTTGCGAGACACCGATCAGGATGACCGCGCAGAAGTTTGGGGACGCCCCACCGGGATCTCAATGGCAGCAAATGGTTCTCTTTTGTTTGCAGACGACGTCAGTCAAACCGTGTGGCGGGTTACATATGAAGGCGAAGCGCCTTGAATAAATCATCAGCAACAGACTCATTCTGGACCGAGGCGAAGACAACCGGAGAGATGGTCTCCGGAGATGACTATTGGGTGCGGCGGCTCGGCGCCAATCAATTTGTCGTCGACAGTATTTTGTCCCTTGTTTTGGATGGCGAGAAACGCGGTACATTCGGCCTGAAATGGTTGCACGAGCGCCAGCCTGAAACCGCCCCTGAGTTAAATGGTTATGCTGTGCTGGTTGATATGAATGAGACCCCAAAGGCCATCATCAAGACAACCCAAATTACACCCATTGCGTATAAAGATATCACAGACAAACATCTGGTGATCGAAGGTCCAGGAGCCCGCGCCCTAGACCGCTGGCGCGACATTCATTGGCCCTATTGGCGAGAGCTATTGAAGCCGCATGATCTTGAGCCAACCGAAGAGATGCTGGTGATGGTCGAGCATTTCGATCTAGTCTTTCCAAAACGGGCCTAATTCAATGTCCACTCTTCGGGCTCTAACCCCAGATGATCGTCCGGTCTTACAATCGTTCTTGGAACGGCACCGTGCATCTTCGATGTTTTTGCGATCCAATTTGGAGCATGGCGGACTCAGTTACGGTGGACTGCAATACCAGGGTTATTATGCCGGGTCTTTCGATGGCAACGTTTTAACCGATGTTGCCGCACATTATTGGAACGATAATATTATTCTGCAAGCGCCTGAGCACCCATTAAACGTTGCGCAAGCTGTGGTTAAAAATTCCGGGCGGGCCGTGAATGGGGTTCTAGGTCCCTGGTCCCAGGTTCAGGCGGTCGAACCCCACCTTGATCTTGATCGCAGCCGCATGGGTAAGATTGTACCGGAGCATCTCTACGCGTTGCAGCTCTCAGATCTCAAAGT
>CAYGSZ010000349.1:0-2923 GCA_964352705.1 uncultured Rhodobacterales bacterium
CTTTGATTGCCTTCAGCTTCGAATTTCGCGGTGGCTCCAGCATCGACCCGGATGATAAACTTGGCTTGTCCAATATGGTTGCGGGTTTGCTGGATGAAGGATCCGGCGATCTCGACTCCTTCGCCTTTCAATCCAAACTGCAAGATATGGCGATCCGGCTGAGCTTCAGCGCCAGCACGGATTCCTTCTCCGGCTCACTCACCACCATCAAGGCCAATGCGGATGAAGCCTTCAAACTTCTGACGCTGGCCCTCACGCAACCCAGGTTTGATGATGAGCCGGTCGAGCGCATTCGCCGTCAGATTCAGGTGGGCCTCGCGCGGCAAGCAGAGTCGCCACAGCAGATTGCCCGCGACACGCTGTTTAAATCCCTGTTCCCCAATCATCCTTATGGTCGCCCTGCTGATGGTACACCCGAAACCGTGCAGGCGATCACGGTGGATGATCTTAAGTCTTATACCGCCGGGCGGTTTGCCAAAGACCGCCTGATCATTGGTGTGGCAGGCGATATCTCGCCGCGCCAGTTACGCAAGCGCTTGGACGAAGTGTTCGGTCACTTGCCTGAAAGTCTCCCCACCGCGTGGCGGGTGCCAGAAACCCAGCTCGCCTTTGCCGGTACCGTTGTGGTGGATAAGGCGGTGCCGCAAAGCACCGTTTATATGGCGCAACCTGGCCTCGCCCGCACCGACCCGGATTGGTACGCGGCGCTGATCACCGATTACGTTCTTGGGGGTGGGTCCTTCGCCTCCCGGCTCATGGATGAAGTGCGCGAGAAGCGCGGTTTGGCCTATGGCGTGAACACCAGTCTGGTGCCTTACGAGTCCGCGCCCATGGTCTTGGCCTCAGTGGCCACCCGTAATGACGCGGTGGCCGAGAGCATCGCGGTCATTCGCGACGAATGGCAGAAATTTCAAGCCGATGGTCCGACGGCGGAAGAACTCGACGGTGCGAAAAAGTATCTCACCGGGTCCTGGCCGCTGAGCTTTACCTCCTCCGACCGCATCGCCAGCATTCTGGTGGCTGTGCAGCGGGATGACCTTGGTAAGGATTTTCTGGATCGCCGCAATGATTTCATTGAAAGCGTGACCCTCGACGACGTACGCCGTGTTGCCGCTGAATTGTATCAGCCGGATCAGCTTTCCGTGATTGTCGTGGGTCAGCCTGAAGGCTTAGAGGGTGCCGTCACGATGGAGCCTGGCGCAGCAGGCGGTTACCCTGGCGCAGCAGGCGGTTGATCTGGCATTGGTTGGGCTTATTCCGGCACCGTCGCATTTAAGCCCCGTCGCATTTAGCATTTAAGAGAGTGTCCTGATACACTGATCGTCACACATTCCTATTCGCTCGTCTCGCCTCGGACCCGCCAAATGTCATGACCCTCCTTGATCCCAAAGCAACCGAAGCCTGGGCGATGCTCGCCAAGCACAGGAAGGCGATGCAGAGCGTGTTGCTCCGCGACCTATTTGACAAGGATTCCGAGCGGTTCCACAAACTCTCCTGGTCCCACGCAGGCCTCACGGTCGATCTTTCTAAACAACGTCTGACCAACAAAACATTACCCCTGTTGTTGGCCCTGGCGGAGACCATGCAAGTGGCCGACCGGCGGGATGCCATGTTTACCGGTCAGCCGGTCAACACCACAGAAAATCGCGCCGCCCTTCATGTGGCGCTGCGTGATCAGACGGACCGCCCTTATTTCATCAACGGCGAAGATGTTGCCGTGCAAATCAAATACGCCCGTGGCCGCATGCTCTCCTTCGTCAAACAGGTGATCAGCGGTGCGCGCACAGGCCACACCGGGCAAACCTTTGAGCGTGTGGTCAACATCGGTATCGGCGGGTCTGATCTTGGCCCGCGGTGTGCCGTTAAAGCCTTGAAGGATCACTCCACGTCGCCGCTCAAAGTTGATTTTGTGGCCACGGTAGATGGCACAGCCTTGCAGGATGTGCTGGCTGCGGCTGACCCCGCGCGCACGTTGTTTCTCATTTGCTCCAAAAGTTTTTCCACTCTGGAAACCATGACCAACGCCCAAGGTGCGCGGCGCTGGCTTGTCGAGGCCCTGGGCGAGGCGGCCGTGGCGGAGCATTTTATCGCGCTCACAGCGGCCAACAGTGCAGCGGAGATCTTCGGTATTCCAGAAACCAATGTCTTTCCCTTGTGGGATTGGGTGGGCGGACGCTATTCCCTGTGGTCGGCCATTGGTCTGTCGATTGCGCTCGGCTGCGGCCCCGAAGTGTTCGAGCGCATCCTGGCCGGGGCCCATGCCATGGACCGTCATTTCGAAACCGCACCGCTGGCTGAAAACATTCCCGTGTTGATGGGGCTGGTGGGGGTGTGGAATCAGGACTTCTGGAGAACCTCGGCGCTCTCGGTTTTGCCCTACGATCATCGCCTGCGCTTGGTCCCGGCGCACTTTCAGCAGGTGCTGATGGAAAGCAATGGCAAGGGGGTCCGCGCTGACGGCGAACCCGTGTCCGCCCGCACCGCCCCCATTGTCTTTGGCGGCTCAGGGGCGGAGTCTCAGCACTCCTTCATGCAGCAGATTCACCAATCCCCAAAAGTTGTGCCGGTTGAGTTTATTGTCGCGTTAGACGGGCAGGGCGATCCCCATCGTGATATTTTAGTCGCCAATGCTTTCGCTCAATCTGAAGCCCTCATGCGGGGGCTTCTGGAGGATGAAATCCCTCGGGATTCTGCCAAAAGTGCCGTTCCCTACAAGGTGTGTCCAGGCAATCGCCCCAGCACCACCATCCTGCTTGAGTCTCTAATCCCCGAAACCTTTGGTGCTCTGATCGCGTTATATGAGCATAGGACATTCGTGGAAGGGACGTTATGGGGACTGAACCCTTTCGACCAGTGGGGGGTGGAATTCGGCAAGGCTCTGGCCTCGAAGCTGATGACCAGCCTGGAAACCGGCCATGTCGCC
>CAYGSZ010000350.1:0-2913 GCA_964352705.1 uncultured Rhodobacterales bacterium
GTGCTTTTTCCGCAGAAAACCCAGCTTTTACGGCTTCACCGGCGATGTCCATCTCGCGATATGTTCCACCAAAGCGCTCGTTGTTATTGTAGACTTCCCACTCTGCTAAGAAGCTTTCAAGAGGGGGTAATTCTTTAAGTCTTGGGTTGTCCATATGCATCATGACACCACCCTCTTTTAGAAGCCTTCTGCTCTCTGCAAAAATCTTAACCACTGCCGGTGTGCTCGTCTCATGCATCATGATGTGGGACAAGACAACGTCAAAACTTCCGTCTTCAAAGTTGGTCTTTTCGGCATTTTGCTGGCTGAAATGAATCTTGTATCCAAGGTCTTCAGCACGGGCATGGGCGTACCGAAGTAGCGACTCGCCGACGTCGATAGCGTGAATTTCAGCATCCGGGTAGGCTTCAGCCCATGCAATTGTGCTCTGTCCGACAGAGCATCCCATGTCTAAAATGCGTTTTGGTTTTGCGTTTGGGTACTTCTTTTTGTAGTGCTCCAAAAGAGTCCGCCCCAGAAAATCCATACGCGGCCCGATGTTGCCAAGTGTGTACAAGAAGGTTCCGCGGTCATAGAGCGCCCCAGCAGAAACGTCATCGTCACTATGCGACGTGTGGTATGCGCCTGGTTGAAGATGAATATCGTAGAACGTTAAGTAGTACGGAACTTCAAAGTCAGAATCTAAGGTTAGCGTTCCACCAGATTTTCCACTGGCGCCCTTTGCGTTTTCAACGAGGCGCGGCAGATCACGTTCGACTGAGTCGATCACGCTGTCCCAGGTCATCTCCTGTGTGTGCCGTTGCATGGCCGAGTACATTTGGTAATAGCCATTTTTTGTCATGACGCCGCGTACCTCATGACGGTCCTTAGGGTCCCGACCATTCTCTTTAACGAAATTGGGGTGAACGACCTTCTGGTAAACCGTTTTGTTACCGGGAGAGACCTGACTGGCCAGATATCTGCGCACATCCATATAATAGTCCTGACGGGACTGCTCATCGTGGATTGGGTCGACAAGGACTGCATGAGCCATCTGTTTGGGCATTTCTATCTCCTGATAAAGCCTGTTTCTTAACCGGAACAACGTTTCGAACTATTGTGAACTATGCCTGGGCCGTTAGCTAAGCTCGGTGGTTTTAGAGGCTCGCCAAGCGGACGTTATCTCTCCAGCTATTTAATTTCGCCACTTTGGGACATCAATACCGCCAAAGCTTTGGTGCGTGGGAACTGGGCAAGAACGATCATTGCCATCACCATAATGGGAACACTCAAGATCATACCTATAACACCCCATATGGAGCCCCATACTGATAGGGCAAGCACGATGATCACAGGGCTGAGATTCAGAGACTTTCCTGTCACCCGAGGCTCAATAACGTTTCCAACCACGATCTGAGCGGCCATGAGCCCAGTAAGCACCAGCACCGTGAGGGCCGGTGAGGCGAATTGAAGAACGCTGAGTACGACAGGAAACGCAACGGCGACGACTGATCCGATATACGGAATGTAGTTCAAGATAAAGATCAACAGGGCCCAAAAGGCGGCAAAATCAACATCCGCAATCAAAAGAATGCCATAACTCAACGCCCCGGTGAGCAGGCTCATGAGTGTTTTAATGAGAATATAGGTCTCAATATTACGCCCAATGGCAGCGAGCGTCGATTTGATGGCCAGTTCACGTTCTGCTGTAGAGGCAAATGCCTTTATTTTTAGGTCGAGTGTCCGACTTTCCAAAAGTAAAAAGGCAACATATAGAAAAATCTGAAACGTATTGCTGGCAATGCTTTGCAAGGCTCCAACCAGCCTGAGCACCGCCGATTGGAAGTCTATGCGCTCGTTTAGCTCGGCTATCGTCAATGGTGTGCCAATCAATCTCTCAGCGACGGCTTGTAAGTCGGCAAACAAGACTTGCAGTTTTGCTTGATAAGATGGTGCGGCATCGACGATTGAACTTATGTTTCCGGCAACCAGTTGAACAAGCACGACAATAAACATCAGAAAGATCAGTATTGATCCAGTTAGTGATAGGCTTCCCGGAAGGCGCTTGCCCTGAATTTCAATGCGTTCCAGGCCATGTGCTAGGGCTCTTAGCAAGTATGTGATTAAGATCGCCAGGATCAATGGCAGTAAAATGCTCTCGCCGACCACCAGCAAATACAGCGTTAAAGCAGCAACTCCAATCGATGCAGCAAAAGTGACGGTATCTATCGGGCGTAAGTTTAACGATGTACTTCCGGGGCTTTGGTCTGGCATCACGCCGATCCTTTTACGCCATCTTTAGAGAAAAAATCGATAGCTTGCTTGCAGGATAGTCTCTTTCGCACGAACCGGAAGATTAAGAAACTCCCGCTCAGGCCTTTTTGAGTTGATGTGAAGCGCTTCCAGCGTCAGCCTTTGTTTATTGAATGGCCGCAAAACATAAGCTGCGGTCCAGGCATTGCCATTCTCCTGGTTCAGGTCGTCGGGCGTGAAATCGTCATCTGCGACCTGAAAATGGTCGTACCGAAACGAAACCCGGTGATCACCAAACCGTTTGCTGAACAGAGTGAAAACCGACCAGTAATCGTTGTCGACTTTGGATCCCAATCCTGGCCGGGTGCCCATCGACGTGTTCCCAACCATCGCCTGACTGATAAACTCAATGCCGCCAGGGAGTTCGTTTTCATACCCTGCACTTATGAAGTAAGTGTCCCAGGCATACTGAAAGCCGTCAAAAGCGCGATCAAAGGATTGATTGTCGTAATACAACAGGCTCAGGCGCCCCAAGGCGTAGTGGTCGATGGTTAAACCGGCGTAGCCCCCTATACGGCTGTCAATCTGATGAAATGGCTCAACCCACGGGGCTTGGCGTTCAACGCTACCACCAGGCTCAATCGAACGGATTGGGGCGAGGGGCAGTTGATCGTAAAGGCC
>CAYGSZ010000351.1:0-2912 GCA_964352705.1 uncultured Rhodobacterales bacterium
TCGGGTTACCAGCATATTTAACAACGGTGTAGAACAGGTTTCCGCTGTTGTCGGTGTCGTCGATACCGCCATAGAGGCCACTATCACCTTCACCCTCCTCCTCGCACACGCCAACTTGGTTGCAGGTGTTCAGACGAGCGCGACCATTGATCACAAGACCACCCCAAAGGGCAGTATCTGTATCAAGGTTGGCCGTGTCATCGTTGATTCCACTAAAGACGACAGGAGCCGTTGCAGTACCGTTAGAGCGAAGTTGTGAACCGCGGGTAACCACGAGATAGGACTGCACATTTTCACCAAGCACCCTTACGCCTGGATCAATGGTCATTACAGCCGCTCTGCCAGATGCCAATGGGGCACTCGCATCCTGACCGGCATCAACACCAACATCAACACGACCACGTAAGATGTAATCGAAACCCGCAACAAGGCGAATGTCTGTCGTGTAAACACCCTGCAAGATGCATTGGGTGCTGCCGGACGCTGTCGTACCTGACGGGCAAGCGGCGGCTGGGTTAAGACCAAAGGACCAACCAAGTGTCCAGTTGCCTGGTGCTGTTGCTGTAGAAATAGCACCAATATAGTCAACACTATCAAAGAAGCTATCAACAGTGCTCACATCTGTAGCTGTCACAGACGCTTCGGCAGTCCCGTTGACAAAGCCAGACAATGAATTGTTTCCAAAAACGTTGTTGGCTTGCCCTTGAACAAATGCAGCAAGATCATAGGGATCGCCAGCCTCATCATCGGTTGGATCAGCGCAGTCGAAGAGTGAAGACTGGAGTGTTATGTTACCGGTAGTGGTGGTTGCTGACGAACCCGCTACATTAAATGTTGCAGTATCATCAAGATCATAACAAGCATCACGCCATCCTGTTGCGACGACATTCCAAATTCTCGCCGCGGTACCACGACGAAGTACGATACCGGTGTCACCAACCGAAGGAGCGCCACCAATCAAAGTTGCGTTAGAAATCAGTGGAGCCGAACGCGGAAGAAAATCGTTGTTGCCTTCCAGGTTGTCGGCTTCGATCGCTCTGTCTGAGTTAGGTTGATTTGGGTTTTGGATAGTAAGCAGGTATTGAACCTTGCCCCTCCAGCCGAACGTCCAATCAAAGGCATCATCGTCGGCCCCCGTAATAACGACATGGCGCGCATTAACAGTGCCGCCAAAGAATTCGACACCGTCATCCGCTCCATTATGGACTTGCAGATAATCAATCGTTGTGCCGCTGCCCACACCCTGGAATGCAATACCATTTAATTCATCAGTGGCTGTAATTGGGTTTCCAGCATATTTAACGACGACGTAACGAAGCGTGCCACTGTTATCGGCATTGTTGTTACCACCGAAGAGTCCGCTATCACCTTCGCCTTCTTCTTCACAAATCCCGACTTGGTTACATGTGTTAAGTGTGGCCAAACCGTTAATCACAATACCACCCCATTCTGAGGTGTTAGGGTCATTCGCAGCTTCACCTGTGTAAATGGCGCGCTGCGTTTGACCGAACTCTGCTGCGATACTGAGGTCTTGCGCGCTGGTAAAGATGATTGGGCTGGATTGAGTGCCTGCGGCTTCAATACGTGAACCGCGTGTAACCACCAGATAAGACTGCAGGTCTTGACCGTAAATTGTTACACCCGGCTGAATCGTAAGGGTGGCTGCCGTTCCGCCAGAGCCATTAGAAGCTGCATTCTCTCCGACGACAACCTTACCTCTCAGAGAATAGAGTGTGCCCGACTGCAGCGTGATATTACTTGTAAGCACACCAGACAGCTCGCAGTGGGTCGAGGAGCCAACCGTTAATGCGGTCGTACCGGTTGGGCAAGAGCCAGAACTGGGGGGAGGTGTGCCACCGCCGCCGTTTCCAGGTGTGGTTGGCGTACCTACACCTGGGTTAGGACCAGAATCACCCGGAGAGGCAATTTCAGTAGAACTATCACTGCAAGCTGCAACTGAAAGTGCAAGGCAGCTCGCAAGTAGAATTCGCAGAAGTGGTGAAGCGCTGGTCATGATGTCCCCATGTCAGTGACTAAGAATTAAAATTGGGCGTTTAGATTGATTTACCCATTTTTGAATAAGTAATTGGGGACGACGTATCAGAGTTTATTTTTTGTGCCTAGGACCAAGTAATTGATGTAATTTAACTTTAATAGTTGGAGTCATTACAGAAATTTTACTTTAAAATTACAGAATTATTTCACCCCTATATCAGGCATCAGAACGCATTTAGTTTAAGCCTTTGAAACGGCTAAGGCTTATTATCATCAAAGCAATAAGTGTCGCGTCCGTCTTGAATATATTGATGACACTTCCATGAATAATGAGGTGTTCGTATTGCTGTTTTTGGTGCCATTGCCCAAATTGACGTCATTCAAACGTAACACTTCTTACCTGACGCACATTGGTGATGCACATGCCCAGCCTATCGAGACACAATATAATCTTCTCAATCACCTGCGCTATAGGCCTAACTTTTAGTGCGGCAGCATCAACGGCAGTGAATTCACAGTTTGCCAGCACCGCGCCGACTCAGGCTGCACCAAAGAACTCTCTGGATTACAGCGTCTATATGAACTGGTGCGAAGCAGATCAGACCCAATCCGAAAACTGGCAGGTTCAGCTCGGATACTGTCTTGGATACTTACAAGGTCTTTATTGGGGACAAGTCATTGGTTCGCCCGTATCACAAAAACCATTTTGTCTACCTAGTAACTTACAAAAATCAGACATGGTCGAAGCTCTCAGTATGTATGCGCGCAACCACCCCACGCAGTTAACCTCTGCAAACATGGGCGCTTCTGAAACCGCTCGTTTAGTCGCTAGTGCTTTTAAAGAACACTTTTCTTGCGATTAGAGGCTCATCCGTTCTTTGTAAGTTTTTACCTTTTGTTACCTCATCCGCCGAAAT
>CAYGSZ010000352.1:0-2905 GCA_964352705.1 uncultured Rhodobacterales bacterium
CTCGTTCAGCGCATCTACATAGTTGTCTGACGGTGACCATGGGTTAAGCCCAGTGAAGTGAATAACGTTACCCCAGCAATGGATCGCAACAATGTTGATGATTGCAAAGCCGCGAAACGCTTGCAGGTGCTTGATATAGCGTTCTTGAGTTTGAGTATGTACTGAGTCTGCCAAATGGCCGGACCTTATTTTCTATAATGATTTTCAATAGTTTGACGATTGACCCAAAACGCAAGGGACACCATCGCCTTAAGCCGATGCCTCATCCTGGCGGTTGTTTCTGCACAGTGCTTTTTTTCAGCGCCTATACAGCTATCTTCTGATTTTGCATATAGGATTCATATGGATCAGGCTTGCGTTACTCTCTGATCTCAAGGTCCACCAAGTCATAGATTTTGTCTCCTTCCGGAAAGGTCATGCGGACAGGGAGAAAGTCGTCTTCTGTGGTCCACATGCACAGCGTTTTGCCGTCGCGCACGGGCCAATCAAATCGGTGGCAGGCAAAGGTTCCGGCTTCCACTGTGAGGTCTTCCGCACCCTGGTAGATATAGCTGTACGTGCGGCGCGCCATAATGGGACCTGACTCCCCAGCAGGCAGGGGGGATGAATTCAAACAATTCTCTAAAATCTGAGGGCTGTCTGTGCGCTGGCGTTTCATATGAGCCAGTTTCCAGATATCGCAACAGATGGGGTGAGTGCCAACAGCATTCAGCGGCGCATCCAAGGCAATCCGCTGGCTGATGCGACCCTCGTTGACGGTTTGGGATTCACCTTCTGCGAGAGAGGGGCTGAAGCGGAACCAGCCGCTGCCGAGCGCTTTATCTTCTTCAGCAATACGCACGTAGCACTCACGCGGTCGCCAATCTGGCCCCACGGTGTAGGTGACATCGCGGGTGAGACCGAGATCGTCAAATTCACAATGGGCGCGCAACGTGCGCAGGCCATTGGCCTGGACACTGACACTGAAGTATTCACGGCCAAATTCTGTAATCTGTTTTCCGGCTGGATTATGGCAATAACGGACTTTGCCTCTGATCAGGCGGGGCATACGGAAGTTCCTTGTTTGTGGGCTGGGGGCTAGAGAAAAAAGTCTAATGCTAGAGTAGTGTAATTCCTGGGCGTAAAAACACTTTTCGTCGAACAGTATTGGGCGTATACACCGCGACCTTTTGCCTGCGCCACGGTGTTTGTGCCAAGTTGTCTAGCCTGTGCCGAGCTGTCGGGCCATTTCTGTTAAGTCTGCTAAACTCAATATGATCAGCGAATACATCGTTATGCTCAGCCAAACTTTTCTCTATACGATAGCCGAATGGCAGATATTTATTGCCCTGGTTCTGATGCTCATCGCGATCAACGCGCTCGCCTTCCGCTTTGGTGTGCGCTACCCGGATGATGAGCAGGAGCACGGATTTTCTCAGGTTACATCGTTTCAGGCGGCCTCTCTAGGTATGCTCGCGCTGTTGCTGGGCTTTACGTTTTCGATGGCGGCTGGCCGGTTTGATGAGCGCCGTGATTTGGTGGTTCAGGAGACAAACGCCATCGGCACGGCGTTATTACGCGCCCAGTTGCTGCCACCGCCCTATGCGGATGAGGCAGAAGAGCTTCTTAAACAATACGTCCGTGCGCGGGTCGCCTTTCAGGACGCGGGTATAGATGAAAATGCCTTGCGGCAATCTGATCAAAATTCTGTCGATCTTCAAAATGCTCTTTGGGCGCTCACGGCTGATATGACCCGAACCCTGCAACCGACTGTGACAATGAGCCTGTTTGTTCAGAGTTTAAACGAGGTGATTGACCTTCAAGCCACACGTAAAGCTGCGCTAGAGCACCGTATTCCTGAGATCGTTTTTCTTGTGCTGTACATCGTCGCTATTTTTGCATTTAGCCTGATCGGTTATGGCTGTGGCCTGGCAAAAAAGCGCAATTTTATTCCAACGCTGGTGATGATCGTACTCATTTCAGTTGTGATCATTCTTATCACCGACCTGGATCGCCCGCGACGCGGCTTGTTTCAGGTCAGCCAGCAGACGTTCCTCGACCTGGAAGCCCAGATCGAGGATGTCCGTTAGCAGCGCTTAGGCGTCAAATTGCAGGAATTGCTCGCCTAGCAATTTACCAAAGGCAATGGCCGGGGTCACGAGCATGCCGCCGCAGATGGCGCGGCCACTGGTGGCGCCTGTCCCGAGGATTTCGCCGGCGGCGTAAAGCCCGCCAATCTTCGACCCATCTTGGCGAATAGCCTGTAGGTTTTCACCAACGGCCAATCCTGCGAAGGTGGTCAGGAACCAGCTTTGCAGGCGGACACCGTAAAACGGGCCTTTTGCGATGGGCAGTGGCATGTGACTGCGGCCCAGCGGGTCTTTCATCTCGCCGGCCTGGGCCTTGTTATAACTGGCCACAGTTTTACCGAGGCCGGTTTTGTCGATGCCCATTTTTTCGGCCAGTTCTTCAAGTGAGTCGGCCTTGAAGAAGTTGTGATAGCCTTCGTTAAAGGCTTCAGCGATGTCGTCTGGTTCCATCATGCCCATGAAGCCGCCTGAAATCAGCCTTGGCGCCTGGGTATGAATTTCATGATCCCAAACCATCCAACACTGTTCGCCGGGTTGTTCGACCAGGGCTTCTTCATATGCCGCGTGACTTAAAACGTCTTCCTGCAGGAATCGTTTTCCTTGTGCGTCCACTATGATTTCCCACGGGGGTCTGTCTCCTGGGAAGTGACGGGCGACAGCGACCATGGGGGCCGGATAATCTTCGTCGGCCAGGATCGCGCCGAACAGCGGCAAGTGATGTTCGCCGTAGCGGACATATCCGCCCACAGAGGTGCCGAGGGTGATGCCCGCGCCCTGGCTATAGGGATAAGACACGTCAGAATAATCTGGTGCGCCCTCGAGTTCTTCAAACATTT
>CAYGSZ010000353.1:0-2897 GCA_964352705.1 uncultured Rhodobacterales bacterium
ATTTGCAAGACACTCTTATTATGTCTGATGCCCGCTATAATTTTAAAGATGTCGAACCACGCTGGCAAAAAGCGTGGTCGGAGTCTGAGAGCTTTGTCGCAAAAGAAGACAATGCAAAGCCCAAGTATTTTGTGCTTGAAATGTTTCCCTATCCATCTGGGCGACTTCATATGGGGCATGTCCGCAATTACACGCTTGGGGATGTAGTTGCCCGTTTCCGTAAGGCACAGGGTTACGACGTTTTACATCCTATGGGCTGGGATGCTTTTGGCCTTCCCGCCGAGAACGCGGCACTAGAACGTGGTGTTCATCCTGGCGAGTGGACCCGACAAAACATCAAAGATATGCGTGAGCAGTTTACGCCGTTGGGATTCTCGCTGGATTGGTCGCGTGAAATTTCCACATGTGAACCTGAGTACTATCGTCATGAACAGAAAATGTTTTTGGACTTTGTCAAAGCCGGTTTGGCGTACCGCAAAGAGTCTTGGGTTAACTGGGACCCCGTTGAAAATACAGTTCTGGCCAATGAGCAGGTTGTTGATGGCAAGGGGTGGCGCTCCGGCGTTGAAGTTGAACGGCGAAAGTTAAATCAATGGTTTCTCAAAATCACTGAGTATGCGGAAGACTTATTAGCCGGGCTGAAAACGCTGGAAAGGTGGCCTGAAAAGGTGCGCCTGATGCAACATAACTGGATTGGCCGGTCTGAAGGGGCGCGGCTTAAGTGGGTTGTGTTGAACCCCGATGGCTCTGCGTTACCAGAAAAACTGGAAGTTTTTACGACGCGGCCCGACACTCTGTTTGGCGCGGCCTTCTGCGCAATCTCACCCAATCATCCTTTGGCCTCGCAACTCTCGGATCGTGTTGA
Source organism: uncultured Rhodobacterales bacterium (assembly GCA_964352705.1). Taxonomy (GTDB): domain Bacteria; phylum Pseudomonadota; class Alphaproteobacteria; order Rhodospirillales; family Rhodospirillaceae; genus WLXB01. The sequence goes on from CAYGSZ010000353.1 coordinate 866, forward strand.
AGGTCTTTCAGATTTTATTGCCGACTGTAATCGTCTTGGCACCTCTGAAGAGGCGATCGAGAAGGCTGAGAAAAAAGGGTTTGATACGGGTTTAACCGCCCAGCATCCGTTTGACCCGGACTGGGAAGTGCCCATTTTCGTCGCAAACTTTGTCTTGATGGATTACGGCACGGGCGCCATTTTTGGATGCCCGGCTCACGATCAGCGGGACATGGATTTTGCGCGAAAATATGGCTTGCCCGTACTTTGTGTTGTCGCTCCAAAAGAGGCTGACCCGGAGGCGTTTGCGAATGACCTGGAATCATCCAACGAGGCCTTCACGGGAGATGGGGTCGCGGTCAAATCTGAGTTTTTGAACGGCCTTGAGGTCCCAGAGGCAAAACGTGCGGCAATAGAAAAAATACAAGCCCTCAAGTCTGGGGAGGGCGTTGTACAGTATCGGCTTAGGGACTGGGGTGTTTCTCGGCAGCGCTATTGGGGTTGCCCGGTGCCCATGATTCATTGCCAGGACTGCGGCATCGTTCCCGTGCCGGATCAAGATCTTCCCGTGACGTTGCCGGAGGATGTGACGTTTGATCAGCCCGGCAACCCATTGGCCCGCCATCCCACCTGGAAGCATGTTTCCTGCCCTGAATGTGGCAAGGCGGCAGAACGGGAAACGGACACGTTTGATACATTTTTCGAAAGCTCTTGGTATTTTGCGCGTTTCTGCGACCCAAACAATGCCACCATCGGTTTCGATAAAGCCCTGGCCAATCGCTGGCTGCCGGTTGATCAATACATCGGTGGCGTAGAGCATGCAGTCTTGCACCTGCTGTACGCGCGCTTCTTCACACGTGCGCTTCAGACCTGCGGCTACCTCGATGTCTCCGAGCCTTTTGAGGGCTTGTTTACGCAAGGCATGGTGGGTCACGAGACCTACAAATCACAAAATGGATTATGGCTGTCTCCGGACGAGGTGACCTCCTCTGAAGATGGCAAACCGGTCCATGTTGACCTTGGAACGCCGGTGACCATCGGCCGTTCTGAAAAGATGTCCAAGTCAAAAAAGAACACCGTAGACCCTGCACATATTATTGAGACCTATGGGGCTGACGCGGCCCGTCTGTTCATGTTGTCCGACTCTCCACCGGAGCGGGATATGGAATGGACGGACAGTGGAATCGAAGGGGCGTGGAGATACCTTAATCGTCTGTGGCGTCTGACAGTTGAGACGGAAGTTGTCTCCGGCGACCCGTCTGAGCTGGGTCAGATGAATGACGCTGCTGCAGACATGGTGCGGATCACGCATAAAGCCATTGCCCAGGTAACAGAGGCTTTGGAGACGTTCCGCTATAACGCGGCGGTTGCGCACATTCGCGAATTTTCAAATGCCATCGGTGATCTTGATGTGTCGGTTAAGGGCGGTGCAGTGGTGCGGCGTTTTGCCGTTGAGACTTTGGCGCGCCTCGCCAATCCCTTGATGCCACATATCACCGAAGAAATGTGGTCTGTTCTTAGCGGCGATGGTCTGCTGGTTGATCAGCCCTGGCCATCATTTGATCCGTCTTTGTTGATTGCCGATACGGTTACGCTGGCGGTCCAAGTTAACGGCAAGATGCGCGGTACCATTGATGTTGAGGTCGACGCAGATAAAACGGCATGTGAAAAAGCGGCTCTTGCACTGCCTAATGTTCAGGCACAGATGGTGGGCAAACAGCTGCGTAAAGTTATTGTGGTGCCAGGTAAAATCGTCAACGTTGTTGTTGGTTAGGTTTTACCCCTAGGTTTCTATGACTCAAAGTATAGATGAAAAAAACCGTCAGCTCATGGTGCAAGCCACCCAGTTGATTCAAAAAGGTGCTGTTGGCGCAGCTATAAAAATCGGTCGTAAGATAACTCATCCAGTTAGCCAGTCTGCGATACTTGCGTCGGCCTATATGCTGAAAAAAAACTACAAAGACGCGCAGACTCACTTTCGCAGACTGAAGGCCGCAATGCCCAACGAACCTGTGGTGTATGAGAACCTAGCGATTTGCCGAGCCCATCTAAT
>CAYGSZ010000354.1:0-2883 GCA_964352705.1 uncultured Rhodobacterales bacterium
GGGTTACCGACATGCTTTTCGAGTAATCCATCTCGTTCGCATGTTGCCAGGGGTTAGATGCCTCTCTGAAAGGCATCCCGTCACACCCGTAGATATCAATATTTTTCGTGAGCGTGCATGCAACAGGCAGCACAAGCATAGTAAAGATATTAGCGGTGGCTGCAGACAGGTATTCCGCCTCAAGGTTGAGGTTAAACTTGGGGCGGCGATCATTGCCAATGCCAATAATGCGATTGTGACACTCTTGCGGCGTCACTGATCGAAAATAAGGAACATAGCCGAGCTGTGTGAAAAGAACCCGTTTGGGGTTTTCCAGGGCCTTGGCCATCCCTCTGCGGAAATCTCCTGCATAACGCGACACGCCGCAATGCTGCACTGGGTCACCGCAAAACAAAAGTTCAGGGTTTAAATACAAAAGTGATTGTTCATCGCAGATTGTTGAATTGCAGACGGCCCGGACCGAGTCACCTAAGTCAACTTTATCGGACACGGTTGCACTTAATGAAGGACCATTACCAAAAGCACTAATCGACCGTCCCTTCCATTTCGTCGCATGCTCTTGGAATAACGAATAAGATTCCGCAACTAGGCTATCGAGTTCCTCAATTGACCATAGTGAATACGCAAATTTAATGGCGGCCAGGGTTTCCTGCTGAACCGAATTTGGATCAACCACCACAACATCAGCTTTTTGCGCTTGACCTATGCCTTGGGCGTCTTTCACGGTTTGTTTTACTGCCGCGTTCCAGACAAAAATGGCATCGACAGAGTCATTCGCATGAAGGAGTTCGCTCTCAGGAATAATCGAGATTCGCCCCAGAAAATCTGGTGCAAAATTAACAATGTCTGGGTCAAAGTCCGGACTCATCCGGGATGAGGCCGAAAGCAGGCAGTCATCTCCCTCCAGCAACTCCGTCGCAGGACCAGAAAAAGCAAAGGTTATCTTATTAATACGCCCCGCCATGGGCGAGAAATGCCAGATTGAGCGGTACAACTGATCATATAGGCGCTCCAGGTCTGGAAATGCCGGATAAAAGAGAATATGTGCCATAAGTCGATCAGATTGGCCTAGAAGTGGGGAAAACAGCTCTAAAACTAAGGATTAATGGAGAATACTGGCCAAAACGGGCCCTTCCAACAAAGGTCAAAGTGATCTTTAGTGTAAAACGATTGTCACATGAGATGGGGCTACAAAATTGACTGCTTTTAGTATGCTACTGTGGACATCATAAAATTAAACTTAACATAAGGTACTGATAAAAAATCACCCTCTTGCGCAATTGAGCCACGGCTTTTTGCGCATCTCTCTTCACCCGATCACTCTCAGAAGGAAAACACTATGCACCTCAAGAATCGATCTCTTATGCACGCTGCCGCGGCCGTTTTTTTAGGCTCCGTCGCGTTCTCGGCGCCAAGCCTCGCTGACAACACCGATGCCCGTCTTAAACAGGCCATTGCCGGAGAGCACCGGAGCGCAGAAAAAGTCGCCAGAGATGCATACAGAAATCCGTATGAAACTTTGACCTTCTTTGGACTCAAAGAAGACATGACCGTTCTGGAAATTTTCGCCCAAGGCGCCTGGTACACAGAAATCATTGCGCCTGTTGTGGCGAACACCGGCAAATACTACGCGGCACTTCCAGACCCCAACGTCAGTGAGCGTTCACAAAATTCCTTCAACAGTTTTGTTGAAGCCTTAGAAGCCAATAAATCAATCTACGGCAACGCAGAAGCCACAGGTATTGGCATGGAAGCCACCCAGCCGATTACGCCGGGAACAGCAGATCTCGTTTTGACTTTCCGCAACATTCACAACTGGATGGGCACCGACACAGCCGAAAAAATGTACGAGATCATGTACAACTCGGCGAAACCGGGCGGCTACTTGGGTGTCGTAGAACACCGCGGCGACCCGATGATCAAACAGGACCCGAAAGCCCGTTCAGGGTATGTCAACGAAGGCTACGCCATTAAGCTGGCCGAGGATGCAGGCTGGCAACTGGTTGCGTCTTCAAGCATCAATGACAACCCGATGGACGATAAAGATTACGAAGGACGTGTTTGGAGGCTCCCGCCAACAATGCGTTACTTTGGCAAAGAAGGTTTCCCCAATTTAGAGGGAGCCGATCGCAAGAAAAGTCTCGCCATCGGTGAGAGTGACCGGTTCACATTGTTGTTCGTAAAACCAACATCTGAGTAATGTGTTGAGCCCCCTCGTTAATACAGCGAGGGGGCTTTTACATGGACCGCGAAAATTGAAAATTAAGCGCCACTATTACGATTGCTCGTTGGGCCAATTGCATGTCCGCACCGCCGGGTCTCGATCTCATGCAAAAACACCCCTCCTTTGCTTTCATCAAAGCCCGCAGTCCAGCCGCGCATTTACAGAGATTTTAAATACGCTCGGTGAAACACGCCTGGTTATCGCTCCTGACACGCCTGGGTTTGGCGAGTCAGACCCTCCCAAGGACATGCCAAGCATCGAAGACTTTGCAAACGTCATGGAAGAACTCATTGACCAACTGGATATCGATGAGTTTGATATTCTCGGCTACCACACAGGTGCGTTGATCGGGAGCGAACTTGCCCTGCGCAGGCCAAAGCAAATCAGACGCTTGGTTTTGATTGGGATGCCCGTCTTTACGCAGCAAGAGATTGACGCCTTTTTTGAAATCCCCTGGCCCCTTCCTATGAAAGAGGATGGTTCTCATATTACTGCGGAATGGGAACGGTCTGTGAAATGGGCCGGTCCAGGCATGACCCTGCCGCTCATACAGCGCGGATTTGTTGATAAGCTCAAAGCCGGAGATCGCGCGTTTTGGGGTGGCCGTGCTGCAATGCTTTATCCCTACGCCGAAAAACTCCCGCAAATTCATCAGCCGA
>CAYGSZ010000355.1:0-2881 GCA_964352705.1 uncultured Rhodobacterales bacterium
CGATGAATGTCATTGGTGGGAAACACCAAAGCAAAATCACCGGTGCGGGTGTCGGGTGTTTGTTGCGGTGCCGGGGGTTCTGTTGGGTCTTTATGCAACTGATAAATGCCGATATTGCCCTGTACGGACTCGCCCGCCATGAGCACGGTGGCGCGCAGTTCCACGCCATCTGTCCCCATGATGGCGTTGATGCCTGTGCCGCTCCAATAGTTATCGAACATGGGCTTGAGGCCCAGAATATCGCGATAGAGTTTCAGGGACTCCTCAATATCACGCACGAAGATCGTCGCCCGTGCGAGCGGGGCGAGGTTCATGCCCTCTTGAAAAACGGTGGGATTTGAGGTGGGAACAACCCGTTCCATGAGCGGGACGACCTTGGAGTCATCCTGCGCAGTTCCAGGGGCCACAAAAAGAAACTGGGTGGCAGCCAACAGGCCACCCCCCAGAGTCTTTTTCACGACCCGGCTGACACGGGTCATCTTTTAATACCGTGCGGTAAGAGTGATGCCGAACGTTGCTCGCTCGCCGAGATAGGCGTTGTAAGCCACGTTAGGCTGCTGAACCACGGCGTTAGACACATATTTTTCATCAAAGATGTTCTTGGCCCACAGTTGAATGCTGTAGCCATCGCCTTCAATACCCGCACTGGCGTTAACAATGGTGCGGCTTGGCACGATGGAGAGGTTGACCGCCTCGCCGTACATTTTGGACTGATGGACTGCGTCGGCGCGAATGAAGTAATCCAGGTCCATGTCAGAAGATAGTTCGTCTAACCATTCACCGCCAAACGTGGTCTGGAACTTGGATTGACGCTCCATCTGGTTGCCACCGATATCGCCGATACTGCTACAGACGACATCATCACAGACGGAGGGATCGCGCCCCCAGCGACCATCGATGGTGCCGTCTTTGTATTTGGCATCGCCGTAGTACAAGGTGCCGTACAAGCTCAGGTTTTCAGTAGCCGCAATAGCGCCATCTACTTCAAACCCTTTGGAACTAACGTCACCAACGTTTCTGATAATGCTACGCGACAGCGGGTTCACGTTGCCTTCATCCGCCGCCAGAATTTGCACGTTGGTCCAATCCACATAAAACAGCGTGGCGTTCAGTTGGACTTTGCCATCGTTAAACGTGTTCTTGGAGCCAATTTCATAGGTCCAGTTTTGGTCATCATCATAGGTGCGATTTTCCGGCAGGGTTGCCGCCGCACTGAAACCACCGGATTTGACCCCTTTGGCCGCTGAGACAAACAGCAAGTTGTCGTGATTGACGTCATACTCAAACGTGACGCGCGGTGTGAAGCTGGTGAAGGTGTCTGAGAAGAAGGCCCCGGCAAAGGCTCCTAGTCCCCCCGTGCCGCCACCGGACGCCGCTTCCCCTTCGTCCTTTTTGTCCCTGGAATAGCGGGCCTCAACACCAATACGGGCACGGTCTTCCATGAAGGAGTAATTCAGCTCACCGAAAATGGACTCCGTCTTGGTGATCGTCGTGATGTTGAGCAACTGAACCTGGAAAACGAATTCGTTGGGGTCCAACACATCAACTGGGGCTGTCGGGGTTGCGGTTAAGAGTGGCAAAGCCGCGAAGTTAGACGTTCTGAAATCGGTGCTCTTAGAATAGTACGCGCCAAAGGCACCATCGATATTGCTGTCATTATCGAACACGAACCGCACTTCATGGGAGTCTGTTTTGAAGTCGCCGATGGGGCCGCTTTCGAACACACAGAACGGCACGAAGAAGGTGCAGCCTGGCAGGGTATCTTTATAGCCAAAGGTTTTGGTGTCGGCTTTGATCTGCCCGAATTGATACTGCATTGTGAAATCATCGGTCAGCTCCCAGTTGAGAGAGGCCCGGATGAAATCTGTATCGAGTTGCTGGGCATAACCGCGCGGGTCAATCGGAATGGACCGGACAGGCAACTCGCCGCAAAAGAGACGGAACCAGTCGCCACCGCCGCCAAGGCCAGACCCGGCCGGGCGGACGTCTGGATTGTACTGACCACAGTTCATCAACTGACTGTCGGCGTTGAGTTCGCCAAACCAGTTCTGGGCACTGTGCTCGCGGTTCTTATCGACATTCATGTACGAGACATCAATTTGTATTTCTTCGGTCGGCAAAAACTGAAGGGCACCGCTGTAAGTGGTGTCTTTCCAGCCGCCGAGGCGATCATCCGTGCCGGGACTGAAATCGATATCCGCAAAGGGATGGCTGTTCTTCCAACTGCCGTCGAACTCCGTGTAATCAACCGAGGCCCGCATGCGCAATACATCTGGGACGATCGCCCCAGAGACACCAACCGCGGCGTCAAAACGTCCAAAGCTACCCGCAGTCAGTTGGCCTTCGGCCATCCACTCTTCTGTCGGTTTTTTGGAGATATAGTTGACCGCCCCCATGAAAGCGTTACGGCCATAGCGCGAGCTTTGTGGGCCTTTCACGACCTCGACACGCTCAATGTTGCCAAACCCAAGATCGGTCACGTAGTTCCGTGGGAGATAAATGCCATCAAAGAAAAACGATACGTTCTGCTCGATACTGCCCGCCACTTGGGTGGCGCCGCGAATAACAGGCGCTGTGGCTCCCGAGTTACCAAAATTCTCAAAGTTGAAACCCGGCGTCGACAAGGCCACATCGGTCATCGACTGAATGCCGCGCTTATCCATATCAGCCGCCGTGAAAGCGGTGATGGAAATAGGGATATCCTGGATCGACTCACTGCGTTGACGCGCGGTGACGACAATTTCTTCTAAAGCAAGCTGTTGGGCTTTGGCAGACGCGATGAAGCCCTCAGATGATGCGGCGACCGCCGATACGGCCAACAGCACGCCTGTGGTTTTGAGCAATCTCTTACGTGACAACATTCCTTTGACCCTCCCAAGCC
>CAYGSZ010000356.1:0-2865 GCA_964352705.1 uncultured Rhodobacterales bacterium
AAAAGTGTCGCGGCGTTTATCAAGGCTGTGGAAAACCCGAAACGCCGTGATGATACCTTGGTTGTTAAAAAGATGATGGACTCCATTGCTGGCTGGAAGCCCAAGATGTGGGGCGACAGCATCGTCGGTTATGGCGAGTATCATTATAAATACGCAAGTGGCCGCGAGGGTGACTGGTTCGTCACCGGCTTCTCGCCGCGCAAGCAGGCTTTGACCGTTTACATCATGCCCGGCTTTTCAAGTTACGATGACCTGATGTCCAAGCTCGGCAAATACAAAACCGGCAAGTCCTGTCTCTACATCAAAACGCTGGAAGATATTGATCTTAAGGTGTTGGAAAAACTGATCCGCCAATCCATTACCCGTATGAAGAAAATCTACACGGTGAAGTAATGCGCGCGGGTGTGTTGGGCTGGATAAAGAAAATGGTGGGCGATACTGGGATTGAACCAGTGACCTCTCGCGTGTGAAGCGAGCGCTCTCCCGCTGAGCTAATCGCCCCCAGAGATACTGAATTCCCGAGGGAAGGCGGGCTGTATACGAGCCGCGTTCCCGGTCGTCAAGGCGCGCATAGAGCCGGATTTCTGCGGAGCTTCTCCTAAACTGCCCTACAAAGACCCCATTCTTTACCTTTATTGCATCGCGGTGCCATGGCATTGTAACTCACGATCTAAAGCTGCCAGCACTTTCAGTGCGTTGGTATCCAACTTCATTCCAGGAACACGACATGCCCAATTCCCAAACCACTGCCATCGTCTTGGCCGCCGGGATGGGAACCCGCATGAAATCTGCTCTGCCCAAGGTCATGCATGGCTTAGCTGGCTTGCCTCTGGTCGATCATGTCATTGCGGGCATCACAGCAGCGGACGTGACGCGGATCGTCGTTGTGGTTGGCCCGGAAATGGCTGATCAGTCCAGCCGTTTTGCGCCGCACGAGACCGTTGTGCAAACCGAGCGTCTGGGTACGGGGCATGCGGTGCGGGTCGCGCTGGATGCGGTTGAGGTGGGCGCGGATAATGTCCTGATTGTGTTTGGCGATACGCCCCTCCTGACGCCCCAAACTATGACGGACTTGTTAGGCCAGCTTCAAACCGGAGCGGCCGTCTCTGTGCTCGGTTTTCGTCCGCAACAGCCCGGAGCCTATGGGCGGTTGATCACCAACGGCGACCAAGGCAATCAACTTGAACGCATTGTCGAAGCGGCAGATGCAACACCAGACGAGTTACACGTTGGTCTCTGCAATTCAGGTGTTCTGGCGGCCTCGGGTGCAAAGTTAACCACGTGGGTTCATGCCCTGAAAAACGACAACGCCAAAGGTGAGTATTATCTGACAGACGTCGTTGGTTTGGCACGAGCAGACTCTGAAACTTGTGTCTGCGTTGAGGGTGACGAAACAGAATTGGTCGGCATCAACACCCGTGCAGACCTGGCTGTGGCTGAAGGTATTTTGCAAGATCGTTATCGCGCAGCCGCGCTGATGGCCGGTGTGACCATGCAAGACCCCTCAAGCGTCTTTCTCAGCCACGACACGACCTTCGGTACCGATGTGGTGGTCGCTCCCTTTACGGTTTTTGGCCTCGGCGTTTCAGTTGGCAATAACGTCACCATCAAAGGCTTCTGTCATTTTGAACGGGCGCAGATTGGTGACGGCACAACGGTCGGTCCCTATGCGCGTCTCAGGCCTGGCGCAAAGCTCGACAGCGGCGCTCATGTCGGAAACTTCGTTGAAGTTAAAAATGCGCATATTGAGGCTGGTGCCAAGGTTAATCACCTGACCTACATCGGCGATGCCCGCGTCGGCAAAGGCGCGAACGTTGGTGCAGGCACGATCACCGCCAATTACGATGGTTTCAATAAGTCCCATACCGACATCGGCGATGGCGCGTCCATTGGCTCCAATACGGTTCTGGTGGCGCCGGTTTCTGTCGGCGCTGGCGCAATTACGGGAGCCGGGGCTGTCGTGCGAAAAGACGTTCCGCCCGGTGCGATTACAGTCTCTGAAACGCAGCAACGCATCCGCGAGGGCGCAGCGGATCGATACCGCGCTCAGAAAAAAGCGATCAAAGACGCGATTAAAAACGATAAGAGCAAGGATACCTAAAGCATGTGCGGCATCGTTGGCATCATTGGCGTAAACCAAGTCTCACCATACTTGCTGGAGAGTCTGAAACGGCTTGAATACCGAGGGTATGATTCCGCCGGTGTGGCGACCATTGAGGATGGCCAGATTCACCGCAGTCGCGCCGAAGGTAAAATCGTCAACCTGGAACAGCGCCTCTCTGCTGCGCCTTTGCCCGGCACGCTTGGAATCGGCCACACGCGATGGGCCACCCACGGTATTGCGAATGAAGAGAACGCCCACCCCCACAGCAATGGCCGTGTGGCCGTCGTTCACAATGGCATCATCGAAAACTTCGACACTTTGCGCACCGAGTTGAAAGCCGGTGGAGCTGTGTTTGAAAGCGCCACTGATACGGAAGTCGTCGTCCACCTTATCACCCATTATCTGGATGAAGGTCATGATGCCGAGGAGTCTGCGCGCTTGGTCTGTGGTCGACTTGTAGGTGCCTTTGCGCTCGCCATTCTCATTGCTGATCGGGATGACATTCTTATTGCGGCGCGCCGGGGCAGCCCCCTGGCTGTTGGGTTTGGGGATGGCGAAATGTTCATCGGCTCCGATGCCCTGGCCTTGGCCCCGATGACGCAAAAGATAGCTTACCTGGAAGACGAAGATTGGGTGGTGATCACGCGCGATGGCATGACCGTCCGCAGTTTGGATGGAACACCGGTCGAGCGTAAAATCCGTCAAACCGCACTGTCCGGGGCGCTCATCGGCAAAGGCGAATACCGCCATTTCATGATCAA
>CAYGSZ010000357.1:0-2857 GCA_964352705.1 uncultured Rhodobacterales bacterium
TTCGAAAATGTATTTGTGGCCGACGAATGGGTGGTCACCTCGCCAGAATGCTTCGGCATGCATCCGGCTGGAGCCGAAGTGAATCCGGAGGCTTATCTGTTTGATGTGCCGTTCATGCCCTACTTCACCAACTGGATGATCGGGCCAGTGTTGGGCTGTGCCGAAGGGGCGTTTGACGCTTACGTCGCGGCCACCCGCAAAAAGGTCGGTGCGATGAGCAAGATCACGGTGGCTGATCAACCCACCGTGCAGGAGCGTTTGTCGGAGTCTTCGGCAGAACTGGACTGCGCCCGTATGATGTTCGACGCGATTACCAATACCCTGCACAGCGCCGGGCTGGAACGCCGGGCATTAACGCCGGAAGAAAACGTGCAGATCAACCGCAACCGTGCGTATCTGGCGCGGTTGTGTACCAATTCTATTTATCGCTTGGTGCGGGTGATGGGCGCGACCGGGATTTTCGATACCAATCCGGTGCAGCGCCACTGGCGCGATCTGTCCGTGATGGCCAGCCAGGTCAGCGTCAACTGGGATCAGAACATGACCGCCTATGGTCGTTATTTGTTAGGTCTGGATTACGGCAAAGCGAAAACCGATCACGCGCCCTCAGAGAATAGCGCAAAAAAATAAGGGGACGGCCCAGCCATCCCCTTACGTACTCAATACGGTTTATTGCTCTGGGTCTTCTGACGCGGCAATCGGCTCAATTGAAATCGTGGCGCGGCCCCGCAGTTCCGTCAGAATGGCTTCTACCGCTTCGTCCGACATCTCGTCGCGCAATTGGGTCCGTATCTCTTCAAAGGTTGGCTTTGGCTTGATGCGGCGGTCTTCCACTTTAATCACATGCCAGCCAAAATCTGTCTGCACCGGGGCAGACGACACCTCGCCTGGTTGCAGGGCATACGCCGCTTCAGAAAACGGCGGCACCATCATGCCCCGGGTGAAATACCCCAGGTCGCCGCCATCGGGGCCGGATGGTCCGGTCGAGCGTTCACGGGCCAAATCTTCGAAGTTTGCGCCGTCTGACAACTCACGCAGAATGGCTTCCCCTTCTTCCTGGGTTTTCACCAGAATGTGCCGGGCGCGAATTTCTTCGTCTTGTACGAAGGTTTCCATAGCCTTGTCATAGGCTTCGCGCATGCGGTCTTCAGTCACCCGGTCTGAAATCTCATCCCGCAAATAGGCCTGACGGACCAGTTCGTCTTCCAGGCGTTGTAGTTGCTCCTGCACCTGCGGATCTTTTTCCAGGCCACGGCCTTTGGCCGCTGCCATCATCAGTTTTTGATCAATGTAAAACTCAATTAGGCGCGGCAGGATCGAGGTGGTCTCCATCTCCGCTGCATTGGGAATACCCTGCTGAAACGCGACAATGTCGGCAAAGGTAATCGGTGTGCCGTTCAATTCAGCCACGACCGTTTCAGGAGATTGCGCGCGCGCAATATTAGAAAAGTGTGTGGGCGCTATCGAGGCAACACTCAGGCTGAGCGCCAGAGCTGCGGTGCGAGTAAAACTAAGAACGCGCATGTTTATTCAATTCCTACAAGTTCAAGATCAAAGGTCAGGTCCTGGCCGGCCAGGGGATGGTTAGCATCAATCGTCACTTCGGCGTCTTCAACCGCGGTCACGGTGACGGGCATGGGTTGGCCGGACTGGGTCATCATTTCGTATGTCTGTCCAACGTCGACGTTCACACCGTTTTCCGGGAACACCTCGCGGTCTACGGTTTGCACCAATTCCGGATTGCGGTCGCCGTAAGCTTCATCGGCGGGCAGCGTCACAGTTTTGCTATCGCCTGCGGCCATGCCCACCAGCGCTGACTCAAACCCAGGAATCAATTGTCCTTCGCCCAGGTTAGCGCCCATGGGGTCGCCGCCGATGGAGGAATCAAATTCCGTGCCGTCGGCCAGGGTGCCGGTGTAATGGAAGGTAACGCTGTCGCCTGTTTTTGCTGTTGTCATGCTGTGCCTCTCGTGTCGTGCGGTGAGTCTGTAAGCCGAACCAACAAAAGTAAACGCCAGCACGGTCTGCCTGAAAAACGGCGGCAGCATAAGGGCGCAGGGGTGAGAGTACAAGGGACGGGCGGAAGCCGTGGCAGAGCGGTGCCTTATGCTTTGTAACCTTATTCTTCCGGGGCGTTGTTTTTCAGCAGGTCTTCGCCCCCCGCTGCCCGGTCCGCTTCAACGGCTTCTATGATGGTGTTGTCCTTCTGCGCGGCTTCTGGGTCGACGGTTGGCGTCACCACTTCGGGGGCGGTCTTCCGGTCCGGTTCCTGTGACGGTGAGGCTGCGGTTTGTGACGACGTGGCGCTTGTGTTGCTGGCCAATGCAACGCGACCAGTTTCTGGAATTTCGGTTAAACGCACCCGGTAAATCGGTTCGGGCAACTCAAAGCCACCGGCTTCCAGAGCCTCTTTCACCAAGCGAATGGCTTTGCTTCGGGTCCGTGCGTAATGATGTACGTCCTGATCAACCCACGCCCCAAACCACAGAATCACATTTGAATCGCCCACAGACTGAATCCAGCCATCGGGTTCTGGGTCATTCAAAATATCCGGGATGCCCGTCAGCACGGTCAGGCCCGTGCCCAAGGCGGCCTTCAAATCCGCATCGGCGTTGACGCCCAAGACAAACTCAAACCGGCGCTGGGGGTTGCGCGTGTAATTGATAATCTCAGCCTTAAACACGATCGCGTTGGGAATCCGCACGTGGTTGCCGTCCATCGTCATCAGGATGGTGGCGCGTGAACTGAGGCGCACCACATGCCCTTCGTGGTCGCCGATTTTGATATGTTCGTTGGGCCGGAAGGGTTGGCGAATGCTCAGCATAATGCTGGCGATGTAGTTCTCGATGGTGTCGCG
>CAYGSZ010000358.1:0-2854 GCA_964352705.1 uncultured Rhodobacterales bacterium
GATGAGCGGCCCTTTAAAGACAAGATCGCTTTCACCCAAGACTTCGGCTTGGTCCGGGATATGACCCAGGGACCGCTGCGCCACACCAACAACACGCTTGATCTCGCCATTCAGGGCGAGGGTTATTTTGTTGTTGAAGGCGTTGAAGGTGAAAACTTCACACGCGCCGGAAACTTTACTCTGGATATCAACGGGCAAATTGTGAACCAGGAAGGGCTTCCCCTTCTCTCCACAAACAACACCCCGATCACTTTGGACGCCAGCGTTGATGAAATCACCATCAATGGGGATGGTGCCATCATCGTCAATGCCGAAGAAGTCGACCGTATTCGTGTGGTCAACTTTACAGACCCACGCGACCTGCAACAGGTTGACGGCACGTTGTTTCGTGCTGTTGCTGGGCAACCGTCTATAGATATTGAGCGTCCCCGCATTGCTCAAGGGGCACTTGAAGATTCGAATGTAAACGGTGTCGTAGAAATGACCCGGATGATCGCGCTAAACCGCGCGTACCAAGACATTAATAATATGGTCAAGACGGAAGACGAACGGAAGAAAAAAGCCGCCGACGTCTTCACCCGCAAAGTTGCTTAACAGAATTCAATAGAAGGGAAGCGAGGGAACAGCCATGAGTATCCGAGCTTTAAACATTGCCGGAACCGGCATGCTAGCGATGCAGACGAATGTGGAGGTTATCTCCAACAACATCGCCAACATGAACACCACCGCCTACACCCGGCGGCGGACAGAGTTTAATGACTTGCTGTATCAAGATTTGCGGCGGGTCGGGTCAACGTCTTCCGACGCTGGCACCATCGTCCCCGCTGGGGTGCAACTCGGTCTCGGTGTAAAAACCGCTGCCGTGTATCGCATCACCGAGCAGGGTAGCATGCTCTCGACGGAGAACAGCCTCGACTTGGCCATTCAGGGCCGCGGCTATTTCCAGATTGATTTGCCAGACGGTGAGACCGGCTACACCCGTGACGGCTCGTTTCAGCTGAGCCCGGACGGCGAAGTCGTCACCCATGACGGCTTCCTGGTCCAAGGCTTATCCGCCATTCCTGTGGATGCCATCTCGATCTCGGTCAATCAGCAAGGCGAAGTTTTCTATAAACAAGATGGTGTCACAGATCCGCAGTCTGCAGGTCAACTGCAACTTGCCACCTTCCCTAACGAAGCTGGGCTTGAAGCCATTGGAGACAACCTGTTCCTGCTGACCCCTGCTTCCGGCAACGAGAACTCAGGCGTTCCCGGTGACCCTGGGTTCGGTACGATTTTGCAGGGCTTCCTGGAGACCTCTAACGTCAACGTCGTATCTGAAATCACAGACTTGATCAGTGCGCAGCGGGCCTACGAAATGAACTCAAAGGTCATTCAAACTGCCGACGAGATGTCCTCCACCGTCAACCAGATGGTCTAACGGAGCTTATTAGGAAATCACCATGAACTTGGTTCATCGTTCATTTTTAGCTGTTGTGTTTTGCCTCACGGCCGTTGCAAGCGCGGCAACTGTCGGCAACGCGCAAACCGACATTCACGACTTCACAGCCGACCTGCGTCCGTCGGTGACAGTCACCGGACCTGTAGTGACCTTGGGAGACCTTTTTGAAGGCGACATCATGCGCCCTGAAAAGGCCATCGCCAAAGCGCCTGAACCCGGCCAGCGGTTTGTGCTTGGGGCCAAGTGGCTTTCAGATTTGGCCCGCACCTACGGCATTGATTGGCGTCCGTCCAACACATACGACCGAACTACGGTTTACCGTGAAGGGCAAACCATCAGCCAAAGCGATATTCTGGATCACCTGCGGGGCGAACTGGCCTTATATGGACTGCCAAGCAACTACGGTTTGGAAGTTGCAACACCGCTCAGCAACGTCACGGTTTCGACCGAAGTGGCCCCCGAAATCGGCATCCGCGAGCCTTACTTTGATGAACAAACCCGTGTGTTCTCGGCTGTCATTGAAGTGCCGCGCGGTGCCCCGTCAGCACAATTTATTCCAGTGCGCGGTGTTGCGTTCCCAACTGTGACCGTACCGACACTGACCCAGAATATCAGCAAGAATACAATGATCACCGATGACATGATCACGTTGGTCGATATCAAAGCCGACAAGATTTATAACGACACGGTCATGGACCCCCGCCTGCTGGTCGGCAAAAGCCCCCGCACCTATATCCGCTCGGGTGAACCAGTGCGGGACACAGACGTCATTCGCGTCTCTCTGGTCGATATTCCGGTGCCTGTGCAGAACCTGCGCCAGGACACAAAAATCACAACCGCGCATCTGCACTGGGTGACGGTCAATCGGGGTGATTTGTCTGACAACGTGATCACCGACATGAACCGCCTGATTGGCCTGTCTCCGCGACGCTTCCTGCCTTCGGGTGCGCCAATCCGCAGTTCAGACGTGCATTCTGTCGTACCCATCGAAATCCCCGTTGCCATCCGCGATATCCGCCGGGGCATGCTGGTGACCGACAGAGACTACCAGTGGGTCACCATGAATGAGCACGAGATCAATGGCGACGTCCTTTACGACGACTACGATATTGAAGGCTTGGTTGCCCGACGCACTGTCAGAGCCGGTCAGGCGTTCCGCGATAAAGACCTGCGCACTCCAATCATGGTCGAGCGCGGCAAAATGGTGACCATCAAACTGAACACCCCTTACATGCAGTTGTCCGCCAAAGGTAAAGCGCTGGAAAAAGGCGGCGCAAATGAAACGATCAAAGTCGTCAACACGCTGTCAAATCAAACCATCCTCGCGACCATTGTCGATGCCGACACAGTCCGCGTGGACTCCCTACAAACGGCAATGCAGTGACAACTGCAAATCGAAACGCAGTGACAACT
>CAYGSZ010000359.1:0-2847 GCA_964352705.1 uncultured Rhodobacterales bacterium
GTTTGCCGTTGTCGTTCAAATCATCCATGCGGCGATAGAAGTCGATAAAATCCAGCAGCGTGCCGCTGGGATAAGCGGGTCCTGGCACGACCTGGTTAAAGATCACCGGCAGGTCCTGTTCCCGATTGAGCTCGCGCTTGTAATGCAAAATAAACGCCGCCACATCGGACCGCCCGGAATAGGTCAGCATGCGGTATTTGATGAGGTCCCTGCGGCCATCATGGCAGCGGACGCTGTCGTAGCTGTCCTCTAAGGTGGTGCCGTAAACACCAAACTGATCGCGCATCGCGATGAAGTTTTCGTCGATAAAGGCATTGCAAATCATGCCCTGCTGTTCTCGCGACAACTGAACCCCGCCAGAAACAGACGGTGTCTCCTGCGCATGGGCTAGCCCCACTGGTATCACCACGGGCGCGAGTGCAAACAGCCGCACAAACATACGCATCAGAAAACTGTTCGTGTTCATATCTTCTCCCCTTTCATTCTCCCTTTGGCCGCGTTAGCGCGGCCTTTGATCAACACGCGACGGTCAGTCTGCACATGGGGCGGGATTCATCTTTGCGGCAATGCTCTCCGGATCAACTTCACAGGCCCGCTTGGCCCCGAACTTCTGAAGCATATTGATCATGGCGTCGTATTCTCGTTGACCTGCCGCATTCAAATCATCCATGCGGCGATAGAAGTCGATAAAATCCAGGAGGGTGCCGCTGGGATAACCGGGTCCTGGCACGACCCGATTGAAGATCACGGGCAGGTCCTGTTCCCGATTGAGATCGCGCTTGTAATGCAAAATAAACGCCGCCACATCGGACCGCCCGGAATAGGTCAGCATGCGGTATTTGATGAGGTCCCTGCGGCCATCATGGCAGCGGACGCTGTCGTAGCTGTCCTCTAAGGTGGTGCCGTAAACACCAAACTGATCGCGCATCGCGATGAAGTTTTCGTCGATAAAGGCATTGCAAATCATGTTCTGCTGCTCTTCCGTCAGCTCAACCGCTTTGGACGGCGCTGACGCCTCCGCTGCCGCAGCCTCCACCACCGGCGAAAGGGGTGTCATGCCCAGCACCAGCACAAACATCAGCATCAGAAAACTTTTCGTGTTCATGGCGTTGTCCCCCTTCATTCTCTCTTTAGCCGTCTTGGTGCGGTCACTGATCAACACGCACCGTTCAGTCTGCACATGGGGCGGGATTCATCTTTGCGGCAATGCTCTCCGGATCAACTTCACAGGCCCGCTTGGCCCCGAACTTCTGAAGCATATTGATCATGGCGTCGTATTCTCGTTGACCTGCCGCATTCAAATCATCCATGCGGCGATAGAAGTCGATAAAATCCAGGAGGGTGCCGCTGGGATAACCGGGTCCTGGCACGACCCGATTGAAGATCACGGGCAGGTCCTGTTCCCGATTGAGATCGCGCTTGTAATGCAAAATAAACGCCGCCACATCGGACCGCCCGGAATAGGTCAGCATGCGGTATTTGATGAGGTCCCTGCGGCCATCATGGCAGCGGACGCTGTCGTAGCTGTCCTCTAAGGTGGTGCCGTAAACACCAAACTGATCGCGCATCGCGATGAAGTTTTCGTCGATAAAGGCATTGCAAATCATGCCCTGCTGTTCTCGCGACAACTGAACCCCGCCAGAAACAGACGGTGTCTCCTGCGCATGGGCTAGCCCCACTGGTATCACCACGGGCGCGAGCAGCAGCACAAACATCAGCACTCTCTTTGCGTTCATCCGTTCACCCTTTCCACGCCAACTCACTTGGGGTTTTAAAAAGCCGAGCGACGCCGCCCGGAACCCACCCGCAACCCGCCAGAGTATGATCGACACGCTCTGTTCGTCTAGTGCAGGCGTTCATGGGTGTTGGCGGCGTTCTGGTTTGTGGCTTTGGGCGATGAACTCCACCCCAGCCTATCATGGCCTTCCATTGCGGGCTGCCATAGCCGGGCCGGCAAACCCGGCTTACCAATACCCACCAACGGTGTGTAACGAGAACGGCACACACGGCCTGCCGTTTAAGGTCGAATCGTAGGTTCCGAAATAGGATGGCGCTCTGCCATCTCGGTAGAAGGTGGCGTTATAGCCCGACCCGTTATTGGCCCAGCGCGGGCAACGGTAAGCAAAGGTCTCGCCGGTCTCGCCAAAATACCGGAGAGCGGCCCGCTTGTGGGCCAGACAGACGCTATCGAACCCGGCGTGTTCACCATGGCGGTTGTACACCGTGCACAGTTCAAAATCGCCTTTGGAGAGCTGTTGGGCGCTGGCGGGTATGGGGGCCACCAAAAACGCCCCAGCGAAAATCGCTATGGCCGCGCCCTGCTTTAAGATGTTGATCATGATTCCCCCCTGCCTCTGAGCCCTGTTGATCCTTCGACGTGGTCTGTTTTGGTGCTGTGCTGTGTTGTCTCGACCCTGTTTCGGGATTTATCGATGATGCTTAATGTTACTCAAAAACTAAGGCAACAGTGTGACAGGGTACGCGTATGTAAGATGGTATCTAGGCGCACTAGATGAGAAGCTGCAAGCCGTCGCTGTCTTCGTCCTAAATCACAACACTTCAAAGACAGGGGGCGAAAATCCGTGATGCGTTTATAGGGTTTCTGACCGACCTCTATACCTGACCGATTCGGGTTTTGTGCCGGTTAACTGGTTCAAGGCGCACTTCTGATTAGGAAAATCGTTTTTCGAGCGGAAATTTTTTCAAACCCATGAAATTACTTAAATCTGCTTCCGTAGTGCTTCCGTACGCCAAAACGCCTTTGGCCGGAAAATCCGGCCATGCCATAAATTATTGATTTTAAAGGGTTTTTGGTGGAGCCGGACGGAATCGAACCGACGACCTCTA
>CAYGSZ010000360.1:0-2833 GCA_964352705.1 uncultured Rhodobacterales bacterium
GGAACGAGCCCATGCACGACGGCTTTTTGAAACCTATAGTGTTATATTTCAATGGGTTAGCCGTTCGCGGAACGAGCCCATGCACGGCCAAAAACGGCGGTTTTCTGGGGTTTTTTAGAACCCTTAAAACGACAAATTTTGATCACATAGCGATCAAAACATCCTGACCAATACGTGCATGGTAAATGGCGGGCAGGTCGCTTATGTCTGAACCATGGTCCGGTTTTCTGTCACCCTCCCCACCTCTCTTGTCTTGTGTTTGATGCTCGGCAGTCTGCCCGCGCTGGCCTCCCCCATGGACTGCTTTGTCGGCAGCAAAACGCCCGCAGAGCGTTTGACCGCCTGCACCACCGCCATCGACGATGACGCACTGGCTCAGGGCCTCCGCAATCGAGCGTACCTGGCGCGGGCAGAACTGCGGCGGGAGGCCGGCGACGTCGACGGCGCTCTGGCCGACATCGACGCGGCAGAGCGCATGGGCGGGCTGGATTCCGAAGCCCGACTGACACGAGCGAGATTATTGTTTTTCTCAGGCAACACAGAAGCCGCCCTGGATGAACTGGATATTCTGATTGGCGCGGACCCCGGCCAGACCGAAGCCTACTTGCTACGAGCGGAAATTCTGCTCGGTCTCGGCGAAACCGATCTGGCCATACTGGACCTGGGCGAAGTGCGCCGCCTGAAACCGGATGACCCTGGCCCCTATCGCGTGCGGGGCCGCACGTTCCTGCGCACTGGAAACGCCCGCGCGGCCATCGACGAGTTAGAGCAAGCGGTGCAACTCGACCCGACCGACCGGGTGAGCCTCAGCCTGCTCGGCACGGCGCGATTGCGCAGCGGGCAACCGGCCCAGGCGATTGCCGCCTTCAGTGCCTTGTTGGAAGCCAATCCGGACAACCTGGAAATTCGCATGATTCGGGCCGCCGCCCACGGCCAGCTGAAAAATTTCGAGGCTGCCGTTGCCGATTATGATGTGGTGCTGACCACCCGGCCCGATGATTTGGAAGCGCGCGAATCCCGAGGCGTCGCTCATTTGTTTAACGACGCACCCGGAGCAGCGGAGGCCGACTTCAGCAGTGTCCTTGAGAGCGGTGAGGCCAATGAACGGGTCAGTCTGTTCCGCGGCAGTGCCCGCTTTGCCCAACAGAATTACGCCGGCGCAGATGCCGATTTCACCACGGTGCTGACGCGCTTCCCGGACGATGCCGACACCCGCCTGAACCGGGGCTTGGCGCGCCTGGCAATGGGGCGGCCAAACGAGGCCATTGAGGATTTCACCGTCGCCCTCACCAGCGAGCCTGACCTGACCTTGGCGCAACGCCGCCGCGCGCAGGCCTCTGTATTGATCGGCGACTTCACCACCGCCCTCACCGATTTGGATGGCTTGAGAACGCCGAAACCAGCCGATGCGATCTGGCGTTTTGTGGCGGCCAAACGGGCCGGACAGTCCGACGCGGATACAACGTTGAGGGCCATGACCCAAGGCATCGACCCGACCGTCTGGCCCGGGGCGCTGGTTGATGGCCTTGAGGGTCAGGTGACGATTGATGTTGTTTTGCGAGAAGCTGCGCGCGAGAAAGAACAAGCAGACGCCCGCCTCACTGAAACCCATTTCGTGCTGGGGCAACTGGCCCTGGCGGATCAACAGTTGGGCTTGGCACGGACGAGCTTTGAAGCCGCCGTCGCCACTGGATCGGCTGACCTGATTGAATATCAAGGCGCAAAGCTGGAACTGGAACGGTTGGGCAACTGAGCCTCCAGCTTGAATCACGCATTGATAGCGCACATTGAATTAAACCCTGTCGCCCGCTAACGTTCAGAGTGTAATTTCACCTTTGTGCAAACCTTAGGAATGAGGAAAATCAAATGATCAAAACACTCGCAACGTGCATCGCCATTCTGATTTCCCTCGCCGCATGCACAACCTATCAGCCCGACGGAATCGGGGGTGGGTTTTCTGAAACCCCCTTAGCGAAAAACGTTTACCAAATTCATGCCCGCGGCGGCTCATCCGCAAACGCCGGTCTAGTAAGAAACATCGCGCTGGTGCGCGCAGCTGAATTAACCCTCAACAATGGATTTCACTCCTTCATCGTTCTGGAACAAGAAAACCGCACAGAGACGAGCACCTACACAAGCCCTGGTATGTATAACACGACCACGAATTACGTCGGCAACCAGCCGGTGATGACCACGACCTATTCTGGCGACAGTGTTTCCCAATACAATACGCCGAAAACAGACATGGTCGTGCGCATGTTCGAACTGGGCGAAGAGGGGTCAGAGAATGCGCTTGATCCCATGGTGATCATTGCGAACGTCGGGCCCGGAGTCGGCTACAAAGGACCATACCTGGCCGGAAGCCAAGAGTAGACGGCACGGCGCTGTCCTAGGCGTTTCGGCAGGGGAACAGTGAGTCAGATAGCCGCGATTAGATTTGCAGTTGAGCGGGCCGCTATGTCAGACTTTGCTCAGAGCGTGTGAGTCTGAAACACGCACCAGGATTTAGGGAGAGAAACCATGGATCGTCGGACCTTATTAACGGGCGGCGCCGCCGCGATAACAGGTGGCGCAGCCGCTTTGAGCGCCGCCGCCGGCATGCTAGCTCCCGCCAAAGCCAAGGCCGCGACAGGTGGAGTTGGCGATTTCAGCATTGATGCCCCGCGCGGGCGTGAGGGCACCTACCCCCGCCTGCCCAGCCTGGACGTGCAGAGCAATCAGGAGTTTTTGACCGACATTCGCGCCTTTGCTCAAGGCGGACGCGGCGGACTAACCCAGGCCGCCCGCGACCGGGTGAAGGAAATTCTCGCCGAGAACGGCCACGACGCATACG
>CAYGSZ010000361.1:0-2827 GCA_964352705.1 uncultured Rhodobacterales bacterium
CCCACCCTGCACCGCCTTTTACTGTCTGCACATAACCTTTGGGCAATCCAGCATCAGGGGTGAAGCCATACATCTCCTCATCCGGCAACGCAGCAACGACGATGTTACGCACGGCGAGAAGCTTTTCCAGATCAATGCCCGTCTTTAGCCCCATGCTATCGAGCAGAAACACCAAATCTTCCGTGATGATGTTCCCGGAAGCGCCGGGTGCAAATGGGCAACCGCCCAGTCCACCGAGAGAACTGTCCAGGGTGTCCAATCCGACATCTAAGGCTGCCATAACGTTAGCCAGGCCCTGGCCTCTGGTATTGTGAAAATGGATACCTGTGAGCTTATCTCGTCCGACGGCACTCCAAATCGCCTTGATCATGTTCTTGACTTGAACGGGATTGGCGTATCCGGTGGTATCTGCAAGCCCCACTTCATCACAGCCTAAGCCAATGAGTTTTTCTGCCATCTCAACAACTTTGGACTGCGGCACATGGCCCTCCAAAGTACACCCAAAAGCCGTAGACAATCCGCCCTCGAAATGTGGCCGCTCGTCTTCAGGCAAAGTTTTAATGAGCGCTACGATCTTCTCGACCTCTTCAAGAACCTGGGCATGAGTTTTACGCAAATTAGCCTGGGAATGCGTCTCTGAAACGGACAACGGTAGCGTGATTTTATGTGCCCCAGCTTTAATGGCATTTTCAGCGCCTTTAAAATTTGGCACGAGAACGGCAACTTGGAGTCCGGGAATGGTACGTGCGTAAGTCACGATCTCGCCCGTATCGGCCAGTTGAGGCAAAAGTTTCGGTGGCACGAAAGAACCAACCTCTATTTCACGAACGCCGGCCCCCGCCTCGGCTTTGATCCATGCTTTCTTGGCCTCAGTCGGCATGATTGATTTAACCGATTGCAAGCCATCACGCGGCCCGACTTCACTGATGAGGATATCGATTCCGTCCATTACGTCCGTCATGACTTTTCCCTTTCTCAAACTTTGCCCTTATTTAGGACATCCCGCACAGTGCTGTCACCGATTGGATTGATCCAAACTAGACTTTATAGAAAAGCAGTCAGGATTAACCACCGATACTTGCCGTGGTGTCTCTAGGATATATGATCAGCATCTGTACCAGTCCAGAGATGGATCTGGCCAGGAATTCATAAGCCATTGAATAATAAGGATATTGTTACATGTCGGACGCTCAGAACCTTCCCCTCTCGGGAACCAAAGTGGTTGAATTCACGCATATGGTGATGGGCCCGACGGTTGGTTGCATTCTCGCGGATCTCGGCGCAGATGTGATCAAAATTGAACCCCTTAAGGGGGACAACACGCGCCGCTTGAAAGGATCTGGATCTGGGTACTTCCCGATGTTCAACCGCAACAAACGATCCATATGCCTCGACCTAAAAAACGAGACCGGCCATGGCGTCGCGCTAGACCTGATCAAACAAGCCGATATCGTGATTGAAAACTTCCGCCCTGGCGCTATGGATAAACTTGGGTTTGGCTATGAGGCGCTTAAGAAGCTCAATAAAGGACTCATTTACTGTTCAGAAAAAGGCTTCCTCGCCGGTCCCTATGAGCATCGGACGGCACTAGATGAAGTTGCCCAAATGATGGGTGGCCTTGCTTACATGACCGGCCCCCCGGGTCAGCCCTTGCGCGCCGGAGCCTCGGTTATTGATATCACCGGCGGTATGTTTGGCGTTATTGGTGTGCTGTCTGCCCTGGTCAGTCGCAATCAGACTGGAGAAGGTCAGTACGTTGTCGCCAGCCTGTATGAAACAACTGTTTACTTGGTTGGCCAACATATGGCGCAGTTTGGGGTAACAGGGTCACCGGCCAATCCCATGCCGGCCCGCGTCTCCGCTTGGGCCATCTATGACGTGTTTGAAACCAAGGATGACGATAAGGTTTTTGTTGGTGTGGTCTCGGATACACAATGGAAAAACTTCTGCAAAGCCTTCGGTTTAGATGATCTTTGGGCTAAAGAAGAGTTGAAGTTAAACAATGGTCGCGTTGATGCACGCCCTTGGCTGAAACCACAAATCGAAGAACTCTTTAGGGGCTACACCAAGGCTGACTTGATGGAAAAACTGGAAGCAACGGGCATGCCCTTCGCACCCATTGCTAAGCCCCATGAGTTGTTTGATGACCCACATCTCAACGCAGGAAACGGCCTTTCAGAAGTCACTCTGACAGACGGAGATGGCGCTGGCCGCAAAATAAAATTACCTAATATGCCAGTGTCGATCGGTGGGGAGCGCCTTGGGGTTCGCAGGGATTTACCGCGCGAAGGTCAGCACACACGAGAAGTTCTGAGGGAACTCGGCCATGATGAGGCGTCAGTCTCTAAAATGTTAGAAGATGGTATTGCTGCCGGAGAGTAAATTCCTGCGGGTTTGAGCTAACACACCACTGATGCAGCGCGCCTCTACCTGTGGAGCGGCTCAAATTGATCAGTCAGACGACAATCGATGGTCACGCCCTCATGCTCAAGCGTAATTTTTTTGCTCACAGCTTTTGCATTGGCAGTAGCAACAGGATCACCAGAAGCTACATCGGTCAACATAAGACGTAAGAGATCATCGCGACCAAACCCATCCATAGCGGGGTACTCGGCGCGCAACAACATGGCTTCAAACTCCCCGTTGCCTTCTGTTGTCAAATTCATCTTAAAGCCACGATCATGACCAAGTGCTTCGACCTCACCAGCGGCTGTCTTTATTTCGCAGGCGTAAGGACGTGCACGATGTAAACGTATATGGGTTTGGTCCTCGCGCCCTAGAAACAGCATGCCCGCAGACCAGTTATTGTCGTATAGCCAGAGTTGTT
>CAYGSZ010000362.1:0-2817 GCA_964352705.1 uncultured Rhodobacterales bacterium
ATCCGGTGTTTGAGTCTGATTCTGAGTCTGATCAGCGGGCTGCGAAAGCCGATTTGCCGTCTTGAATCAGGCCGTAAACGGCGGCGGCCTGCCCCCCGATTTCGTCAATGAGCAAACGATGACTCGTACGCGTCGCGTCTTTCCAGGCCTCTCTTTGATCTGCGGTTAACGCGATCACCGTGGCGCCTTGGGCAGCGGCATACACCAGAGCCTCTGCACCTTCGGCTCTGACGTCACGTCGGACAACGTTGGTTGGCGAAATTCCGGTCATTACCAAATCCTGATTAGCGTTAGACAATCCCTCGAACCACTTTTTATTGGCAAACACGACGGCGGGGTTGAGGCCGTGACGGGTCAAGGTGATGAAGGGGGCCAATTCGTACAAGGCAACGGTGCGATACATTGACGTGTTGGTTGCTCCACCGCTGAGCAGTCCGGTTTGTAGGCCTGGCACCAGATCAGAAAATGGAAGTTGCGCCACGTCAGCGCCGACCAGTTGTAGAAATATACGTGCGGCCGGTCCGCCTGCGGCCCGCATGCGTTGTCCCACGGCATCCCCTGGCGTTCTTATGGCCGTTTGGCTGAAGACATTGAACCAGCCAGAGTCGATCCATTGAATAAAGTGCAGGCCTTTGTCTGCAAAAAGCTCCGCAACTTTCTCAGTAACAAAGTTATCAAGAACAAAATCTGCTTCTTCAAAAGAATCGAACAGGTAAGGCGCCATCAAGAGGCTCATCTCTGGAATGGCCGCAGAGGTGCCCGGTGTGCTGAGCATGGAAAACTGCGAGCGCCCCCGCCGGACAGTGGCGACCATGCTTTCTTCGGTGCCTACTTGCCCGTCGACCAATAGCACAACATCTACATCACCGTGCCAACCGGTTTCGAGGCGGTTTTCCGTGGCGATAAACTTATCTCGAAGTTGTCCTTCACCGGGGATCAAGGCAACGATGTTAATTGTCTCAGCCCCGAATCCGGGGGCTGTGAAAAAGAAGAGGTTGGAGCAAACCGCAAGCGTAACTCTAATGAGCAGTCCTATTTTTGAGCGCATACGACCAAGTAACAGGCCACAGGCTTTTCTTCTGAGGCCTTATTTACAAATTGCGGTAGGGCTTGTCCCAACTGAATCTTGTTTGCGTCAAAGCCAGCTTGTGTGCAGATTTCGGTAAAGTTTTCGTCTTGCACGGTACCGAGATACGGCTCGTTGTTGTTTACGGACATCCAGTCTGAATAGTATTTTTCAAATGGGTTGTCGGGCGCGATGCCATCCATGTGAATCATCAGGCCATTTGGTGACAGTAGGCGATGGCATTCTTTGAAAATTGCTCTGATGGCGCGTCTGGAGGTTTCGTGGAGGACCGCATGCGATACGATCAAATCGAAGCTGCCATCCTCAAAATTCGTGCACTCTGCATTTTGTTGTGAGAAGTGGACGTCCTTACCCATGGCGACAGCCCGGGCGTGTCCATACCTTAAGCAAGTGGCAGCAACGTCGATTGCATGGATTTCAGCCCTGGGAAACAGATCACAATAGGGCAGTGTTGAGTGACCGACCGTACATCCTATATCAAGAATGCGTTTTGGACCCATCTCACCGAATTGGCTGCGCATCCAGGCGGTCAGTGTATAGCCCATGTCATCCAGGTTGGGGCCAAGGCCGCCCATAGAATACAGACGGAAGGTGCGGTCAAACTCGGCACCTGCGAACACATCGTCTTCCATCATTTCTTGCTGATAACTGCCGGGTTTACAGTGCATGTCTACGGCAGATAGGTACGGCGGCATCTCTACGCTGTCATCTAATGTCAGCGAGCCGCGTTTGCCCTTTAAAGATTTTGCCCGCTTTACCAACTCTGGCAACTGTCGTTCAATGCTGGGGCCAACCGTGTCGTACAAAATTTCCTGGGTGGTGCGCATCATCGAGCTCCACCACCGGTTATGGGGTTCCCCATTTAAGGCGTCGCGCATTTCTTTGCGCGAGGGGCAGTCGCCCTCAGGATGTTTGGGTAAAACCTTCTCAGCCAAAAGGTCTTCATTAACAGCGTGAAAATTCCGGGTGCTAAAGACACGCAGCGTTTTAACAAAATTCTGTGCCGACTGCTCGTCATGGGTGGCATTCGCAAACATGGCGTGATGTCCAGAATTCTGTCCTGTGCTTTGCCCGGTACGTTGCATGTCTAACTCCTGGTGGCTCCAGCGTGATAGGTTTCCATAATCTTGTACTGTGGGGCCAATGCGTCAACTATAGTTGGACTCAATACATCGTTATATTTCGGATGATACCCGCTAAGGGAGCGCACTATGACCAACCCACAGGCTAAGCCGAGGCAACGTGTTGCTAAGGGGCGCCGCCCTTTTTTTATGGAAAACCCCGAGTCTGATCAGCTTCTGGCCATGGTCACGGCGTTGGTAGGCGAGGTTTCAGTGCTGAGAGACCGGCTGGACACCCATGAGCGGCTTGCGGCTGCTGGCAAGGTTGCAACGCCGGAAGAGATTGAGGCATTTAGGCCTGATGAGGCCATTGAGGATCAACGTGAGGCGAGTCGGGTCGCCATGCTCCAACGTGTGTTTCGTATTATTGCTGCCACTCAAGACCTGGCCAGTGAAGCCGAAGACCACGACGTTCTGGTTGAGAAATTTGCCAACGACGACAAAAGTTAGAGGCAGAAAAAACTAAGAGTGTTTTTTAGTTGGCCTGTCGTGCGTAGGCAGTTCGTCCCGTTTGAATGATGTCCATGAGTTCCGCTGCGCGACCACCAATATCTTCAACCAACGCCTGCTGATTGGGTTGCGCAAGAGTCTGGAACGCAGACCGCTGTG
>CAYGSZ010000363.1:0-2807 GCA_964352705.1 uncultured Rhodobacterales bacterium
ATTTCCTAATCAGTGAGTTGCGTTCCTGGTTAAGGCGGGGTGCTGGCCCGGGCGGCAACGCTTATAAAAAGAGAAGAATCCCATAAAAAAAGGCCGATTGAGATTATCTCTCAACCGGCCCATAGAGTTACGTCTTCAGTGTTTCTATGATTTCAGTTTATCGCCAGAGCCGTTGGTCATGCGTTTCGTTGCATTTTGGGTCGCAGCAATAATCTGGTCCATGGCTTCTTCATGGATCGGCAGTAACGGATCATCTTCGGCCACTTTTGAGCCACGTATCAGGCCTTGGCAGTCCGGGCTACCACAGCGGCAGTTGAAGCCTCGAAACAGTCGGTCTTCGGTGGAGTTGTAGTCCATGGTGATGCAGTCACCAGGGGCAATGTCTTGCGCGGCGATGAAACGTCGCTCTGACATGACCACCCGGCAATTTGGGGCGCAGGAGTGCAGGACCTTGCCCATCACAAACGGGTCATGAACATGGGTTGTTTCACTCAGCTGCAACGTGAACAGCGTGATCTCTGGAACCACAACGCCTGAAAACACAAACACAGTCTCGCCGGGTTTGAAATGAGCCAGAGAGACAACCGCTTCGCCGCGTCCGTCGCCCATGGTCAAGATATCAAAATTTTTCCGGGTTGGCTCGTATAAGTAAGGTGCGACGCTGTCCGGATAGAACCTCATATCCGCGCTCATTTGCGCAACAGATCCCGAACGTTCATAGATTCAGGGGCAAAGTATTCGGTAACGATGTCAACCACATCACCAACCTTGAAATCTTTGCAACTGAACACGTCGAGGTAAAGGTCCCGCGCAGCGTCATTGGTGTGCAATGAAATCGCACTGGTTTCAATCAATTGAACCGCAGAAATACCGCATTCAATGCCACCGCCAAAACGGGCGCTGACGATGTTTCCGTAGGCGACCATATCAATCCGCTTGACCAGATCGGCCACAAACTGATTAACGTCGTTCAATTCTAGTAGACGCTCATTACATAAAGTTGAGTCTACTATCACGTGCCGTCCGTAATAACGTTGGCCATCCACGACGATCCGCTTGTAGCCATCCTTGGAAGAGATTTGATCCATTGAATAGAAACCCTTTCCTCAATTGGATAGATTGTTGAAAAAACGGCGCTGCTTAAGGCGCATTGGGGGAAAGAGCAAGCGTATTTTGGTCAAACTGAAAACTTTATTTTTCCCTTTGACTTCAAGGCCGTCTCATCAACCCTAGGTGTAGGCTTTATGTCAAACTTTTCAGCCATTTTCAACCCGCAGTCTGGTCAAAGAAGCGACGACCCCCTATGACAGCCACAGGCCGGAAATCGTCGTGGCAGGAGCCGAATTTGACTGAGATGACACCCACACCGCGTTCGGTGATTCGACACGATGTTTCCGCAATCGCAGGGGCTCTGACAAAGGCGTTCGCCCGCGAACCCCTGCACCAATGGATGGTGCCCGACCCCCAAGCCTGGGCAACCAAAGCACCGCGTTATTTTGCGTCGTACATCAATATGATTCGTCGTGACGGTTTTGCAGACACAGTAGACGGTTTGCAGGGGAGCGCCCTGTGGCTGTCGCCGCACAATCCCGGCGGCAGTTTCTTAACCCGGATTTCCGTGCCGTTTGTCATTTGGCGGCTGACGGGTGGCCGCTTTACTGAAGTGTGGAGCGCGCTCCCCCAGCTTGATCAGCAGCGCCCGAAAGAGCCACATTGGTATCTCGATATGTTGGGCGTCGCCCCCGAGGCGACGGGCCAGGGCATTGGTGTGCACCTGCTGAAACATGGGCTTGCGCGGTGCGACCAATCGGGGGAAGCGGTTTTTCTTCAAACCCTTTCACAAGAGATGATCGCCTATTATCAAAAGCACGGATTTGAAGTATCGGGCACATTTGCCCTGCCGTCCGGGCCGTCCGGCTGGTCGATGACGCGGCCCCCTGGGAGCAAGTGATCGATCTCGTTAGGGGCGTCCGCTAAGTCGCTCAGCGAGTAAAGCGCCTTCCACTCTAGACAAGGCACGCAGCACAGCCTTTTAATGCAGTATGCATTTACCTGGCCCTTTTGAAATTATCCGCGTCGTCGAAATGTCTGGCGCGTTTCGTCCCCCGGCGTTTCTGTTCCCAGATGCGACGGCGGAGTCCTTCGCGGAAACCAAAACAGCCAAAGACGCGCGATTCTTTGACGCTGCAACCGGTCTCCTGATGATGTCCTTTCACACCATGGTGGTGAAAACACCGCGTCACACCATCTTGGTGGACACTTGCGTCGGCAATCACAAAGAGCGCCCCGCGTTGCCCGATTGGCATCGCCGCGATGGCCCGTTTCTGGCAGATCTGGCCGCCGCCGGTGTTGCGCCCGAAAGCGTCGACTTTGTTTTATGTACCCATCTGCACGCCGACCATGTGGGCTGGAACACCAAGTTGCTCGATGGTCGCTGGGTGCCGACGTTCCCCAATGCCAAATACATCATGGCCCGCAAGGAGGTCGACCACTGGACCCATGTCGCCGCGACCTCAGATGAACCGGCCAATCACCGCTCCTGGGAGGACAGCGTTCAGCCCATTCTGGATGCCGGTCAGGCCCTGATGGTGGACTCAGATTATGAAATTGAGCCGGGCGTTCACTTGGTGCCCGCGCCCGGCCATACACCCGGCAACGTGGTGCTTCATATCAGCGACGGCAAAAAGGTCGCCTATATGATCGGTGATACCATCCATCATCCAGTGCAGATTGAGCGCCCGGCCTGGTCCAGCACGTTCTGCTGGGACAAAGACATTTCACGGGCCACGCGCACCAGATTCCTGGAG
>CAYGSZ010000364.1:0-2803 GCA_964352705.1 uncultured Rhodobacterales bacterium
CTGGCAAGGCTGCGTTGCGGTTCCTGATACGGTGTTTCCCAACGACGTGGCCTCCACCGGCGACGACGAATTTGTCGTCAGTCATATGTACGATGGTCCGCGCGGGACGTGGCTCACCACAAAGTTTCTGTTGGGCATTTCTACCGGCCATGCGGCAGCGTGGAATGCGCAAACCGGGTGGCGCACCGTCGAGGGCACAGAGGCCTCGTTCCCCAATGGCATTGAGGCAGATGCCGAGACCGGTCGCGTATTCATCGGCTCTACCTATGGCCAGACTCTCGTGGCTGCCGATCTGTCTGGCGGCAACGCCAAGGTCGCGCGTATTCCGGTTCAATCTGACAATATAACGGTGGCACCGGATGGCCGCATATTATCAGTCGGACATACAGGTGTTCCCTTGTTTGGCACTGCGGGCTGTCGCGAAAGTTTAGGACAGCCATGCAGCTTCCCTTTTGCTGTGGTGGCGCTTGATCCTGTGACCTTGGATCAGGAGATCATCTACGAGCACAAAGACGGCCTCATCCCCGGTGCGTCCGTCGCGCTCAGCCACAACGGTTATCTTTACATGGGAACGGTTTTTGGCGATCGCATCTCGCGCGTGAAACTACCTTAAGCCCTTAAAGAATGAACGCTGCGGACCCGCTCAGCGCAAAAAAAAGGTCAGTAAATACGACCCAAAGAATTTTGCTCAGGTGCTTGACGAGAGTGTTTTAGAGGATCAGCATATTCACTGTAGACAGACGCGAACAGGAGCTCGAAATGGGCCTTCGAAGAATCTACGATAGGGTCACAATCCTTGATGGCAAGTGGCCTTCAACCAAGGAGGGTGTGTAAAAACCATGACTCCACCTAACCAGAGTGCCTGACAGTCCGTAGGCCAATTTGGTACTGCGATTTCACAAATCACACGATTGGTTCGCGCCTTGCCGCGAACGCGGAGTTCCATGATCCTCCGCTATGAGACACCTCGTCCGGGGTAAAGCCTGCGGCGGGGTTCTCTATTTTTTACGCACAACACCCCCTATATCGACGCGGCTTTCAATGTTAGATTTCTATAATCTACTGAGAGAACTAGGTACATACGATGGCTCGCAACCCCGTACACGCCATGTTGGCGTCGCCCACCCACGATGAATTCGCCCGCCAGCAGTACACTCTGGCGCTGAAAGATTATGTTCGCGATGAAGTGCGTGCCCGAAACGAAGATTTATACGAGCGCCGCGCCAAACCCCGGTTTGTGAAAAAACACGGTCGCGAACCTGAGTCCGTCCAGGAAATCGGCACTGTGATGTGGGATGATCCCGCGTATCAAATGTTCAGCCGTTTGCACCGTGATGGCCAGGAAATGATGTGGGAGGCCGTGGCGGAAACGCTCTATCGTTCACAGGAGCAGCTGTCCAAAAAGTTTTCCGGTTACACTCAATCCAATCAGCGCAAGGGCACGTTAGAGCTAGACCCTGATTTTGAAGTGCCGCGCGGCATGGCCAAGGTGGATATTCACCTGCAGCCCGGCGGCTACGCGGTCGATTACGGCGATGACGATGTGCTCGCCGGGGCTTTCTATGAATACGGCGGTAACCTCTACACCATGGGCCGCGGCGTCGGCCAAGCCGAAAGCAAAGGCGAGGTGGGTGTCAGGTTCATCAAAGACCGCTACCCGGATTTTACACCAACCCGCGTGCTCGACATTGGCTGCTCGGCGGGCTCCTCCACCGTGCCCTATAAAACCGCGTTCCCCGACGCCGAGGTTCACGGCATTGATGTGGGGGCGGCCATTCTCCGATACGCGCATGCCCGCGCCGAGGCTATGGATAAGGCGGTGCATTTCCATCAGCGAGATGCAGCCCATACCGGTTTTGAAGACGAGAGTTTTGATCTCGTCACCTCGCACAATTCTATGCACGAATTTCCGCAGGCCACCACCGAAGCCATGATGCGCGAGAGCTTCCGCCTGCTCAAGCCGGGTGGCGTCGTCATGCATATGGATGTGAATTTACGCTTCGATGAATACAGCCCGTGGATGCAGTTTCATCGCGGTTGGGATCAGCTCAACAACAACGAGCCGTATTGGCGCATTTACGCCACCAACAATCCCAGCGAAATGCTCCGCGCGGCGGGTTTCCCCGAAGACAGTATCTGGCAGGGCAAATTCCAGCAGCTTGACAACAGCATCAAGTGGTTCATCTCAACGGCGCGCAAGGCTTAACGGCGCTTAAGGCTTATGCATCTCGTCTGCGGCTCATCACTCCTCGTTATCTATATTCATTTAATTGCTTTAATGCTCTTAGGATTTCTATGACCACCAAAGCCGACACTGCGCCGATGAAACTGCAGCAGGTAAAGTTCCAAGCTGTCGAGTCTCCCCTTTTGAAATTTTCAAGAAACATCGCGTCGCAATATGGCGAAGATGGGATTATCGAGAAGATCATAGAAACGATTGATCCAGAGCGTAAATTTTGTGTTGAATTCGGGGCTTGGGACGGAAAGCATCTATCGAACTGTTTTAACCTTATTACCAATCACCGTTGGTCTGGACTGATGATCGAAGGGAATGCCGAGAAACACAAACAGCTTTATGGGCAATATGCTAAGCGTGCTGATGTCGAGACTGTAAATCGTTTCGTTGAATTTGAAGGTGAAAGCACACTTGACGCCATTCTCAGTGAGAATTTTGTGCCAGAAGATTTTGGTTTGTTGTCGATAGATATAGATGGCAACGACTATCATGTTTGGGAAAGTCTCAAAGACTTTCACCCTGAAATTGTTGTGATCGAATTTAATCCGTCTGTCCCAAATGACATCA
>CAYGSZ010000365.1:0-2802 GCA_964352705.1 uncultured Rhodobacterales bacterium
GTTCTGGTCGGCGCACGATGTTGACGGTTTTGGCCCCACGATCTTTGGCTAAGGCAATCACGAACCGGCCACAGGACGAATTTGCCCCATTTTGGATGACCCAGTCGCCTGGCTTCGGCTGGGCAATGTCATCTACCAGAATGAACGCGGTCATGGCGTTGAGTGATGTCAGGGCAAGCTGCAAGGCATCGCCCTCTGGTGCTGGTGTGCAATCTGTCGCTTTGGCGGGAACACGCTGGCGAAAGGTGCCTGATCCGGTGGGCAGAAAGACGCGGTCACCGATCTCAAAGCCATCGCCCTGATCACCCCCAACTTGATCGCCAACCGCAACAATCTTGCCGAGACCTTCATGTCCCGGCCAGCGGGGCATGTCGAACCAGCGAAATCCGGGGTCCCCATTGATGAATTTTAGATCCGCGAGGTGCATCGCCGCCGCTTCCACCTCAACCACAATTTCATCCACTTCTGGCACCGGTTCATCAACGTCTATTAGCGAGACAACCTCGCTGGGCGGGCCATAGGCAGATTGTTGTAAGGCTTTCATGCGGATCTCCAGTCGTTGTCGATGTTATTTTAGCTGTTCGGTAACAGTATGACCTTTCCATCCCGTTCCGCACCACCCTTTGCGGCATGGGCAAAAGCGGCGCAGTAGTCGTCAAACGCGTATGCCCCAGCGATGGGAATTTTCATTTTCTCGTTGGCGATCAAGGCGCACAGTTTTGCATAGATGCTGCGCTTCTCCTGTTGTGTCAGGGGCTTCTCATAGGATGATTTTCTGTAGCCTGACACGTGAATGGCTTTGCGCGACAGATCGCGGAAAATAAAGCTGCAGGGCTGTTTGGAAAGATCACCGTAGACGATCAGTTTGGCATCAACGCTCAAGCAATGCGCCATCCGGCCAGACGCCTCACCGGCAATGGTGTCAAAGCCTAAATGAATGCCCGCGCCATCTGTTACTGCTTTGACGCGTGCCGCAAGCTCTCCTGGGTGATCATCGACGGTATCCACAACGCAGGCATCAGCGCCGATCTCATACAGGCTAGCGGCAACGGCCTCACGGCGGATCAGGTTGACCGTTTTTACCCCAGCGTCTTTGGCCAATGCGATCAACCATCGGCCACAACTGGAGTTGGCAGCGTTGTGAATCATCCAGTCTTCCGGAGGCAACGTGTTGTGCGCCTGGAACAACAAGGCCGAGGTCATGCCGTTGATCAGCACCAGCGCCAGTTGCTGCGGGTCTGCATGCGCCGGTGCGGGGCAACAGTCAGAGGCCGGCGCTGAAATGAGTTGCTGATAGGTGCCACAGCGCGGCGGCGGGAGGGCCAGGTCTCCAACTGTAAACTCTGTCACGTCAGACCCTATGGCGATAACCCGACCACAGCCTTCCAGGCCAGGGGTCTTCGGCAAGTCGGCTTTCGGCACGCGCGCGGGGTCCTGCGCATCCCGGACTTCTAAGCCGTGAACCGGCACAGCCAGCATTTCCATCAAAATGTCTGATGGGCCGGGGGTCGGGTCGGGCAGGTCAACCAACCGAAATGCATCTTCGGGGTTGCCATGACCAATTTGCTGTAGGGCTTTCATGCCCTCACTATAGCGGAAGACTTAACAACCGAGGACTCAGCCGTTGGGATGCAGGATCACTTTGCCCTTGCGGTCGTCTCCACTACGCTGGGCATGGGCAAAGGCGTCCGTGAATTGATCAAGGGTATAGGTGCCAGCAATGGCGGCTTTCAGTTCTCCCGTCCCAATTTTCCCGGCCAGCATCTCATAAATACGACGGATTTCTGCCATATCCCGCTTGGCCAGCCCACGCCCCGTGCTCATGCCGGTCAAGGTGATGTTGTTGAAGAACATGTCGTTGAACGACAGTTTGCAGGGCTCACCGGAGATGAAGCCATAATTCACAACCTTGCCGCCGTAGTTCAGGCAGCGGGCGATCCGCGTTGTGGCATCGCTCGCCACCAGATCAAACCCAATGTTCAAGTCAGCACCGCCAACTGCGGCTTTCACTTTTGCGGCCAACGCGTCGGCATCGTCTTCGTCTGTGACGCAAACATCAGCCCCAATCTCATAGAGTTCATCAAATAGACTTTCACGCCGCACGATGTTGCAGGTTTTAATGCCACGCTCTTTGGCGAGTACGATTAGATACCGTCCGCAGCTTGAATTGGCACCGTTCTGCAAAATCCAGTCGCCTTCCTTCAGGTCGGCAAAATCTTCCAGCAAACAAACTGATGTCATGCCGTTGACCATCATCAGCGCCAGTTGATCGGCCTCGCCGTCAGGTGCATGCAGTGTGGTTTCCGCCTTAACGCAAACTTTTTCCGCAAAGGCTCCAGCGCCCCACCAGGGGAACACCCGATCACCAACTTTGTAGGAGGTAACGTCCGCGCCAACTTTGGTGACACGACCGACGCCCTCATAGCCGGGTTGGCTGGGCAGGTCGTTAACCTTGAATCCTTCGTCGCCACGAAAGCGCTTAATATCGGCCAGGTGAACCGCAGAGGCTTCCATCTCAATGACAAGTTCATCTGCGGCTGGTGAAGGCTCGGGCAGATCGATAATTTTTACGACTTTTGCCGGATCGCCGTGGTCAAACTGTTGTAACGCTCTCATCAGTCACTCCGTGCGGAAACTCACCTTTGTCTGGACAACACTTAGCACGATATCCCCGGCGTGGTGACAATCGTTATATGACATCCAACTGGTGATCCAACGCCCGGTTGAAGGTGTCTTCGTCAACATTGCCGCCAGATAAAATAACGCAGACGTTGCGACCCTGAGCGCTGTGTCGGCCCGACA
>CAYGSZ010000366.1:0-2801 GCA_964352705.1 uncultured Rhodobacterales bacterium
CACTCCTTCTTGCAGGAGCGTGATGTGCCTTTCGAGAGCGCTATGGCAAAATCGTGGAATGTGCGGATGTTCAAGCACATTCGTAAAGGCGCTGATGCTGCGTCAGTTGTCTTGGCCGAAGAACGTGGCCCTTGTCCAGATGCCGCTGAAACTGGTTTGATGGCAAGGTTTAGCCATAAAATGGCGATTGCGCCGACAGCGTCCATTAGCATCATTTGTGGCGGCGTGAGCCCCTGCATCGAGCCAATTCCGGCCAACATTTACACCCACAAAACTTTATCAGGGTCGTTTACGGTAAAGAACAAGCACCTAACGGAAGTTCTTGAGAGCAAGGGTCTGAATACTCAAGGCACCTGGACATCGATTTTAGAAAATGAAGGGTCTGTGCAGCACCTTAATAGCCTAACAGATGATGAAAAGGCGGTGTTCCGCACGGCCTTTGAAATTGATCAGCGTTGGGTTGTCGACATGGCTGCAGACCGTACGCCGTTCGTTTGCCAAGGCCAGTCGATCAATGTGTTTATCCCGTCTGACATCGATAAATGGGACCTCATGATGTTGCATTGGAAAGCGTGGGAATCGGGCTTGAAGAGCTTGTATTATTGCCGCTCCAAATCGGTACAGCGCGCTGGCTTCGCCGGTGGCGTTGAATCTGATAACACACGGGCATGGCCTCAGGCTGAATTGGCATTGTCTGAGCGGACAGATTATGAAGAATGCCTCGCCTGCCAGTAGGTCTTTCATCCAAAACTCTAACACTCGGCCATGGGGCCGAACCGGATAAACAATGAATATTATCTCGCCCAGCACAAAGCCAAGCCTGTTAACACCGAGCCACAGCTATAAGCCGTTTCGGTATCCGTGGGCCTATGATTTCTGGAAGCGCCAGCAGCAGATTCATTGGATGCCGGAAGAAGTTCCGTTGGGTGAAGACTGCAAGGATTGGGCAAATAATCTGACCGACTCTGAGCGCAATCTTTTGACGCAGATTTTTCGGTTCTTTACGCAATCTGATGTTGAAGTAAACGACAACTACATGGAGCGCTACAGTCGGGTTTTCAAACCAACTGAGATTAAGATGATGTTGGCGGCTTTCTCGAATATTGAGACAGTTCATATCGCGGCTTATGCTCTGTTGCTTGAGACCATCGGCATGCCCGATAGCGAATTTACGGCCTTTCTCGAGTATGAAGAAATGGCTGCCAAGCATGACTATATGCAGAAATTCACGGTCGATAATCCAGCCGAAATTGCGCGCACGGTCGCGATGTTTGGCGGGTTTACGGAGGGGCTGCAGTTGTATGCCAGCTTCGCCATGTTGTTGAACTTTCCGCGCCAAAACAAAATGAAGGGCATGGGCCAGATTGTATCTTGGTCTGTGCGCGACGAGAGCTTGCACTGTGAGGGTATGATCAAACTCTTTCATACCTTCTGTGATGAAACGCAATGCCTGACCCCTGCGTTGAAGGATGATATTACGGATTGCGCGCGCACCGTCATTGACATGGAAGACAAATTTATTGATCTGGCATTTGAGATGGGGCCGATCAATGGCATGACCCCAAAGGATATTCAGGCGTATATCCGCTACATTGCAGATTGGCGCTTGCAGCAACTTGGCTTGCAACCGATTTACGGCATCAAAGAACACCCAATTCCTTGGTTGGAAGAAATTTTGAACGGTGTTGAGCACGCCAACTTCTTTGAAGCACGTTCCACAGAGTATTCAAAAAATGCCACCCGGGGCGAGTGGCATGGGGCAGATGGCGTGTGGGCACACTTCGATAAAATGGCCTCACGTACGAAAGAGACGGTTGTGTCTTAAACGCGCAAGCGCGTTTCACTTAACTATGAGCCCACCATGACCGTTTTTTGACGGTCACACATGAGGCGTTTCTTACGCTTGATGCTGTGAGTAGGATGAGCCCTCTTCATATGTGAGGTTTCATGATTTACCGCATCATTGCTGCTGCCGCTATTGCCAGTGCATTGCTTTTTCCCTCCCTCGTGGTGGCGCAGCCATTGCCGTGGCCTTTAATAGTCGCACATCGCGGAGCGAGCGGGTTGCTGCCAGAGCACACCCTGGAAGCTTATGAATTGGCTATTGCCCAGGGCGCGCATTTCATCGAGCCAGATTTGGTCAGCACGAAAGATGGGGTGTTGATTGCCCGTCATGAAAATGAGTTGTCTGATACGACCGACGTCGCCAAAAAATTCCCTGACCGTAAAACAATGCGGGTGATTGACGGTCGCGAGGTCACAGGTTGGTTTGCCGAAGATTTCACGCTGGCTGAAGTCAAAACGCTACGTGCGATACAGCGTTTGCCATTCCGGGATCAAAGCTTCAATGGGCAATATCTCATTCCAACGTTTGAAGAGGTGCTTGCCCTGGTCGAACGCGAAGGTACAGTGAGGGGCCGCCCGGTTGGTGTTTATCCTGAAACCAAACATCCAACCTATCATCAGAGTATTGGACTGGCGTTAGAACAGCCATTGGTGGATGCGCTTGAGAATGCGGGGTTGACCCGTGCAGATGACTGGGTGTTCATCCAGTCTTTTGAGGTGGGTAATCTCAAGGCATTGAATCAAGAGACCGAATTGCGCCTTGTGCAACTGCTAGGTTTTGGTGCTGAACAACCGTTTGATCAAGAAATCACAGGTACGAGCTTAACGTACGAGGATATGATCACGGATGAGGGTCTACGTAATATTGCCATCTATGCTAACGGCATTGGGCCGTGGAAAGTACTGATTGTGCCGCAGGACATAGACGGCAACCCTTTTCCTGCGACCGACCTCAT
>CAYGSZ010000367.1:0-2796 GCA_964352705.1 uncultured Rhodobacterales bacterium
TGATTGGGTTTCCGGCGTTGGCATCAACGTCTATGGAGCAAGGGCGTTTGGCAGCGTGCAATGCGTTTGATCATAAGGTCACGGACCCACCAAAATTCTTTCCTTACGGTATTTATGCGGTGCCGGAAATGTCGACCGTTGGTCAATCCGAGCAAGAGGTGCGGGCCCAAAGAATCCAATACGAATGCGGCATTGCGCGCTTCCGGGAAACCTCGCGCGGACAAATCATGGGCCTCAAATCTGGCATGTTGAAGATGATTTTTGCCCTGTCAGATCGCAAATTGTTAGGCGTGCACATTATCGGTGAAGGCGCGACCGAGCTAATACATATCGGCCAGGCTGTGATGCACTTTGAAGGCACGATTGATTACTTTGTAGAAAGCACCTTTAACTATCCAACCCTGGCAGAAGCCTACAAAATCGCCGCTCTCGATGCTTGGAACCGGATGTGAGATACAATCTTTACTTTTAAACGTATAAGTTAGCGACTTAAAAGTAATTCTCCTAAAGGCCGGGCCTGTGACCAACACCGAAAGCGCAACTTCTCTGCCAAAGGAGCCACACTCTAGAATAAGTGTATTCGTCACAATCCTCTCCTTGTTTCTGCTCATCTCGGTGCTGATTGGCGCGGCCATAACCGCGGCAAATTATTGGCAATTAGAAAAAACAGCAGAGGTTTCAGCCGCAGAGACTTTCGCCGCGGCGATTCAACGCGTTGATGAGAAAAAGAACGCCCTCTTTGGCGACCTTATTCTTGTGACCGAACTGTTTAGCGATGTGCCTGCAGTCGCACGCACCAGGCCACCGCTAGATATGGACGGCCTCCTGCCGAATTTATTTAGAGCGCTGTTGTTAAATCCACATATGTTTCAGGTTTATGCGGGCTACGAGAACGGCGACTTCTACCAAGTATTCTCCTTGCTCCCTGACGACAAAGAAACAGCTGTCGCACTTGATGCCCCTGCCGGAAGCCGGTTCGCTGTACACACCATCACACTTAAAAATGGTGTGCGAGATCAGACTTGGCGTTTTTACACTCAGGATCAGACCGAGATCGATTTTCGGCAACTCACGAACCCAGCCTACGACCCTCGCAAGCGCGATTGGTATCAATCAGCGCGCGCCGCCAAAAACGCCCTTATCCGCACGCCGCCATATGTTTTTGCAATTTCATCTGAGATTGGACTTTCATTCGCAAAGTCTTTTGATGGCCCCCTTGGTGGGGTTTTTGCCACTGACATCACAATGACTGACTTATCAGGCTTCCTGCAGTCGATCCGGCCGAATTCATTGCACAGGGTGTTGATTTTCGACCAGGATCTGACGCTTTTAGCGCACCCTGACCCCTCGGTGATTATCAAGAAAACTGGGGCGGCTGATGACCTGCTCATTGCCCCGGCAAAAGTGACCAACCTAGAAGATGCGATCGTTCAACAAGTTCTTGAGGTTTTCAAGACGGTTGGACCTTTTAGCCTGACGAGGATTGAAGTCGCCGGAGAAGAGTATTACGCCTCCATTGAGACTTTTCCCAATGACAGGTCCAGCGATTACATATTTTACGCGGCCCCCATATCTGAATTTGCAGGATATATGGAAAAGGCTGCAAACCAGGGACTACTGGCAGGGCTTATCGTATTTTCGGTGTTGCTTCCTCTGATCATTATTCTTGCCCGACTGATTTCGCGCCCATTGGTCCAACTGTCTCAGGAAGCCGAACTGATTCAATCTTTTCAACTGGACGACCCAATAGTGATGACGTCCCCGG
This sequence comes from uncultured Rhodobacterales bacterium, assembly GCA_964352705.1. Taxonomy (GTDB): domain Bacteria; phylum Pseudomonadota; class Alphaproteobacteria; order Rhodospirillales; family Rhodospirillaceae; genus WLXB01. The sequence continues at coordinate 1,766 of CAYGSZ010000367.1, forward strand.
TTAGGGAGATTGGCTCGTTGATCCATTCGATGTCGAACATGAAGGGAACGATGCGGTCAGTCACCAAGTATGTACCAAAAGCCTTGGTGAAGGATATTTTGAGCAGCGGCACACCCGTTGAAGTGGGGGGTCAAAAACGCCGGGTCAGCCTGATGTTCACAGACGTGCAGGACTTCACACCGATTTCTGAAGGGATGACACCAGAAAACCTGATGATCAGTATGTCTGAGTATTTTGAGGAACTGGTATCGTTGGTCATCAAAGAAGAAGGCACGGTCGATAAATTCGTTGGCGACGCCATTTTCGCCTACTGGAACGCCCCTCTCCCCATCGCGCGCTATGAATATAGAGCCTGCCTCACGGCGCTGATCTGTCGCGTGGCGTCTCAAGACATGAGTGACCGCTGGCAAGCGCAAGGCCGCACGGGATGGTACACGCGCATAGGCGTGCATGTTGGGGAAGTTGTCGTTGGTAATGTGGGATCCTCCGACCGGATTGACTTCACAGCGATTGGCGACGCCGTCAATATCGCCGCGCGGCTAGAAGGGCTGAACAAATATTACGGCACAGGGGTTCTGGTGAGTGGTGATATTTACACGGCGTGCTGTGACGACATTCTCTTTCGGTTGGTTGATCACAGCCTGCCAAAAGGAGCTGGCGTGCCGTTGACCATATATGAGCCGCTTGGTTTGCTGAACGGGCCTAAAGAATTAAGCGTTACCCAAGAGCAAGTGACCCTGGCTGAAGACTGGAGCATAGCTCTTAACGCTTATACATCGCGGGATTGGACGGCTGCCATGGAAGCGATGACCGCCTTTGCCAAAAAACACCCTGGTGACAAGGTCGTTCAGGTCTACATAGAGCGTATCGCAGCGTACGAGCTTGACCCGCCGGACAGCAATTGGGATGGAGTTACCCGCTTTACGGAGAAGTAAGCGGGTGCGCCATTCAGCTGAACATGGCTTACCGTCACGTTGTGCGGGCTTTGGTCATCATTTTGTGAAGCCGCTTTGGGAAAAAGCGTTTCAGCC
>CAYGSZ010000368.1:0-2794 GCA_964352705.1 uncultured Rhodobacterales bacterium
CGGTCCGCTTGATAAGATTCCATCAAGCGCCCGTAGAGCGCCCGGTCTCGGCGCTTATTTTCTGCTTTGCCGGCCATATCCCTCAACCCCTGAAATAATACCTTCCGGCAAGATCTCAGTCTCTTAACGCTACCCTATCTGTATGCACTATAACGGCTTTTCAGGAACCTGTGAGGGTGGAGGGACGCTTCGGGGTAAAAAAACGTAATACCGCCCTTGGGAATTCATGCGCCCGGCCTTGGCAAAGGCTGCATCGCCCGCGCCCCAAAAATAATCACCGCGAATGGCACCCCTGATCGCTGATCCCGTATCAAGCGCAACGACCAAGCCATCCAGGGATTCGCCGTCTGGATCATCAACATCCAGCCATAACGGTGCTCCGTAAGGAATGTAACGGGGATCAACAGCCAAACTGCGTTTCGGCTCTAACGGAACACCAAGCGCCCCGATTGGTCCTGGGCCGTCAATCCAGCGAAAGAAAATGTACCGTGGGTTTTCTTCCATGTAGGTGCGACCAGCTTTCGGGTTTTCACGGAGCCATTCGGCCACTGAGGGCATAGAACCCTGGCCACGGCCCAACACACCCGCACTGAGCAATATGCCGCCAATGCCGCGAAATTTCTGCCCATTGTTTCCGGCATAGCCAATGCGACGCTCTGTCCCATCGGGGAAATAGACGCGCCCCGACCCTTGAATGTGAAGCAGATGAGCATCGACCAGATCATCAACCCAGACCAAAACCTCGGCCCGGTTCGCAAAGTCACGATCTTGCTCGATGGAGCGACGCACGTCGTAGGGCACAAGCCTCTGAGAATCGACACGACCGATGATTGACGACACATCCGATGAGAGACCGAAAGCGCGGGCATCCACCTCAACCAAATCTTTTGGCGGGGCATAAAGCGGCACTGAGAATTTTTCGGTGCGCATATACGAGCCTTTCAACGAGGCTTCATAATAGCCCGTAAATTTGCCCGTTTCGTTGTCTGAAGGCGTGACGATATAGGGTATAAAAAGATCGCGCAAAACAGCCCGAACCCCATCGTTATCACCAGGAGCGATCAGAGAAAGTGCTGCACAAGGTGCGCGCCAATCCGTGACCGTTCCCCCTAAACCATTCGGCCCGACCGCCTCTGCATCATCTCTACTTTGAAAACTGACACAGGCATTTTTAAGAGACGGCAAAGCTTGACTGAGTTGGTCATCCTGCCAACCCGGTAAATCTTGGGGGTTAACCGGCACATACGAAACCATCTGTTTGGTCTGATCGGGAACAGGAGGAATGGGCGCTGGTATTTCGCGCACCACTTCAATCTGTTCAACACGTGCCGGGAAAAAAAGCGCCGCAGCCAAAAGGCCTGCAGAGAACGCAACAAAAGCGATAACGGCATAAACCGATGCGGAACTTTTAAGAAAACGAGTCAGTGGAGCATCCGCCACTGCAGAACCTTATCAGTCCACACTACGGGTTGCGACAAGCAACCAGTTGGGATCAGATGTTGAGAGGTCTCTCTCAAAGGTCCAGATATCTGTAACGCTTTCGACATGCTCAGGATCACCGTCAACCACAACGCCCTCAGAATCCTTAATGACGTTAACCTGCTCGCTTTCAAAGCGCACAGAGATAGTTGCCAGGCGTCGGTCCACTGCAACAGCTTCAAGATGAGCCGGCTTAACAATAACCAACTCTGTTTCCATCTGTTCGCCGCGATCTTCACGATCTTGAATGGCTGACGCAAAATTTGAATACACGTCATCAGACAGCAGCGGCTTCAGCGTATCCGCGTCATGATTTGCATAGGCCATAACGATCATTTCAAAGGCACTGCCTGCACCGGTCATAAAGTCTTGGACTGAAAAATTTGGGTCCGACAAGGTAATCTGGGTCAGACCTTCCTCAAAGGGCGTGCCGATATAGGCCGGATCAATATCTCTGGTGATCGGTTGACCGGTCTCGGAGTCCGTCCGCGAGGGCAAATCAACAACATTGTCGCTGCGTTTAAATTTATCTGGTTTCTGCTCGTGACCCGTGCGGCGACCTAAGGCACTGCGCAAGCGCAGAATGAGAAACCCTGCCACCATGGCGAGAAGAATAATATCAACGAATTGAAAGCCATCCATGGCAAGACGAACCGTTCTCTAGAGCTGTCAAAATAAGGCGAACTATTCCAACCCATTACCCGCTTAAAAATTCGGATACGCGTTGACCAAGCCACTCTTGATCATTAAGTGATCAGTGACTTAGCACCTGTCCCGAACATAGGGACTTCATAGAACAAGGGCAAGCATGCCCCTCCTTATCCTTCTTGCATTTATCTCTCTGCCGCTCCTTGAGATTTGGGTTCTGATCTCTGTGGGATCACAGATTGGTGCCACGGCAACCATCGGCGCGACGTTTGCGACCGCCGTAATCGGCACTATTTTAATGCGAAATCAAGGCCTTGCGACCCTCAACCGGGTCAGAGAATGCTTGGACCGCAATGAAATGCCGCTGAAGCCAGCCTTTGACGGTGCCTGTCAGTTGGTCGCTGGAGCGCTTCTTCTGACTCCTGGTTTTATTACAGACGCTATCGGGCTGATTCTTTTTGTGCCGTTCGTCCGGACTTTGTTAATGGCCTGGATCGTTTCACGGGCAAATATCTCTGTGGTGATGAGGGCTGGCGGACATACAGAAACGTCTTCAAGTCAAAGATATGATGTCGAGGGCGATTATCGCGAAGTCCCGCCAGATCAACCCCCGGCCCTTTCTGATGATCGGGACCAAGCAGACCGAAAAGACTAAAGCCAAATCACG
>CAYGSZ010000369.1:0-2784 GCA_964352705.1 uncultured Rhodobacterales bacterium
CGCGATGTATGAGGCGGGAGACGGCACCGTAAAGACTGATAAACTTATCCCGCCCCCGTTCTTCATAAGACAATCTTTCCCCTGTCTTATAGTCAAGGGTGCCGACATGCGGGGTAGGACGAGCCAGGCGCTCCAACTCATCTTCCAGACCCAAACCAGCAAAGACACGGCTGGCCGTGGGTCCGACAGTCAGGCCTGCGCCGATTTCGCCGATTTCAGGTGATTGCTCGTAAACCACAACATCAAAGCCGCGCTGCTGCAGCGCAACGGCCGCCGTCATGCCACCGATCCCGGCACCGACAATTCCGATTTTCAAACTCTCAGGCACACTGCACTCACTGCTGCGTTAACAAGGGCGCATAACTTGACGATCAGACCCGATCTATTCAACAAAAGATACGTTGTTGGCTTGAGATGCGTCGACAATCAAACCCTTGTTGGCCTGAAATATGCCGAAAATACGGGAGTTTTGGTCATCCTTACTCATGCACGGTCGAGCACTTCAAACGCAGCTCTTTCTCCGGATTCCATGGCCGCTTCCATACCGTAGTCCAGTCTGCGTGTGTGCTCGCCGGCAAAATGTAACCGGCCATGTGGAATGATCATCTCGTTGGCGAAGGCTGTAACTTGGCCGGGGGCAAACATGGGGCTGCAACCGCGCTGCAATGGCTGCCGTTCCCAGGTATGATATTTTAGAATCTCAATTTGTCCGCGTGAGGCGGGACGAATACGCGCCATTTCATCGATAAGATACTGTATTGCAGCCGCAGCAGGGCGGGCCGACACTTGGCTTCCGATCATATTTGTGAGCACAAACATGCCACGATATTCACCCTTACCCTTGTGATTATCGATGGCCCAGAATGTTCCAGTTCCACCTTCAGAAATCAAGGACGCTCCCATGCCGTCTTCTTGCCAAAACGGCTCTTTAATGCGGCAAAAGGCGCGCGTGGTTTCCGAATAGTTCAAGTTTCGAATGGCATTGAATTGTGCCTCTGGAGGGCGAGGCCACATATTAACATATCTGAGCACGGAGAACGGCACAGCAGATATGACAAATCTTGCCCTATACCGGCTACCATCAAGCGTTCGCACATCCACGCTATCGTCTTCAACTTCGATCGACGTTACCTGCTGATTCACTTTAACGTCTTGCTGCAATTGCGCCGCCATCGCTGTTGGCAGCACTATGGTGCCGCCGACCAAATTTTTCGACCAGCGTTCAACTGGTTTTCCATCTTCACTTTCAGCCTCCATGAATTGAGCTTCTAGGGCCCCTCGCGTAAACTCTTGGAAAAAGCGCAGCGCGGATACTCCGTGAAGATCATTGACACCTGCGATAGCGGCAAGACGAATACCGGCATCAGAGACACCGTTGCGCCGGTATAAATCATAGAGAGATACGTCATAGTTCGAGAACTTGGGACTGAGCCAGTCATCAAGCTCTATCAGCGGATTGAACTCTGTTAACAGGCTTGCACCAAAACGTTCTGGGAGGATTTCCCGCTCAGCACCAACCGTTTGGTTGACTGAAGAGTCGGGCCATTGCGAGGCTGAAACATGCTTGCCCCCAATATAATAAGAGAACGGCATGACAGACCGGTCTTCATCAATAATAGGCAGCTTCAACCGATCAATTGCATCGCGGACACGGGCATAGGACGGACCGATTTGTGAAGCCCCCAATTCAATAGGCACGTCACCCGCATTGGTCTCCCAGGTTTCCTCGGCTGACCAAACGCGCCCCCCAATGCGCCCAGTCCCTTCCAGCACCTGCACGCTCAGACCAGCCTCACTTAAAATCCACGCTGCGTTCAAGCCTGACAAACCTGAGCCAATAATAACAACGTCGACAGCCTCATTGGCCCGCGCGCGTTTGCTGTGAACAAACGGTGCCGCAAGCGCAAAAGAGGCGGTCGAGACGGCTTTGTTAAAACTGCGTCTGCTGAGATGTTTAACCATTCGTCTTAACTCCCCTCACAAGCGCTATAAAAATAAGCCATACTGAACAGTACGTAACAGCTCACAAATCCGCCAGTTGACAGATAGGATTGTTTTTTCTGCGTGACGGGAAAGTTGCCCGATGTGCACTTTCTAAAACAGGGCCGTGAATTTCAGCGCCAATTCGTTGCCAGGCTTAACGATACCCAACACGGCTTCAAGAAATACGATGAACCAAATAAACAACACCCAGGGCCGCGCTTTATTCAGACTGGCCGCCATTTTATCATTCTGATCGTTGGTGATTGAGCCCTTCGCCAGGGCTTGAATGCCAGCGATATAATCAGGCAAGTGTTTGCGGATCATGACGCCACACAGAATCAACACGCCAAACAAACCTACCTTTGCTGTCAACCACGGCGTGCCATCAAGTCGGCCAGTATAGAGCGTATAGATTACAGAAGCCGCAATGCCGACGATCAGACCACGACGCAGCCAGAAATCAACCGTCCCTAGGGTTTTGGAGAGCGGGCTGCCGTGACGAAAGTGCATGTACAACACCATAAACAACCAGATCGGCGCGAGGATCCAGAGGGCGAGCATCTGTCCTGGATAATGATCAATGCCTTGCATGCTGGCCAAGGTGCCACCGATGGTCAGCATGAGTGTCATGCAAATTCTCGGGATGAGGTCGAGGTCCATCATGATCTTAGACGCGATCAAACGTGTTTCTGGTGAATATTTGGGATTGATGACGAAGCCGCTTGAGTAAAAGACACCCACATCGCCGCCAAGCCAATACACAAAACCCAAGATGTGCAGAATAAGAAAGAGATCGTAAGC
>CAYGSZ010000370.1:0-2750 GCA_964352705.1 uncultured Rhodobacterales bacterium
CGCGAGCAAGGCAGACCCGGCGAGAGAAATAAGAGAGCGCATGAGCATCAGCGAAAACTCCAAGTTCGGCCCGAAGGTTTGAGGCCGTATGAAGAGTCTACGCGTCTGAGCAGGGGACAGATCAGAATCCTGCTTACACCTAAAAGGCGACTCACCCCCGACGCGCTTTTAAAAATCTGGGGGTGATCTCGGAACGAGCCCATGCACGCCCCTCAGTTTTCTTTAAAAACAAGGACTTAGGGGTATGTGTAACAAGTCTCCCCCAGGCCAGACAGAAAATCACGGTTTTTTGGCCGTTTTAAAGGGGGTTCAGACGTCTGAGCGCAAAATCATACGATTTACCGAACATCAAATTTCTGCACGTATTGAGAGACATGACAGCTCTGTGACGTATCCTGCCGAGCCTCCGGTTTCGGTGGCCCAGGTGGGCCGAGCTTACTATGATGCGTCCTAAGACTGGACCCGACCCTGACCCACCATAGCCGGAGTTTTTGATGCCCTCAGTTATGTTTTTACGTCACGCCCTGGGTGTGGCGGTTGTCATTTCATCCGCCGCCTTCGCCCCAGCCACGTCGGCTCAGGCGGAACCAACCGCTGCCGAGGTGATTAAAACCCTCGGCCTGGAAGAAAGTGACATTGTCGCGCGCGACATGCCCGGCTGGCAAAAACCCACAGCGGTGATCGTTAACGCCCAGGGCGACGGGCGGCTCGCGTGGTTTCAGGAGGTGATTCCCGATGATGTCATTCTCCTTGCTGCGCGCTCTGATCGCGAAGCCGCAGAACTGGCCGCCGCCAATGCCGAGAGCGTGATGGCCGTTGTCGGCTTTTGCAGCCAACGCATTGTGGACGCAGGCCCCAACATCAAATGGCTGCATATGCCGTTTGCCGGCGTGTCGCAGTGTGTGTCTATTCCGCAGGTGGCTGCAGGCGGGTATCTGATCACCAACATGCAACGGCTCTCGGCCCCGCAAATCGCCGAGCATGTGATTGCCATGATGATGTATTTCGCGCGCGGCCTGGATCATTATGCTGCCGCCCAGCGCGACCGCAAATGGGATCGCACCGCGGCCCCCAACGATGAACTGTGGGCGATCAACACCAAGACCATGCTGATTGCCGGCCTGGGCGGCATCGGCACACAAACCGCAGAACTGGCCGCAGGTTTGGGCATGCGGGTCATTGCCACGCGCAATTCCAGCCGCACTGGCCCTGCCTTCGTGGACTATGTGGGCTTATCCGATGAACTGCCCGAACTGTTGAGTCAGGCCGATGTGGTGGTCAACGCCCTGCCCCTGACCCCGGACACAGAAAACCTGTTTGACGCCGCACTGTTGGCCCGCATGAAACCCACGGCGTTATTTTTCAACGTTGGACGGGGCGGCAGTGTGGTCAGCGCCGACCTTGTGGCCGCGCTAAAGAACGGCACCCTGGCCGGTGCCGGTTTAGATGTGCAGGACCAGGAACCGATGCCCGCCGATCACGTGCTGTGGGAGGCGCCCAATTTGCTGATCACGCCGCACATCTCGGGTTTTAATGATGCGGGGCGCGATATGTTCTGGGTGATCCTGCGCGAGAATCTAAGGCGCTATGTCGCGGGTGATAAAATGCTGTCGGTCGTCGATGTTGAGAGAGGGTATTAACCCTCTCAAACCCCCGCCTCACCGGCGAAGCGGCGAATCATATCGACATAATGATCGATGTTTTTGTCGAAGCCGGGCACCGGGCCGATGCGGTTGACGAATTCGGCCATACTTGAGGTGATCAGCAAGTGGCGCATCAGGCGAAATAGCGGCTGGGCTGCTTTTTCCTGGGGCGATAAGGGCCTGGTGCTGTTGTAGCCCGCGACAAAGGCTTGGTTGATGGACTCGGGCCGCCCGTCAAAATCATTGCGCCAATAAAAAGCGGCGATGTCTTTGGCAAAATAGTCTGTGCCGCAATCTGAAAAATCAAACACCGCCAGAGATCCATTCGCCAGCAGCATGGCATTGGCGCATTGCAAGTCACCATGGCACGGCCCCAAAGGAACGGCGACGGGATCAAGCGCTGCCATGCGGGTGAGAACCGTTTTCCCGGCATGCGCTAAAAACGTGCGGTCCGCTTCTCGGTCGCCTAAAAGGTCCAACAAAAAAGGCAGACGTCGCGTCAACTTAGGCGCAGAGGACACATGCTTGGTGTGAGATGTGGTAAAATCCGCACAAGCCAAATGCAGCTGGGCCAGCATGGCCCCAAGGCGATGCGCCTCTTGCGCGTTGACTGCAAGATCATAAGGCTGACCTTCGAGCCAACGCATCATAACGATTTGGCGTTTGCCTTCGGGCGCTTGGACCGAAAAAAACAACGCCCCATCTGCCAACGGAATAGCCGTGGGCACTTCGATACCACGAACCGCCAGATGATTAATGTAGTCCTGCTCGTAGGCAAACTCGTCATCCGTGCTTTTGCCCGTGCGCGCGACTTTCAGAGCATGGGGTCCGTCGTCATGCTCAATACGATAGATATCATTCATGCCACGGCTGAGCAGCTTGCATCGGACCTCGCCCTTCAGCCCATACCGGCGTTTGAGCTCTGCGGCCAAGGCGGCGGCGTCCAGCACCGACTGGCTGACGGGAAAGGTCATTGCAAACCTGAGTCCGCGAGATGCCTTCTGGCCAGCGCGGTGAAGGGCGCAAAGTCGCCATCGAACCCCGGCACTGGCCCGATGCGATTGATCAGCATGGCGAAGGTCGAGGACATCACCAGGTCACGTGCTA
>CAYGSZ010000371.1:0-2740 GCA_964352705.1 uncultured Rhodobacterales bacterium
CCGCGATCGGCGCAGTGATAAACAGGAACAACAGCCCCGAAATGGCCCGTGCTGTAATTTCCAGCATCTGGGCTTCAACGGCCACGGCGATGAGCACCAGACCTGCCGCCAAGGTGCCGGCTTTGGTGGCCGCATGTATGCGTAGATAAAAATCCGGCAGGCGCAGCAAGCCAATCCCGGCAATGAGCGCGAAGATCGATCCCACGAGGATGAGAGTTCCGGCGATCAGATCAATCATGCATTGTCCTCCTTGCGGCCGGGCAGAGTGTCTTTGGCAGGCTCAATGCTGTTGCGGTCGATGTAGCGGGCGAATGCGACCGTCGCCAAAAAGCCCACCAGGGCGAGGGCAATGGCCACATCCAGATAGGCGTATTCCTCCGTTTTCACGGCGATGATGCCGATGACGGCAATGCCGAGCAGCGCGAGCATATCCAGGGCCACAACGCGGTCCGCCAGAGTAGGGCCGCGTAAGATCCGGTAGATGGTCAACGCGAGGGACAGCAGCAGACAGCCCAAGCCAAATGGCAGCACCCAGTTCAGGAAGGTTTCACCCAATTGTTCCATATCTAGTTAAAGGCCTCCATGACTTGGCGCTCGAAGCCGTTTTTGATTTCCTGGCGCAGGTCTTCGGGGTCGTCCACGTCCATGGCGTGGATGTAGAGGGTCGACCGGCAGTGAGAGACATCCACGCTGAGCGTGCCAGGGGTCAGACTGATCAGGTTGGCCAGCACCATGATTTCCAGATCAGATTTGATAGACAACGGCACCGCCACGATGGCGGGCTTGAAGTCCATGCGTGGGCTAAGTGTGTCTTTCGCAACCCGGAGGGACGATAGTAAAAGTTCTGCGCAAAACAATCCGATCAACCGGATCACCAAGGCGACCCGTTTAAAGGCTCGGTCGTCAAACCGGTGACGGATCACCCAGAGAGATGCGATCCCGACGACATAGCCGAAAATCAGGTTGGCTGGGGAGAAATCAGCGCGCACCGCGCCCCAAACTAGGGCCAGAACCAAGGTCATCACGAAAAGGTTCATGGCGCGGCCTCCGCAACTTGTGGGACCAAGACCGCTTCAATGTACGGTCCCGGATTCAGCAGACCTGCGGCCGCGGCGTTTGTCAGTTCTATCAGCGCCGACGGGTAGAGGCCGAGACCGACTGTCAGAGCCGCAAGGATACATAGCGCTGTATGAGAGTGATCCCAGGCTGGGGAGGGCGGTGACTCACCCTCCAATTCACGCCAGAAGGCAATGGCGAACAAGCGCCCCACCGTCATCAGAGTGAAAAATCCGGCTGCCAACAAGGCCGCGAGGGCCGCGAAGCTCTCGGCGGCAAGCCCCGCCTGGATCAGCATCACCTTTGGCCAGAACCCGGCGAAGGGCGGCACACCAGCCAAAGACAGTCCGCTTAAAAGGAACGCAACACTCAACACGGGTGCGGCTTTGTAGAGGCCCGATATACCGTATAACCCGTGCTGCCCGGCGACCCGCATCACCATGCCAACGCCGAGGAACAGCGCCGCCGATACGATCATGGAATGCACAATGTAGAAGATGGCCCCTGATAAAGCCGGGGCAGTGCCGAGGGCCAGGCCAAACAGCATAACGCCCACGCCGCCCATGACCGTGTAAGACACCAACCGGCGCAGGTCGGTTTCCGCCAGGGCACCAAGCCCCCCGGCCACCATGGTGGCGGCTGCCGCCCAAATCAGGGTTTCGCGGGCAATGTCTCCGGTCTCAGGGAACACCAGCGTGAACACCCGGAACAAAGAATACACGCCGACCTTGGTCAAAAGGGCCCCGAACAACGCAGATACGGTCTGCATAGGTGCGTGGTAGGACGCCGGCAGCCAGAAGGCGAGGGGGAATACGGCAGACTTCATGGCAAAGGCCACAAGGAATAACAGCACCACGGTTTCTAAGGCTGCGGTATCTGGCAGGGCCGCCACTTTGCCCGAAAGGTCCGCCATGTTCAGCGTGCCAGTCATGCCATAGAGCAGGCCAATAGCGATCAACAGCAGCGTGGTCGCGATCATGTTTAGGAAAGCGTACTTCACGGCCCCATCCAGGCGCTCTCTCTGCCCGCCGAGCACCATCAGACCGAACGTTGCGATCAAGGTGACTTCAAACCAGACGTAGAGGTTGAAGATGTCGCTGGTGAGGAAGGCCCCAGCCACACCCGACATCAATGCAAGCGTGAGCGGGAAGAACCCAGACCGGCGGTGAGACGAGGACGCCGGGTTGAAGCTGTTGAGGACGATCAGCAACGCCACGACGGACGCGGCAACGGTCAGCGTTGCGCCCAGCGTGTCTGCTGCCAGGGCAATGCCAAACGGGGCCGGCCAGCCGCCCATGGCAACGGCCATGGGACCATTGGTCAGCACGGCTTGCAGAAGCATCACTGCGGCAATGAGTTGCAGGCCGATGCCGAATGCGCAGATCAGGGCTTGTCTGCGCACGCGTCCCCAGGCCGTGACGGCCAAGGCAGAAGCCAGGATCGGGATCAGAACCGGCCAGACAAGCAACCAGGCTGAGGCGTTAGACATCCCGGCCTCGCGGGAGGTTGTGTTGCGCGACCGGCTCTGCGTCACGCATGTCGTCGGTGTCCACCGTTTGGAACTCTTGATAAGCCCGGTAAGTGAGCACCAAAAGGAAAGCGAACAGACTGAAGCTGATCACGATGGCCGTCAGGATCAGGGCCTGGGGCAGCGGATTGGCGATGCCTGGTTCTGCCAATTTAA
>CAYGSZ010000372.1:0-2737 GCA_964352705.1 uncultured Rhodobacterales bacterium
GCGCCTTCGACCAGCAACGTGCCAAACGCCAAGGCCTCCGCCGTCGCCCAATCGATGCCTTCGCCCGTTTCGATGGCTTTGAGCTTGGCTTTAAGCTGGCGGGCAATCTTTGAGTTGATTTTGAAATCATCGGGCACGGTGGAAATGGCGTGACCGACTTCTTTCAGAAGTTTTTGAGTCACCCCGGTTTCGTGCTCTTGGTATTCTTCTTCGCCAGCCAGATGATCAAGGCCTTTCCAGGCCCCTTCGAACCAATCGGCTTTATTGGGGCGATAGGACGCCGCCGATTCAAAATCGACTTCCATTTCGTGCAGGAACTTGCTCATTTGCAAGTCGGCCTGCTCTTGGGACAACACGCCTTCGGCCACCAGCTTATCGGCATAGACCGAACGCGCCGTGGGGTGGGTGCCGATGCGGTTATACATCAGGGGCTGGGTAAACTTGGGTTCGTCGCCTTCGTTGTGGCCATGGCGGCGATAGCACACCAGATCGAGCACCACATCAACGCCGAACTCCTGACGGAATTCCGTGGCGATGCGGGCGCAGTGAATCACCGCCTCGGCATCGTCGCCGTTGACATGGAAAATCGGCGCTTCGACCATCTTGGCAATGTCGGTGCAATACAAACCAGAGCGGCTGTACTGCGGCGTGGTGGTGAAGCCAATCTGGTTGTTGATGACAAAATGAAGCGTGCCACCGGTGGTGTAGCCCTCAATTTGAGAGAACCCGAAACACTCGGCGATCACGCCCTGACCGGCAAATGCGGCATCGCCATGCAACAACAGCCCCATTACTTTTTTGCGCTCAAAGTCCTTCAACTGGCCTTGCTTAGCCCGCACTTTGCCCAACACAACCGGGTCAACCACTTCAAGGTGGGACGGGTTGGCAGTGAGCGATAAGTGCACCACATTGCCATCAAACTCGCGGTCCGCCGAGGTGCCGAGGTGATACTTCACATCGCCGGAGCCTTCGACATCGTCCGGGTTTGGCGAGTTGCCTTGGAACTCGGAGAAAATCGCCGTGAACGGCTTGTGCATGACGTTGACGAGAATGTTCAGACGGCCCCGGTGGGCCATGCCGAGCACCACTTGCTCGATGCCCAATTTCCCGCCGACTTTTAGAATTTGTTCAATGGCCGGCACGGTGGCTTCGCCACCATCCAAACCGAACCGCTTGGTGCCGGTATATTTGGTGCCGAGAAATTTCTCGAACCCTTCCGCTTCGGTCAGGCGTTCCAGAATGGCCTTTTTACCCTCTTGCGAGAAGTCGGTCTGGTTGCGCTCGCTTTCGATGCGCTTTTGCAGCCAATACTTTTGATCCGGGTCTTGGATATGGGTGAGTTCAACACCGATTGATCCGCAATAGGTTTCTTTGAGGACATTGAGCAGATGACGAACCGTCGCCTTCTCCATGTCCATCACACCGCCCAGATAGATCTCGCGGTCCAGGTCGCCTTCATCAAAGCCGTGAACCTTAGGGTCTAATTCGGGATGGGATTCCGGCTTCTGGAGCTTGAGCGGATCAAGATTAGCGATCTGGTGACCCCGGGCGCGGTAGGCCCGGATCATTTGCAGCGCGTGAATAGAGTCTTCTGCCTGACGCAAGAGTTCGGCGTTATCGCCAGGCCCAACCGCCGCTTTACCATTCGGCTTTGCGGCGGCCTTGCTGGCCGAGACCGCATCTGGGTCAGCGATGCCAATAACCGCAGCCTCTGACGGCGCCCAACTGGCCCCCTCAAGCTCGCCAAGCAGGTCTTCAGCATCGTCGCCAAGGTCGTTAAAGAAGGCACTCCACGATGCATCGACAGACGACGAATCGCGTAAGTATTGCGCATAGAGTTCGGCCACGAACGTTGCGTTCGCACCCGTTAGAAAAGTGGGATCCACTGTGATCAGCCCCCATTGATACCGTGTTGGGCAATTTGCGCCCTAACACTAGAGTCTTAAATTAAAAGCCAGGGGATAACAACGCGTTAAGGGGCGATTCTGCTCGGCTTTATGGACATGGCCTGGAGATGGCCAAGACATGGCTCCGACATGACCAAGACATGGCTCCGACACACCACAAACCTTGGCCTGAGCAGGTCTCAATCATCAACATCATCGACATCAACCTGGCCGGTGACCTTGCGGCGCACGATTGAGAACGACATGCCGACCGCCAGGATGGTGGCGGCGGCAAAAAGAGCGATCCACGCCACGATTGAAAAGCTGTCTAAGGAGAGCAACCCAAAATCAACCAGCGCCCAAATGACGGCTGCAAAAAACGCGACGGACAGCCCGACACCAAAGGGACCTAAGGATTCCCAGGTGGCATGCAGAACAAAGGCGTAGGCCGCCACCAACGCGATGCCGCAGATGACTTTGAGGGGCAGCGAGCCACCGCCGCCAATAATCCAGCCATAATATGAGACACCAGAGGGGTTGAAGGTGGCCATAACCAGCACGAGGCACAACAGCCACCGCCACAAAAAGCCCTTACCGCTGAGTCCACCGTTTGCCATGTTATTTCCCTAGCTCACTATTTTAGGACCCTAGATACCTTAATTTTGCTGGAGAGTCAGCGCTCGACGGTTTCGTAGTCAAACCCCGGCTCTGACCCAGCGTGCCCCCCCGTGACGGTGACGGCCGTGGGTCCGGCAAAGTGAGCGGGTAGGATAATCGCGCCGGTGTCGGCCACAGTCTCCAGGAATCTGGTGCGCGTGGCCCGTGAAATGTCTTTGTCCCAGCAGAACGTG
>CAYGSZ010000373.1:0-2731 GCA_964352705.1 uncultured Rhodobacterales bacterium
CCGGAGATCATGACATGCGCATTCTTAAAACACTTCCACGTGCACTACCTTTGGCAGTTCTCTTGGCGGCGGCCTCTTTTCCAGTATCAGGGCAACAAGCGGTTGCGCCTGTGGTTGAGGAAGATGGCACCATCCGGGGCGAAATTGCTGGGGTGCCCATGTCCAGTTTTCTCAGCGCAGATATCAAGACAGAGTTCACCCGCCGCCTACGCGAGTCTGATCCGACCTCAATGACCGATGGTTTGGATGCGGTGCGGGCACGGTCCGACAAGATGTCCAAGGAACAGTTGGACGCCTGGCTTAAGATCTTCCCGTCCTCTGTTGAGGAAACCATGATCGATGGGGTACGCACCTATGTGGTGACACCGAATACAGGCATCGCACCCGAGAATGAGAACCGCGTTCTGATCAACGCCCATATGGGGGGCTTCATGTTTGGTAGCGCCTACGGTGGTCAGTTGGAAGCTGTGCCGTTGGCAGGGTATGGCGGTGTCAAAGTGATTGCCGTCGATTATCGTTTAGCTCCTGAGCACGGTTATCCAGCGGCCAGCGAAGACATGGAAGCGGTCTATCGCCATGTGCTTAAAACCACGAAGCCGGAAAACATCGGCCTTTACGGTTGTTCCGCTGGAGGAACGCTGACCGCGCAGATGATCCCCTGGTTGTTGGACAAAGACCTGCCACTGCCGGGTGCCATTGGTGTGTTCTGTTCTGGAGCCATGAGTACGTTCTGGTTCGGCGGTGACTCAGGCACAACCAGTTCATTGATGAACGCCTCTGCCCCGATCTCGGCGACTGACTTAGAGGCCAGACCGCGCAACTACTTTGAAGGAGTTGACCAGGACACGCCGTTTATCAGTCCTGGTGAGTATCCTGAGATTTTGGCCAAATACCCGCCGACTCTCATGCTCAGCGGCACCCGCGATATTGCCATGAGCAACGCCGTCATGACCCACACCAATCTGCTGAAAGCCGGTGCCCGGGCGGAGCTGTTTATTCAGGAAGGCCTGGGACATGGCCACTTCTTCCTGTTCCCCGGCACAGAAGAAGCAGCCACCGCGCATCAGGTTATCTGGGACTTTTTTGACCGTCATCTGGGGCGGTAGCTTCGCCCTCTATGGCTGCGGTTTCATGACTGCGGGCTCATCGCTGCGGGTTCATCGCCTTTTTGCTGATGATCAGGAATCGTCCGCATAACAAAACAGCGGCGGCGGCCAGCCCTGTGGCGAGGCCCCACCACAGTCCAGGAGGGCCGAGTCCCAGCGGGAAGGCGAGCGTCCAGCCAGTGGTAAAGCCAACACCCCAGTATCCAATCGTCCCCAGGAGCACGGGCACGCGGGTATCTTTGTAGCCACGCAACACGCCCGCGCCGATGGCTTGCGCGCCGTCAAAAATCTGGAAGATGGCGCAGATCGCAAGCAGTTCCACCACCAGGGCGATGACCACGGCATCCTCAGCATCGCCAGGGTCCAATTGGAACAGCAGGGTCAACTCCAGGGGCAACAGGATGATCAGCGTTGCGGAAACAATCGTGATCGCGAGGCCAATCCCAAGGGCAATGAGGCCAGCGCGATAGGCTGCATGCGGCAGTCCCGCGCCCATGTGATAGCCGACGCGCACATTGGCGGCCTGACCGACGGCCAGGGGCAGCATAAACACGGTGGCCGCCATCATGATGGTGACCTGATGGGCGGCCAGGGCTGTGGTTCCTAACGTACCCATGAGGAGAGCAGCGACCAGGAACAATAGGGTCTCGGTGCTGAAGATGACCGCGATGGGCCAGCCCAGGCGGTTCAACTCGGCAAAGATTTTCCAGTTGATTGCGGTAAATACGCGCCCTGGATTGAGGGCTGGTGTGACGCGAATAGCGATGGCGGTGGCGGTGGCAACAACCCACATCACAATCACCGAGGCCGTGCTGGCCCCCAGATATCCCATTTCTGGCAAACCCCAGACGCCGAAGATCAAACCGTAATTTAAGAAGCCATTGGCAATGAGGCCGATGATCGCAGCGATGAGAATCAAACGCGGATGGTTCATGGCGGACACGTAAAAGCGCATGGTCGCCATGATCATGGCTGCAGGTGTGCCGAGCACGATAATCTGCAGATAGGCGGTGACGTCTGCCGCCAGTTTGGGCGGCTCCCCAACCCACAACAGGGCCGGTTTGATATTCCATAGCAGAGCAACCAAAGGCAGCGTGCCCAGCAGGGCCAGCAGGAGCCCGGCGCGGAAAATATCATTGATCTGGCTGGTGTCACCGCTGCCGCGTGCGTGGGAGATCAGGATGGCCACGCTGGCCACCACATTCTGAAACATGCCTGCGGTCATAAAGAACACTGATCCGGCGAGGCCGCCAGCGGCCAAGGCATCGCGCCCGACCGCGCCAAGCATGATGGTATCGGTCAGGCCCATACCCATCTGCGCCAGTTGCGCTCCGGCCAAAGGCAGGGCGAGATTCAGCATCGCGCGCAGTTCCTGGCGCGGGGTGGGTGGCGTATGAAGCTGAGGAGGGTGGGTCACGGGTCGGTCTTTCGTCAGGAGCGGTTGTGCAGTGCACGCTGGCTCCAAAAAAGGACCGCGGCACTTTTAGATCAGGGTGTTCTTTCGAACGGATGTGAGAGGAGACATGTGCATCGTGACGTGACCAGTTGGGTATTTTGTCGAGTGAAAAGGGGTGTTAAGAGCCTGAAACCCGAAAGTCAATCATGCTGCGGTTAAATTTACTCGG
>CAYGSZ010000374.1:0-2720 GCA_964352705.1 uncultured Rhodobacterales bacterium
GCTGATCCACAGCCGGTGACCGACCTGATCGACGCGGCACAGCAGTCGAAGTGCTAGCTTCCGTCTGAGCAGAGACCTCTTTTTGGGCAGATATCCTGACCCATGGACCATCTTCAGCAAACGACCACGCGTCGGTCGTGTTACATGAATTAAGCATACGCGCCTCAAAATCCTATCCTAGCGTAGGGGTTTGCCGCCGGAATTTTCGGCGGATAGGGGAGGGATTTATGCGTAATTATATAAAAGCCTTGGGCTTGGCGGTTATCTGTTTGTCGCTGAGTTCACCGCTGCTGGCGGCTGACAAGGTGGTGGTCGTCGGCGGCACCAGCAGCACCGGCATCGCCGCCATCCGCTTGGCCCAGGAGGCCGGCTATGATGTGGTTGGCACCACTCGCAGTCTGGAACGGGCCCGCGAACGCTACGGCAGCGATATCAACTGGGCCGTGGTCGACATCAAAGACCCGGCAACCGTAGCCGCCGCGTTTGAAGGCGCGGATTACATCATCTCGTCCATTGGCTCGCTTGAACCAACGGGCGATAACCGACCGGAAAACGTCGACTATAAGGGCGTTGTGAACATGGTCGATGCGGCCATTGCGTCCGGAGTCAAACGGTTCGTGTTGATCTCCTCAGCCGGGGCTGGCGGGGATGTCCGCAACCGCCTCAACTTTATCTTCAACAACATCCTGGTGTGGAAGTGGCTCGGGGAAGATTACCTGCGTGATAGCGAAATGGAGTCCGCAATTCTGCGGCCCGGAAACTTAAACGATGACCCCGGCGGTGTAACAGGGGTCGATCTGCTTCAAATCGATAGTACGGCAGCGCGGCGGCAAATTCCCAGGGCGGATGTGGCAGCGGTCGCCGTGCATTGTCTGGCGAGCGCGGATTGTAAAAACAAAACTTTTGAGATGTTTGCCGACCTCGAAGGGCCGGTTGGTCAATGGAAGTCCACGCTGGCCGGGCTTACAGAAGACGACGTCACCATCATGGCCATGCCGCAGCGCTAAGGCTTGAGGGCTGCCAGAGCAAAGTCGAGATTGAAGTCGAGGTTGAAAGGGCGGTGACGGTCATGTCATCGCCCTTTTTCGGTGATCTTCGCCCCGACCGGTTGATGCTGCCGGTTAACCGGTGAACCCAAAAGCTAAACCGGTGACGCAAACTATAAAACGTACTGCTGGAAAATGTGATGGCTGGACCGGTGACTGAACAGGTGGCACCATACTGCCAAGCAGCGGGAGCCCCATCATGATGTTCAGTGACAAATCGCAACGCATCTCCATTGGCAAGCGCGCGCGCACGCTGATTTTTGCGCTTGCGGCCCTTGCGACATTCACCCCGCTCTCCACAACAGTCGCCCCGCCAGCGTCTGCCGCCGAAGTTGAATGGCGCTTTGCCCATTACCTGCAGGAAGAACACTTTTTCGCGGCGGGCTGGTTGACCGACTGGGTTGAGGAACTGGAGCGCCGCTCCGAAGGCCGGATCAAGGTTGACGTTCACCCCAACAATTCCCTGCTTCGATTGGCGGCCATTGCGCCTGGGGTGCGCGATGGCATCGCCGAAATTGGCTTTGGCCCTGCGCCCGAAAGTCCGGCGTTAGAGTTGCTTGAATTGCCCTTCATCGCAGAGTCAGCCGTGCATGGCACCCACATCGCCATGTCTCTGTTGGCAGATGAACCGTCTGTGAAAAACGACTTGGCGGGTTTGCATGTGGCGGTGCTGCAAACCAACGCGCCCTCGCTGATCCACACCAAAGATAAACCGGTGCGCGTCCCCGCCGACCTGCAGGGCCTGAAGATGCGTGGCGCGACAGACTACATTCGCGATATGCTCGGCGTGCTGGGGGCGGAGCCTGTTGCCGGCTATCTGGCCCCGCAAGTCTATGGCTTGCTGGAAGCGGGCACGGTCGATGGCACCCTCTGGCCCTACGAAGCCATCCGGATTTTTAATCTGGGCGAGCAAGCCAATCATCACACCGAAATGTACTTCTTCGTGTCGGTGCTTGGGCTGTTCATCAACGCTCAGGCGCTCAACGCCTTACCGGATGATCTGCGCGCCATCGTAATGGACATGTCCGGCCCGGATGTGGCGCGCAGCGCGGCGCTGGAATGGGATCAGGAAGAGCAGCGGGGCCGCGATAAAGTCATTGAACTGGGCAACACCATTCTCACGCCCACGCCGGAAGAGCGCGCGGCCTGGCGCAGCGCGGCGCAACCTCTTATCGATCAGCGGTTAAGCGAACTTTCACAGCCCGGTTTCAATGCGGAACAACGTTACCAGCAATTGATGGAAACGGCAGCGTCTTTGCCATCCTTGTCAACAGACTGAGACGCTTGCAACTCCCCCGCCATCTCAGTCATTAATTTCACGCACCAGCCGAAAGCCCGTCGCGCCGTAGCGCGTGTCTAGGTTTTGGCCGCGCACACGGTGGGCCGAGCGCACTGTCCAGGGAAAGCTGAACCAACTGCCGCCGCGCACCACCACACCCAGTTCGCACGCGTTGTCGCGCCAGGCGGACCCATCGGTCGGCGCGCCGTCATAGCTTTCGTGGAAACAATCGTCGATCCACTCGCCCGCATTGCCCAGCACCCCATGGAGACCAAACGCGTTGGGGGCAAAGGCATTCACGGGCGCGGTGTAGATGTAACCATCGTTGCAGTTAAACGGCGTGAAGTCATCGTAATTGGCGGGGCGGGAATGCACCGCTGCCAGGCTTGCGTCGG
>CAYGSZ010000375.1:0-2720 GCA_964352705.1 uncultured Rhodobacterales bacterium
GGGTGCGCTACGTTCTGGTCATCTCTCTTGTAGGCGCGCTTGTTCTGCTGTTCGTTGTGATGGGCGTTCTGGGCTAAGCGTTCGAGTAACACTCTCAATCGTTGATATTATATCAGACAGCGCGCTGTAAATTATTATAGCTCAGAATTAAATTTGAATCCCTCGACTATGGTATTGCATAAATCGGTATTTCTGCACGAGAAGCGCCGTTGCACAGGCCAGGGTCTGCATTTACTGTAACCTTAAATCTTTAACCTGCTCCCGTCAGATCGAGATACTCGCCCCATGTCCGTCCCATTGCCACCGGATTCACGTTCGCTTTATCGCCATGGCATGATGCCCGAGATCAGTCATGATGAGTCGGCGCGGATAAATGTGCTGGCCTCACTCAACGCTTCTGTTGCAGCAACGCTGAGTTCCGGCGTCAAGCTCGCCTATGAGCATGAGGCTAAGCCCAAGTTGACGGCTGAAGAGCTTGATCTGGCGGACCCCAAAGTCCAGACCGGTGCCACAGTGCGCAAAGCGATCCGGTCGAACCCAGTGTATCAATCCTGGGCAAGCCTGCGCCGTGCCATCCAGGAAATGAATCGCCAGACCGCGCGTCATATCGCGCTCCGGCAATTGGAGGCTCTGCAGCAGCGGGCCGAGGCCCTGACTCCATCAGAAGACTCGACAGACGACACCTTGCGCCTAAACCCCTTACTCAAGGTGCCGCGCTATCTTGCAGAAGCAGACAATCATCTCCAGCCTGGAGGCTATCACGCTGAACTTGTGCCCGGCGATCTGACGGCGGCGGCCACCTATGATATCGCGACCTTCGTCACAGCGATGGGAATGTTTGGCGCAAAGGGAGATTCGGGCGGACGCGGCATGGCCAAATGGCTGAAGCAGCATCATCCCGACTTCAAACCGAAACGGATTCTTGATATCGGCGCGGCCCACGGCAACAATACGCTGCCGCTGGCCGCCGCCTTCCCCGAGGCTGAAGTGATTGCTCTGGATGCCGGCGCACCGATGCTGCGTTACGGCCAAGCGCGGGCGCACTCCATGGGGTTCCCAAATGTACGCTTTATCCAGGGAGCCGCTGAAGACCTTGATGACTCTCTCGGCACGTTTGATTGGATTCAGACCACCATGGTCTTCCATGAAACCTCCGGCGTGGCGCTGCCCAGGATTTTAAAGCAGATATATGGCGCGCTTAATCCGGGCGGACTGACGCTTAACCTGGAGCAACCGAATTTCACACCTGACACCCCGGTGTTTGATCGGTTTTTACGTAACTGGGATGCCTGGTATAACAACGAACCGTTTTGGGTGCAGTTGCATGGCATGGACTTTCAAGCTGAGCTGCACGCCGCCGGGTTCGCCCCAGAGAACTGCATTGAAGGGGGCGTCAATCCAGACCTGGAACCGGGCCATTACCCCGCCTGGGCTGGCAAAATCAGCCGCCATGATCATGAGCATGTCAAACCAACGCCTGAAAAACAGGGATACAACGGCGAGGCGTGGTACCTGTTTGGGGCCTGGAAGTAGGCTCTAATCAGTCAGGCTGAAGACTGCCAGCGCGCATCAGAGTACATAAGACCCCATGAGAGCATCGCATAAGGATAGAGAATGATGCACTTACAGATTAGCCCGCTTTAACACAAATAATTCTGCAATCTTCCTCAATTTGAGGTAGAGGACATTTCGTCATGCGGTCGCCAATTAAGGATTCCAACGACGTGAGATATCTGCGCCCAAAAATAGCCTTGCAGGCAGTTATTGCTGCCATGATCGTCGTGCTCGGGGTGGGGGCACACGCACAGCTGCCGCCAAACTCCTCGGATTGTACGTGGCTTGCCCCTCAAGCTGTGGAGATGTTTTACAGCCAAAACACCGATCAGCAGTTTTGGGCGAACGAGGCCGACTACGACCAATTGATTGCGGCTTTGCACGGCCTTGAACCCCATGGCCTAAACCCCGAGCACTATCATCTCAAGGACCTCATTGCGCTCAAGGCCGATCACGCGGCACGCGACCGGATCGCAACCGACGCTTGGTTTTCAGCGGCCGCGCACATGGTGTACGGCAAACTTGATCCAGTATCGGTCGAACCGGATTGGACAGCCGCCGGGCGTGAGGCCGATTTACCAGCGTATCTTACCTCTGCTTTGGAGCAGGGGAACATTGCCGCGAGCTTAGATGCTCTCGCCCCAAAACAACCAGGGTATCAGGCTTTGTTACAGGAGTATGGCCGCGTCCGGGCACAGGTGAACACACCGTTCGAAAAAATTTCCGCCGGTGACACTTTGAAACCTGGCATGTCGGGCTCACGGGTCAGCACATTACAAGTCAGGCTGATTCAACTGGGACTTTTGGATATTGCCGAGCAGACCGGCACCATGGACCTTGAAACAGATACCGCGATCAAAATCTATCAAGGCCAAGCCGGTCTGGAAGCAGATGGCCTGGTCGGCCCAGCAACACGCGCCGCTTTGAATCGCGGGCCTGAGGGCGAAATGCAACAGCTGCGGGTCAATTTAGAACGGTGGCGGTGGCTTCCCGATGAGCTTGGCCGTCGTCACGTGCGCGTCAACATCGCAGACTTCTCGGTGACCACCTGGGAAAACGCCGCGCCTGTAAGAACTTATCTGGCTATTGTCGGACGCTTATATCGCAAAACGCCGGTGTTTTCAGACCGAATTCAATACGTTGTCCTTAATCCGTGGTGGGAAACA
>CAYGSZ010000376.1:0-2718 GCA_964352705.1 uncultured Rhodobacterales bacterium
TTCAGCATCTGGTCGTAGGTCATGTTCGCTTTAGGGTCCATCCCGGCTTCAACCAAGGCCTCGTCCAGCAACATGGCCGAGACGCGGCGCATCTTCTTGGCCTGAAACAGGCGGAACCCCAGGGTAAAGTCTTGCTGGCTTTCCAGTTCCAGCGTGCCGAGGCGCTCCATCCGGCCTGTGCTGCCGCGCAGTTCAATATCCCCCACGGGGGCGTTTGCGTAAGCTGCGCGCTCTTTAAAAAACGCCTTCATGGCCACGGCCCCTGCGGCGGTGCCAAAGAGTGTGCGACGGTTCATCATGTGTGTTCTCCTTTTGCCTTTCGGCGAATGTCAGTGGCGTCTTAAGCTGCTTTTACCTCTTAAGCGGCTTTAAATATCGTCGCCGCGCTTTTTAAAGTCGGCGGAAAAATGCGTGCTGCTGGTGTGCGCCAATGGCCCAAACGCCAGATCAATAAAGCGGTCGCGGTCGACTTCCCAGGCCGCGTTTTGCTCATCCGTGGGCACATATTGCTCAATCATTTCGCTGGTGACGCCTTTTTCTTCCAATACCGCTTCAACCACTTTCAGGCGGCGTTTGGTGGCCCACATTTCTGTGCCCATGGCGATGACCGTGCTGACCAGATTATCGAGCACCGGGTTGCCCAGGTAAGACGCGTCGGTGATGTCAGATGGAATGGCATCCGTTGCATAGGTTGGGCGGGTGGTTTTGAGTTTAGCCATAGGTCTCTCCCCATGAGGTCTGAGTTGTTTTGCCGCTTGCTGTGCGGCGCACCAGACTCCCATCTGGGCACCTGCAATTAAGCTAGCTGAACGCAAAGACTAGCATTGATATGGGTCAACAGGAGCGGCGACCTGATGCTGTGTTCATGGCGTGGCGTATCGTCGTTCGCACTGCGGACATATGTGCGGCACCCCCTAAGCCTTCCTGGCGCATAAAGTTTCTCTAGAACTGTCCCGCCAGACGGGGTATGTGTTATGTTATATTATAACAATTTGAAATTATGCACCCTGATGAATCCCGAGGCCATCAGCAAACTTTGGGTTCAGAGCTATTCCGCAGCGCGGCGCCCATAACAAGAAAGCTATACAAGAACGCTATGTTGGCTGTGTCTTTATCCCGGTTGCTCCATCTCAGGTCCAGGGCTTTGCGGTCCACGCTGATGGGGGTCAGAACCCTGATGGCCGTTGCCGCACTGTCGGCGTATCTGGGGCTGGGTTATCATTACGGCGAGCACGCCTTGGGCAGCCAGGATGATCACGGCGAATCAGCCTGCGATCTTTGCCAATTCATCACGGACAGTCCGCTCAAGCATGAGCGCTTCTCGCAGGCGGTTTTTCACACGGACGACACACGCCCCTTTGTCCTGCCACCTCTAAGACCGGCGCTAAAACACATCGCACCTGGCGCGTTCGATGCGCGTGCGCCACCGCGTTTGTCACTCAGTTAACCCGATATTTTATTATTTCGCGCTCCCACCGAGGCATACCGCTCTCGACGGCCCAGCGCAAAACTGACACGTGGAGCACTCATGAAAATGTATCACTTACTGGCCAGCACCGCCTTGGTGCTGACAGCCATGCCTGTTGCGATGGGCGTAACTCAGCATGCCGAAGCTGCGGCGGCCTCGGTTGGCCCGACAGTCCCCGATGAAATTATCGTCACCGCGTCGCCCATGCCGCGTTTGAAACGCGATGTCATCAGCGGCACAACCGTGCTTGCAGGCGACGATCTGCGGGAGGCTGTGCGCAGCTCTATCGGCGAGACTTTGCGGGGCCAGATCGGCATCACCACAACCTTCTTCGGCCCAACCGCCAGCCGCCCGATTATTCGTGGCCAGGGCGGCGACCGGGTGCGCATTCTGCAAAACGGCGTTGATACGCTGGATGCTTCTGTCACCACTGTCGATCATCAAACCGCCGCCAGCACGGCTGCTGCAGAGCGTATTGAAATTCTCCGCGGCCCAAACACATTGCTTTACGGCGCGTCGGCCGTTGGCGGTGTTATCAATGTTCTAGACAATCGCATTACCCAGGCCCGCGTGGTAGACGGTGCCGAGGGGCGTGCCGGTGTGACCTACGGCAGCAATGCCGACGAGGCCGCCGTGGATGGCCTATTGAATGTCAACGTGGGCGAAAAACTGACCCTTCATGCGGACGGCTTCTACGTCAACACCGATGACTATGAAATCAAAGGCTTCGCCAATGCCGACGCCGAGGTCGAAGGGTTTGATGGGTTTGTCAACAATACGGACACGGAAACCTATGGGGGCGCCTTAGGCGCGTCTGTCGTCTGGGAAGACGGGTACTTTGGTCTCTCAACTGCCTACTTTGATTCAAACTACGGCAGTCCTGTGGTTGAAGAAGAAGAGGAAGAAGAAGGCGGCGACGCAGAAGTCGGCGCGGAAGAGGAAGGCATCCGCATTGATCTTGAGCGTATTCGCTTTGATGCCGCGGGTGAGATCAGAAACATCGGTGGGTTTGTTACGTCTGCGAAATTCCGGTTTGGCTACGGGAACTATGATCATACCGAACTTGAGGGCAGTGAAATTGGCACGACGTTTAAAAACGATGCTTGGGACGGTCGGGTAGAGTTTGTCCATGTGCCTGTCGACATTCTCAACGCGGGCAATCTCACCGGTGCGTTCGGGGTGCAAGTCAAAAAGCGCAAATTCGAAGCCCTGGCGGCGGAGGCTGTTGTACCCCCGCCTGAAACCGATAC
>CAYGSZ010000377.1:0-2717 GCA_964352705.1 uncultured Rhodobacterales bacterium
GCCTGCCAATCTCCTGATCAAAAAGAAAAAGGCCGGACCCGAAGGTCCGGCCTTATCCGCTCTAGGGTTCCCCTCCCCGTAAAGCGAAAGTGTTTTTTATTTCATCCAGAAGCCATCGGCCTCCTAAAAGGAATAAGACGCGGTCAGGCCGAACTGCCGACCATCGGCCAGCGGATACTGGAAAGCCCGAACAAAACTGGATGTGCGCGCACTTGTGCCGATCGGCAGGAAGTTTTCAAAATCGACAAACCGGATGACAGTAGATGGTGTCAAGTCGTCGGTCACGTTATCGACAAACAATGTGACTTGCCAATTATCGGCATCCAATCCCACTTTAAGGTTCAACAGCTTCTGGTCGCCGGTGTGCGCCAGATTATAGACCTGAGCATATTTGCGTTCAGCATAGGAGAAGTCGGCCCGCAAAAAGGCGTTAATGCCATCGGCCACCGGATACTCATACCGACCAAACACGTTGAGCTGGTGCTTCGAGTTGTTCGGGGTTTGATTACCCTTAACCGACGGATCACCGAAGAACGCAGCCTGTTCGGCATCGTCATTGACGACAAAGGTTGCATCATTCAAACCATAGCCAAAACCACCTGTGAAATTATCGGTGAAGGCATTGGTCATCTCAATTTCAAACCCTTCCACCTTGGTTTGGCCAGCGTTGCTGATATACGAGGCTGGAGCCCCGGAACTCAGAGTGGTCTGTGAAGTGAGTTGCTGATTGGTCCAATCGATATAGAAGATCGCGGCATTCAACGTCATGCGACCATCAAGCAGGGTGTTCTTGGTTCCCAATTCGTAGTTCCAAGATTTTTCTTCCTCTACCGGAATGAGCACGGGATCAATCAATGGGTTGGCGTTGAAGGCCCCGGGTTTATTGCCTTTTGCAAGTGATGCATAGATCAAGGCGTCGTCGTTCACTTGCCAATCCACGGTAAAGCGCGGCGTCCAGCTCTTGAAGGTCTCTTCAAGCAAAGGCAGCGCCGTGCGTGTGGGGTTTTCGTTGGAAATTTTATCCGAGGAATACCGGAGCTCGACCGCGGCTGTCAGGCTCTCCGTGAGGTCGTAGGACAACAGACCAAAACCGGCCAAATTGCGCACTTTATCGACGCCATCATCGACCGTAAATCCGGCCAGACGATCTTCACGGAAGCTGCGATCGCTGTTGTAGTAATAGGTGCCAAACAGATAGTTCAGCGGCGAATCCCAGGTCGATTGAATCAAGACTTCCGTTGACCATTCTTCGCGGTCACTAAAGGCGATGCGGTTAAATGTGCCACCAAGCGCCGTTGAGTTGGCCGTTAGATCGACATCATACCCGTACTTCTGATCGGATTTGAAATAGCCGGTGTTGGAGGTGATGGCGAAATCACCGCCGTCGTATTCCAGCTTGGCAGACAGGCGATAGCTGTCTTTGTCGAGGCCAATGTCGTCGCCGAACAGAGCAAGGTTTTGCTCCGTTGTTTTAAACTCGTTGACTTCACCGCAGTAGTATTGACGCGCGATATCGAGGAAGCAGTTGTTGAAGGTGCGGTCCTGTAACACAATAGCAGCGGCGCCATCATCATCTTTACCGTAGCCGCCAGAAAACGTGGCGGTGAAATTCTCGGTCGCACGGAACTCTAAAGCGGCATTGAAGTTTAAGGACTCTTCTTGGCCAACTTTCTGGTTGTCGAGGCTGTTGCGATATTCGCCACCGTAATCGTAGTAACGGCCATGCACCATGTAGAACACTTTGTCTTCAACGATGGGGCCGCGGGACAGGAGATTGACTTCGTAGTCATCATGCTCGGCGGCACGGACTGAAACTTTATTCTCAAAATCGTTTGAGCCTTTTTTCGTTGTTATGCTGATCGCGCCTGCAAAGGTCGAACGGCCAAATAATGCGGCTTGTGGCCCTTTGATCACTTCGACCCGCTCAACAATGTCGAAGGGGAACGATAAAATTGAATCGTTGTACTGAATACCATCCACGAACACCGAGGCGTTGCCCTCGCCGAGAATGTTGGATTGTCCGCGAATCACCGGACGACTACCGCCACCCTGCACACCGTAACGGTTGAGTTTCTCAAAGCCGAAGTTTGTAGTGAATTGGCTGACCTTAAACACATCATCCATGCCGCGCTCGGTTAATTCGGCAGCGGTAAACGCCGTAATCGACAAGGGAACGTCCTGCAGGCGTTCTTCTGACTTACGCGCCGTAACAACGATTTCTTCCAGCGCAAGTTGTTGCGCGCTAGCGGAACCGGCACCAAGGGCTGTCAGGGCACAGGTAGCAGCAAGGAAACGTTTGAGAGTCATGAATTAGGCCTTTTTGTATGTGTGGCTAACTCTGATCAACCAAACTCAGGTCAACCTATGAGCGCCAGACGTTGAAGTTTGTTTGCGTCATTGGTGCAATGCTTGTTGGGCTACATAATAATTTGGGCTGCTTTATCCAACAGTTTCTATGCATGTCTGAAAAAACAGCTACGTGCTGTGACCAAATAGTCACAGCAGAGGTTGGCGGATGCCGCAAAGCAAAACGCCCCCGAACCGGATTGGTCGGAGGCGTTAGGACGAGGGTCGAGTTTCATTGCCGACAGTCTGAGTTTGATGCCCTGGGTCTTCGGGATTAACCCGAGGACGTCGGAATGGGAGTGATAACTTTTATCTTGCCCGCATCACGCTCTGAGACGATCGTTTTGGTTTGCACCTTTTGACATAACAGC
>CAYGSZ010000378.1:0-2710 GCA_964352705.1 uncultured Rhodobacterales bacterium
CTTCTCAAGAGAACAGACTAACTAAAAAATGAGGGTATTTCAGGGGAGCAGGTCAACTCTTTTCGCTGAACTGGAAGAAGGCCCTATTGGAAACCTTCTTCATAGAAGCACTACGACGACAGGGGCGGCGCTTGAAGCCATACAAAATAATCGTGCGAGCCTAAGCACTCTTGCGTGGGTATACGAGATAAGTCCGAATACGGTAGCCAAATGGAAGAAGCGTTCGGGTCACTGCCTACTCCTCGTCAGTCAAATCAAACCGTGCCATTCTCGCCTCCACTAAAAGAGGCTGCAAATCACACTTTGTTATATAAAATCAAGGTAGTGAATTTGATTCACACGCTAGGTTTTCTGAGATTTCGTTTGACCCAGAGCTCCAGGCCTCTTCAATGCTAACAGACACCTTATCTTTAGTCCCCTTACCATAGTTTTATGTTGCATTTCCATTCACTTCAGACACCGAGAAATCACAAATCTAGTCATAGTTTTATATTCAGCCCAAAATAGTAATCTCCGTATTTAACTGGACTACTACTGGACGACAATCATGGCGCTTAGAGTCAGTTAAGACTAATTTTGTTTAAGTAAACTTCATGACAGCGCTGAAAAAATGCCTTTGCTGACAAATCTGGCCTATTCAAAAGCTCCCCGTAGAACTTTTTATAAGCGCCGCCTACTGCACTGCGATAAGCTTTATCTCTGATCAACTTGCAGGCCATCTCGTAATATTCTTGGGCGTTCATCGCATAAGCTAAACCAGGCTCACCATTAGCAGGGTTAATAAGTTCACTTATCTTTTCATAAGCATCTGGATTGGAAGAAAGTGATTCAATGATACTATGAAAATTGATTCCTAAAGAAGTAATTGGCTTGTGAAGCACAACAAGCGGAGTGCCGACATTCATTGATTGGAACGCAGTAATACCGCATCCAAAAAGAAAAGGTTCTAAGAAAACGTCTATAAGCTGAGCGTAAACGTTTGTATCTACCCAGCCAATAAACTTGGTTCTTTCTGCAAGACCTGCATTCTCAAAAGCCTTCTGAACTTTCTGGTTAACGTTCATTCCTGTCCAAAGATAAATACAGTTCTCATTGTCAGAGAGGATGCGAATAACCATGTCGATGTACTCGTCATCGTTAAATTTCTCTTCTCTAGCTAGGCAACCGAGTATCGTATCAAAGTTTCCCAATTGGTTTCTTAGTTTTGAAAGTACGTCCTCATCGACAGGAATCGAATCAACACTTGTCGAAATAGGAAAAGTTTTCCACGTTTGACCGTGAATGTTTTTATCCCCTCCGAATATTGATCCGTAACTGATATAGCCATCAATTTCTTTGAATGAAAACGGATGGAATTTGAGTGTCCAATAGATCTGAATGGGCGCAATTTTAAACGCGAACGAAAATAATATCGCAGTTGGTACGGACACCCAGACTGCCATCGAGATGCCTTTGGAAACGATATCTTCTCGGACTGCGGTAAGAATTCTGAGCCAGTCCGATGTGCTCTCGTTACTCAATAATTTAGGTAAGTCTATAATCTCAACATTTAGCTTATCCGCCTCTAGGCTCAATCGCTCATCTGCCTTTCCAAAACAATAAACGATAGGTTTTACATCAATTTCATCATAGAAGAACCTACTAGCTATAAGAGAGAGCATGACTTCTGTATGACCAAGGAATGAACCATTGGGGAGAATAAATGCAACATTCAAAGTCTGCATATTGTGCGCTGGTAAATGAATTTCACTCTGAAAAGTGCGGCCAAACTCAACCATTTGATTAGACCACGCGCTAAAGTATTCGTAGTAGTTCTGTTCACTCTCGCGCTTCTTAACAATAAACTGATAAATCAAAGCTTCTGAAAAAATTGATTTATTTACCTTTTTAGATTCTATGTCCCTAAGAAGACATGGAACTGCCAATTTCGACATGTAGTTCCAGGTGTCGCGATCCCCAATTCTGTCCGCCAAATCAGCGCACTTCGTTATTAATCCGAGAGTTGACGGACTTCGTTTAACGGTAGCGACCATAGCACTGATCTGCAGCTCATACTGGTCTCTTTTGGAATGGTAATCTATTAAACCGGCTAAAAGCTCTAAGTTCTGCTGGTCACTATCAGCTAAATTCTCTGCGAGTTGTAGAGCTTCTCCATACTCCTCGTAAAAAATCTTCGAAGATATCAATGATGACCATGGGCCAATACTGTTTGGATGTCGGATA
Source organism: uncultured Rhodobacterales bacterium (assembly GCA_964352705.1). Classification (GTDB taxonomy): domain Bacteria; phylum Pseudomonadota; class Alphaproteobacteria; order Rhodospirillales; family Rhodospirillaceae; genus WLXB01. The sequence goes on from CAYGSZ010000378.1 coordinate 2,224, forward strand.
ATAAGATCAAGAAATAATGATTCTGCGTACGCTTTGTTCCCAGTTACCTTACAAATATCAATTAGAAATCTACTAAATTCCCCTGCTTCTGGATTTGCCCTACAAGCCTCTGCCAACAATTCAATAGCATTACGAAAAGAACCCAAATTCGATAATGAATATACATTGAACTTAATAGCTCGAGAATTCCATTTTTCCTGTTGCCGAACAATTTCACAGACATCAATACAGTCTTGATACCTCTTCTGTTTATAAAGTTCGCTTGCCCAGTCAAGTTGATCAACTAATTCGTTCATGTAGGAAATCCTGCAGCCTCAGAGCCATCACTAATAAGGCTTGGGGAAAAATGTCTTATAAAAGTGCGCTGGGACATATACAACTTTACCGTTAAAAACCATAGCATGCTTTTAATTTGTTTTAGCTACCAACTCCGGCACATCGTACCTAAGCTCTGCCGGCTCTTCTTTAAACTTTATGGGATTGCCAA
>CAYGSZ010000379.1:0-2690 GCA_964352705.1 uncultured Rhodobacterales bacterium
CGACATTGTGATCGTTGAGATCAAAATACCAGTCCAGCGCAAGATCACTGACACTAGAGCTATTTATCTGGTCAAGCGGGCTGTATCGCTGCTCCGAATAAGTTCTGCCGTGAGATAACCAACTTCCTGGTTCGGAATCTGCGTTTACAAGCCTCTCATCCGCAAAAACATAGGCGCTAATTGTCGATGCAAACAACACACCAACTGCGAACTTGGCGAACATAGAAAGCGATCCCTCTTAAGTCAGCATCATTAACACAAGATAGTGGATAATATTTCAGTATTTCTACTTCTGGCTTCTCATAAAGATTCTCACCCCGCCGACCTTCGATAAAATAAGGATGCGGCGGAGTGAGAAGTCTCTAGGAGAGACGTTTAAATTTAGAAGTTGTAGTTGACCCTCAAACCGAAGGTCGTCTTTTTCGGCAGAGCGATGTTGAGCGCCACCGGGCTAAAGGTTTCATAGTCGAAAGCTTTTTGCGCTTGGTCGGGGGTTTCATCGCCAAGGATATTCTTGCCCCACAATTCCACACGCATATTCTCTAGATCAACGCCAATCCGTGCATTGAGCAGATACTGCGAACCGGTCGAGAGCAAATTAGCCCTGGTGACGTATTTTCCGCCAACGTAAATGAAATCAGCTCCAGCATACCAATCCATCGTACTGTTTAATGCACTGGTGTAAGTCCCGTTGATGAACCCTTGGGTTCTGGGCGCTTGCTCCAGCCGATTGCCAATCACGTTCGGATCAGCGCCGATTGACACAACAGAAAGATCCTCGCCTCTTTTAATACTCGTATCATTGAGGGAGTACGATGCAGAGATGTTGAACTCTTCGGTCACCTGGAAGGACGTTTCGAGTTCAATACCCTTCAGGCTCGTCTTGCCTTGGTTGGTCAGCACTGTACCGATAAACAAGGACGGCTGTAGGAGAGTGATCGATTGTGGAGTCTGCTGATTGGTGATCGACCCGGTGTACGCGCTCAACGTTACAGTCCCACGTCCGTCCATAAACTTGGACTTGATACCGATGTCGAACGAATCCAACGTTTCCTGTTCAACTTCAAGCCCCGCGCCCGTGGCCGCCGCGACCGCCTCAGCAACACCTGGTGCCAAAGCCCCCGGAGAGAGGTTGGAGTTGAAGGCACCCGGACGGGAACCACGCGCCCACAGTGCGAAGATCATCGTGTCATCTGTAGGTTTGTACTTCAGCGATACACGCGGCGTGAAAACGTTCCAGCTGCCCGTCAATGGCGTGCCCGGCCCTTCTGGCGCCCAAAAGCGCGGTGTGTCGGTGATTTTGTCGGACTGGTAGCGACCTTCAAGACCGAGCTCCAGGTTATCCATCACATCGTAGTAGATGCTGCCGAAGCCGGACCACGTTTTGGTTTGGCGGCGGGCACCCGGCAGATTCAATGGCGCGCCGAGTGAAACGTCCCCGATAACCGAACCAACCGTGGAGAAGTAGAGGTAGTTGCCACCAATGCTCCAGCGGAGCCGGTCTTCACTGCTTGAGGAAACACGAACTTCTTGCGAGAAGTCTTTGGCATCGCCCTCAAGCAAATAAAGCCAAAACGAATCTGACCTTACGCCCGGAATAACGCCGAAGAATGGATTTGCGAAATTCTCATTCGACCACTCCTGTTGAATGTTGGAGTCCTTGTTCACGTCATACCCGGTAATCGCTTGTAATTCGATATCATTGTCCAAGGTATAAGTGACCTTGAGATTTGCATGCAGGTTTTCACTATAGAGGCCCGGCTTGTCATTTTTCCCAGGCAAATTGGCGAGTGGAAGCGTCAGATCGAGCCAGCGCTGGTCAATGAAATAGGCGTGCGTATCTGCGTCACTCGCTTCAGGAACGATACCGCAGAACCAGGTGGGCGCACCCGTATTGCCCACGTCGCACGTATGGTCCTCTTTAATGAAGCGGACGTGAGCCCCAGGGTTGTCCCTATATGTAAAATAGTTGCCGACAGCCCGAATTTCCAATTGCTCTGACGGTGTGAATTTCAAGACACCCCACAAACTGGAAGTCGTCTGGCCACCCAACGGAGTACTGTCGGCCGAACTTTGATATTGCGAACCCTCGTTACGGTGCTCGCCACTGATCCGGAATGAGACTTTGTCCTCGACAAGCGGCCCTTCAAAAGAGAGGCCGAGCCTGGTTGAATCGTAATTCGCGTACTCCGCAACCATGCGACCGCCCCATTCGTCGGCGGGATCGCGGGTCGTCACACTGATGGCACCGGAGAACGTGTTACGACCGAAGGTCGCGGTTTGAGGCCCCTTCAGGACTTCGATGCGCTCGATGTCAAGTGTCCCTGGTGTATTGCCGCTATAGACCGGAACGCCATCGACAAACATAACGGCTGCGCTCGCAGCTTGAGCAAAGTTATTAATCGAAAGGCCGCGGATAACGAATTGGCTGCTTCCCCGATCCTGACGCCCGGTGCCTCCAAAGTCTGTGTAGAACATGCCCGGCGTCATGCGCGAGAGCTCTTCCATATTCTGCAAATTGTATTTATCTAGCTGAACTGCGCTCAGAGCCGTGATCGACAACGGCACATCAAGCAAGGTCTCATCTCGTTTACGCGCGGTGACCACAATTTCTTCGAGCGCAAGACTTTGCGCCGCTGTCTCTCCCGCGAACGCCATTAATGCCAGTGCACTTGTAAGTGTAAAGAATT
>CAYGSZ010000380.1:0-2667 GCA_964352705.1 uncultured Rhodobacterales bacterium
CTCCGCCGCTCAGGTGGGCGATGACCCCATTGGTGCGGTCCAAAAGCAACGCCACAGATAACGCGCCAATCAGGGCATGAATGGCAGAACCGCCAAATATTTTTATCGGCGGCCCCATTTTGTCATTGGTCATGCCCGTGTCTTCCATCCAGGCTTTCAGAAACAGCGGGCCGTACCAAACGCCGCCTATGGCAAAGGCCACAACGATGCAAACCGGAATACTCCACCAGATAATCTCGCCCATCAGTCCCTCTTATCCACTGCCCTAAGACTACGCTCAGTGCCACTTTACACGAAAAGGCGGCTCTTTGACTCTGATCATGGCTCGAAAATTCCGTCACTCTATATTAACGTACCACCCAGATCAGGAGGATGGTTATGACTGCACTCCAAATCCCAGGCGTCAAAGCCTTCTTTGACCCCGAGACCAACACCGTCAGCTATGTGGTGCGCGATCCCACGAGCAAGGCGGCCGCAATTATCGACTCTGTTCTGGATTACGATCCCAAATCAGGCCGGACGTCGACCCCCACAGCCGACAAAATTATATCATATGTCCAAGAGCACGATCTGGAGGTGCGCTGGAATCTCGAAACCCATGTTCATGCGGATCACGTGACGGCAGGACCCTACCTAAAGGGTAAGCTCGGTGGCCAGACAGCCATCGGCGCGCACATTACAAAAGTTCAAGCCGTGTTCAGAAAGCTGTTCAATGTAGAAGACCGTTTTAAAATCGACGGTTCACAGTTCGACGTGCTGTTCGCCGATGGTGATACGTTCGAGATCGGCGCGCTCAAGGGCCGCGTGATCCATACCCCAGGCCATACGCCTGCCTGTCTAACTTATATTATAGGCGATGCAGCGTTTGTCGGCGATACGCTGTTCATGCCTGACTATGGCACAGCTCGCTGCGATTTTCCGGGCGGTGATGCAGCGATGCTGTACCGGTCTATTCAAAAGGTTTTTGCACTACCGCCTGAGACGCGCCTGTTCATGTGCCACGACTATCTGCCGGAAGGGCGCGACACCTATCGTTGGGAAACCACCGTGGCAGAGGAGAAGGCCAACAACATTCATGTCGGCGCCAAGGCCAGCGCGGGCGGCAGCGAAGCGGACTTTGTCAAAATGCGCGCCGCGCGGGATGCCACCTTGGATATGCCGGTGCTGTTACTGCCCTCGGTGCAGATCAATATGCGTGCAGGCGCGATGCCGCCCCCAGAAGATAATGGCCTCTCTTATCTGAAAATACCGCTCAACGCTGTTTAGGGTGGGCAGGCCTCACGTATGAGCAGAGACTGACTGTTAATTCCTGTCGGCCCAAGGCTGCCGCTTTATGGTGAAGGAGAAAAGCCAATGCACACGTCGATCACAACATTTACTCCCGTCAGCGCGCTTGTGGGTGGGGTTCTCATTGGCGTTGCAGCTGTTTTGCTTATGCTTTTCCTAGGTCGGATTGCGGGGATCAGTGGCATCATTGGTGGCGTTTTGAAGCCGACCCAAAACGATGTGGCTTGGCGGCTCGCCTTTGTTTTCGGTCTGCTCATTGCACCAATTGGTGTGTGGGCGGTCACGGGCAGTCAGCCGATCGTCACCGTTCAGGCCTCGACGCCACTGTTGCTGGCCGCCGGGCTTCTGGTCGGTCTTGGCACCCGCATTGGTTCGGGCTGCACCAGCGGGCATGGGGTGTGCGGGATGGCACGTTTGTCGCGCAGATCAATTTTGGCGACGGTAACTTTTTTAGCTGCCGGTGTAACCACGGTCAGTGTGATGCGTCATATCCTCGGAGGGCTATGACATGAAGCGCGTTCTCATCGCTTTGATCAGCGGCATTGTTTTCGGGGTGGGATTAACAGTGTCAGAAATGGTAAACCCTGCAAAAGTCCTCAATTTTCTAGATGTCTTCGGCACGTGGGACCCGAGCCTGATTTTGGTCATGGGCGGGGCTGTTGTTACAACTTTTATCGGCTATCAATTGGTTCTTAGACGCCAGTCGCCGATCTTATCTGAGGCCTTCCAACTCCCGACCTCAAAGGATTTTGACTCCCGCCTTGTTATCGGCGCAATCCTCTTCGGTGTTGGGTGGGGGCTTGTCGGTTTTTGTCCTGGCCCAGCCCTCTCAGCTTTAATTCTTGGCGGTGAGCCTGTCGTCTATCTTGTTTTATCGATGAGTGTCGGCATGTTTTTGGCGGATCAACTGTTTGCCCCAAAGGTCACTAAAGCGCATCATCGTCACTCGAAAAGCCGACCTTAAAAGGCCTTCCAGTTTTCTCCAGATAGGTTTTGAAGGGCTGCTTGACGGTCATGGGAGGTAGGCTTCTGAAAGGCGTATGTCTCCGATTAATTCGTTAATATTAGAATTATTCCAGTCTATAGCCTGAATTGGCATCAAGCCTCTGAGTCTGTGTTCCATTTGTATCAACAGGTGAACACCCGTGCAGGCTGTTTTTTGGTGACTCAGCACCGCATCCAACGTGTGCTAGCGTATCTCCATCTTTGATAAGGGAGAACGCTCAATGACAGATGCAATGGGCCCGAACGGCAACATAGAAGTCCGCACCGGTTTGGTGGTCGAGGATTACGATAGCCTCGGTGGCCCGGCCACCAGTCTCAGTCGCCGTCAGGCGCTCGGCGCTGGATTAGGCGCGGGTCTGGGCGCGGGTCTGGGCG
>CAYGSZ010000381.1:0-2666 GCA_964352705.1 uncultured Rhodobacterales bacterium
TACCCTAATACCAATTGATGCTGAAAATAAATCAGTTTTGACACAAAATCAATCTATGATTTTGGAGATTTAAAAGTACCACCTAGGATAAACAGGTGGGGCGGGCAATAAAGATGTGTCTTATAAGATTCAACTTTTACGCAGCGCAAATCAGCTGATTTAATGGCCTGCTTAGTTTGAGAGAATCAGCGCTTTATAGATATTTCAACTATTACGAGATTTTTAATGCTAAGGGCTGACCACCCCGACCATTGCTCCGGTCATCAGCGTCGCCAGGCTACCCGAGATCACAGCACGTGGTGCCAGGCTGACAATGTCAGCCCGGCGTTCCGGTACCATCGTCGCCAATGCGCCAATCATAATGCCGACAGAAGATAAATTAGCGAAGCCGCATAAGGCATATGTCACGATGAGGCGACTGCGATCACTCAGGGCATCCTCTGGCAATTGCGATAGCTCAATGTAAGCGATCAGCTCATTTAAAATGGTCTTGGTGCCTAACAACCCGCCAGCGGTAAACGCTTCGCTCCAAGGAATACCCAACAGCCAAGCGACCGGGGCCATGAACCAGCCTAAGATGCGCTGAAGTGTGAGTTGCGTTCCCGCAACATCGGGCAAGACACCAAGGATCGTATTAACCAGTGTCACAAGGGCGATCAGCACAATCAGCATCGCCACAATGTTGATAATCAGTTGAACGCCTTCCAACGTGCCGCGCGTGATGACGGACATGGCGTTGTCACCCTCCTCGGAGGGAAAGTGCACATATTCATCTGTTTTGGTTTCAGCCTTATCCTCGTCCTCGGGAATCATAATCAGTGCAATCATAATAGCTGCCGGTGCGCTGATTAAGGACGCTGTTAGAATTTGACCCAACGGATTGGGAATAATTCCCGTCAAGAAGGTGACGTAAATCAACATCACCGTCCCTGCAACGGTTGCCATGCCGGCTGTTATGATCACAAAAAGTCCGGCGCGTGTTTCCATTTTGAGATAAGGTCGAACAACAACCGGGGCCTCCGCCTGCCCCATAAAAATATTGAGTGTCACGGCGACACCGACAGGTCCGTCAACGTTCATGGTGCGGCGCAATGCCCAAGCAAACCCGCGTACAATCGGTTGAATAACATTCCAGTGAAACAACAGCGCTGAAATCGCGCTGACAACCAGTATCAGGGGAAGAGATTCAAAGGCCAAAATGAACGTCGATCCAGCATCGTTGCGTACGACAAATGGAATTTCACCACCACCCATATAACCAAACACGAAAGAGGTGCCCGCTCGGGTAGCATCGGCCACAGCCATAACGCCATCATTCAGTACGCCGAAAGCCTGCTGGAATATTTGAATTTTTAGCAGGGCCAAAGTCATCACCAATTGCGCCGTGAGGCCTGCAGCAATCAACCGCCAAGAAACGGCTGAGCGACGCTCGCTCAGCGCCCAGGCAAATCCTGTCAGCACGATAATCCCCAGAAGGCTCTGCGCAATCGCCGCCATACCTTATGTCCCCACACCCTCACCCCACACGCCGATGTCACGGCGTGACGGTACTGTGACGGCTTGCCAGTTGAATGGCAATTTCTTTACCGGGCTGATGCGTTTGTTTACAACCGTATTAAGCATGTGGCTTAAGGACGATTATGACACCTCACGATCAGCAGGATTACGGCAGCGGCGTTCACAAGACCTTCACGTCGCAAGATGGTCTGTGTCTTCACTATGTGGAGTATAACGGCCCCACGAGCGGAACGCCGACCTTATGTATGCCAGGTTTGTCTCGCAATGCTCGTGATTTTACCAGCGTAGCAGAACATTTAAGCGCCGGCCGCCGCGTTTATTGCGCCGATTTTCGGGGTCGGGGACAATCTCAGTGGGATCCAGATCCCGCGCATTACCAAGCCCCTCTCTATGTTGTCGACATGCTGAGCTTATTGGCTCAGGAAAATATCGACCGCGTTCTTTTGATTGGCACTTCCTTGGGTGGCATCGTTGCAACCGGCATGGTTCATGCAAATCCAAAACTTGTTGCCGGACTTGTTCTGAATGACATTGGCCCGGTAATTGATCCCACAGGTCTTGCGCGTATTGGTGGATATCTTGGTAAGGCAGATCTCTGGTCTACGTGGGAAGAGGCGGCCGCCAGACTGAAGATCGCGAACGAAGTCGTCTACCCGGATTTCTCTGATGTCGACTGGATACGTTATGCGCAAAAAACCTGTCGCAAAAATCAGGATGGACTCATCGTGCAGGATTATGATCCACGCTTGTCGGAGGGGTTTGCGGCCGATAGTGCCACCACCTTAGACTTGTGGGGCCTCTTTGAAGGATTAAAGCAAACGCCTGCGCTGCTCTTGCGTGGCGAGCTGTCAGATTTGTTGTCTCAGACAACAGCCGAGGAAATGCTGGCGCGATTGCCAAACCTCAGCCTTGAAACCATCAAAAACCGTGGTCATGTGCCAACGCTGGACGAGCCAGACGCGCGCGCGGCCATTGAGGCTTTTGTTGCACGAGTAGATATTCAAGAGTCTTAAATCTCTATGAGTCTAAGGAGCAGGAGCACTATGAATTCTTCATCTGTTTCACTCCGGCCTGTGCAGGCAAACGCAACGCAGTCATATTCCACGTTGGCAGCAACGCGTCGCACCACTCTTAAAGCCTTATCCCTT
>CAYGSZ010000382.1:0-2660 GCA_964352705.1 uncultured Rhodobacterales bacterium
ACTTCGACTTCGCCAAGGTGACCGAGAAATCTAAAGACAACCCGGTCTTTTACGTGCAATACGCCCATGCACGTATTCACTCGGTCTTTCGTCATGCGTCGGACGTTTTGCTGGGCGTAGAGCTGTCAGACAGCGCTCTCGCAAAGGCGGACCTGTCCCTTTGCAGTGACGACGATGAATTGGCGGTGATGCGCATGGTGGCCTCATGGCCACGGATTATTGAGGCGGCTGCGATTGCTCATGAACCACATCGTATTGCATTCTATTTGTATGACTTGGCGTCTCAGCTCCATGCGTTATGGAACCGCGGCAATGATAATGCAGAACTGAGATTTTTATTACCGGATCAACCCGATACGTCAGTCGCAAGACTGGCGCTTGTTCGCTCTGTCGCTGTGGTGATAGCGTCAGGTTTGGATGTGTTTGGCGTTGAGCCCGTAGAGGAGATGAGATGATGTCTCACCAGGGGCACTTTTTAAGACAACCTTTGCGTCAGTCTGACGGCAAAGACGATGGCGGGTCGTTTACGGACCCGGTGTTCGACGATGAGTATTACGGTCGTGACCAAGCCGGGGGTAAAGGCCGCACCATTGGTTTGGTTGTTGGTGTTGTTGTGGGCGCGATCATAGCCGGGGCTGCGGCTTGGACCGTGTTTGGTCCTGGTGCAGATCAAGACACAGCTCGGACGCCGCTGATCGTCGCAAATCCAGAGCCTTACAAAGCCCGCCCGGAAGATCCCGGTGGGATGCAGGTCGAGAACCAAGACAAGTTGGTTTACGAGCGTGTCGGCGGAGCGACACCACCGGTGGGGGCTGAAAACATTTTACCGCCGCCTGAAGCCCCTAAAGCACCTGCAGAGTCCCCGGTCGCGGCAGCAACGCCTGCTGTCGAAGCGCCCATTGCTGAGCCTGCGACTGTTGCAGAGGCGTCTGAGTCGCCAGAAACTGTCGTCGAAGCTGAAGTCACACCAGTGGTTGAGGCACCTGTTGCAGAAGCTGCGCCCGAATCTCAACCCGTTGCGCCAGCCCAATCAGTGCCATCAGCGGGAACGCCATCAACAGGAACTATTGATCCGCTGTCGGGAGATCATCTCATTCAGATCGCAGCCTTAAGGTCAGAGGAGGCTGCACAAGCAGAGTGGCAGCGCCTGAACAGCCGGTATTCTAGTTTATTTGGATCGTACCGGCCGGCGATTGTGCGGGCAGACCTTGGCGAGCGTGGTATTTTCTTCCGGTTGCGCGCAGGGCCATTAAACGGACGTGCAGCAGCGGATGATTTGTGTGCGGCGCTGGCAGCGGAAAACATCGGTTGTCTTGTCGTTCGCAATGAGTAGTTCTGCAGGCCCTATATCGGCTGCAGTTTATGGCTGTTCAGGGTTCTCGCTGACAGACGCGGAGCGTGCTTTTTTTAAATCTGCAAACCCGCTAGGCTTCATTCTTTTTGCGAGAAACGTTGAGTCGCCCGAACAGGTCCGGCGTTTGGTGAAAGAGTTTAGAGACAGTGTAGGCCGAAATGCGCTGGTTTTGATTGATCAGGAAGGTGGCCGCGTTCAACGTCTAAGACCCCCACACTGGCGGTCCGCGCCGCCGCTCAGAGCGTTTGGCGAGGTCTTTGCCCAGAATCCTGAGCGCGCGCTTAAAGCCCTCAGAATTAACATGCAGTTGATCGGAGCTGAGCTTGCTGAATTGGGTATTGATGTCGATTGCGCCCCCTGCTTGGACGTACCCGTGCCCGGGGCCCATGATGTGATTGGCAATCGCGCCCTCTCCGAGAACCCTCAGATTGTTGCTGCTATGGCGGAAGCGGCCTGTCTGGGTCTGATGGATGTTGGGGTGGTGCCTGTCATTAAGCATTTGCCGGGACATGGCCGGGCCGGGGTGGACAGTCACGCTGAGTTACCGGTTGTCGATACGCTTTTGATCGACCTCCAAGCCTCAGATTTTGTGCCGTTTCGAGCGGTCTCAAAGCTACCAGTAACCGCAATGACCGCCCATGTGGTGTTTTCCGCTCTTGATGACTCTCAGCCGGTGACATTGTCTCAACGGGTTATTTCTGACGTTATCCGTAAAGACTTTGGCTTTGAGGGTCTTTTGTTCAGCGATGATCTGGGTATGAAGGCCCTCAGTGGTTCGTTTTCAGACCTTGCTGAAGCTTGTCTCAAGGCTGGCTGTGATGTCGCGCTTCATTGCAGCGGCGTTCTCTCAGAAATGGAAGACATGGCCCCCGGAGTCTCTGCGCTCTCTGAGAATGCACATCAGGCTATAGAAAAGCTGGACGCCTATCGTGGTCAGCCGCGACTTAGTATCGATAAGAATACGGTCTCTTTTGAGGTCGCGTCTCTCCTAGACGCCGCAGCGTAAAGCGCAAGATATGCTCTATACAGCCTCAACCTGGATTCTGCCGGCCTTGCTGGCGATTACGCTGCACGAAGCGGCGCACGGTTATGCCGCCATGTATTTTGGCGATCCAACAGCCAAGGATCAGGGCAGGGTGTCTTTAAATCCGTTCCGACATGTGGATCCGGTTGGCACCTTTCTGTTGCCAGCGCTGTTGATTTTAAGCCGGGCGCCGTTTGTTTTTGGTTGGGCAAAGCCGGTTCCGGTGAACTTCGGACGGCTCAGGAATCCGAGGCGCGACATGGTCTGGGTGGCTGCGGCTGG
>CAYGSZ010000383.1:0-2656 GCA_964352705.1 uncultured Rhodobacterales bacterium
CCAGGCAACGTGAACTGGCATTTTGACGCCGTAAAAATCGATGACGCCGATCAGCTGGACGACGATTACCTGGTCCGCGCGCGGGCCCACAGCGATCGATTCGATGTTTCCCCTGAGCTTGACGAGGGACCATCCTTCTTCGAGCGCATTCTCCAACTGCGCGGCCTCTCTAAGTAAAGTTAGGCGCAAAATAAGGCACACCCACAGTCAGGCGTGTTTCTCAACGGCAGTCTTAATATTACACGTGCGGCTCTTTCTTTTAGGAAGAGCCGCATTCACGTTGATGTGCTTGTTTCAGAGCTTGAATCTGGGATATAGACCTCGCTCAATCGCACGTTTGACCAGATTTTCTGAGATCAGTGATTTCCTCACTTTCGCTCTCAGGCAATGCACATCGACATTGGAACCAAAGACTTATGGCCAGTTATCAATACGTCTACACCATGCACAAACTCGGCAAGACCTACCCGGGTGGCAAAGAAGTCGTCAAAGACGTTTCCTTGTCGTTCCTCCCGGGGGCGAAAATTGGTGTGCTTGGCTACAACGGTTCAGGTAAGTCGACGCTGCTCAAAATCATGGCCGGTCTGGACACCGAATATACCGGCGAGGCCCGGGCGGCGGATGGCGTTAAAATTGGCTATCTGGAGCAGGAACCCGAGCTTGATCCCAATAAAGACGTGCTTGGCAATGTCATGGAGGGGGTCGGCGAGATCAACATGCTATTGCAACGGTTCGAAGAGGTCAGCGCTAAGTTCGCCGAGGAAATGACCGATGATGAGATGAATGACCTCATCGCTGAGCAAGCTGAATTACAGGAAAAGATCGATGCGGCTGACGGCTGGGATGTCCAGCGCGGCGTCGAGATCGCCATGGATGCTCTGCGCTGTCCGCCAGGTGATTCAGCCGTCGATAAGCTGTCAGGCGGCGAAAAACGTCGCGTGGCGTTGTGCCGCCTGTTGCTTTCCAAGCCCGATATGCTTCTGCTTGATGAACCGACCAACCACTTGGATGCGGAATCGGTCGGCTGGCTGGAACACTTTCTGGAAGAATACCCAGGCACGGTCGTCGGCGTCACCCACGACCGTTACTTCCTCGACAATGTCACAGGCTGGATTCTTGAACTCGACCGTGGCCGGGGTATTCCCTACGAAGGCAATTACTCGTCTTGGCTTGAACAAAAACAAAAACGATTGCAGCAGGAACAGCGCGAAGAAACCGGGCGCCAACGCACCCTGCAGACCGAGTTGGAGTGGGTGCGCCAAAGCCCCTCCGCGCGTCGTTCTAAGAGTAAAGCCCGTATCTCAGCCTACAACGATTTGTTGGCCCAGGCGGAAGAGCGAGCGCCGGATCATGCGCAGATTGTTATTCCGCCCGGCGAGCGTCTTGGTGGCCTGGTGATTGAGGCCAAGGGCCTCACCAAAGCCTATGGGGACCGGCTGCTGATCGATAACTTGAACTTTAATCTTCCGCCCGGCGGAATTGTCGGTGTCATCGGACCCAACGGGGCCGGTAAGTCCACCCTGTTCAAAATGATCACTGGAATTGAAAAACCTGATTCTGGCGAGCTTCGCATCGGCGAGACGGTCAAACTTGGTTATATCGACCAAAACCGTGAGGCTCTCTCTGCAGGTAAGACGGTCTGGGAGGAAATCTCAGACGGTAATGATGAAATCATGTTGGGCAAGTTCCCGGTCGCAAGCCGGGCCTACGTTGGCCGGTTTAACTTCAAAGGCTCTGATCAACAGAAAAAGGTTGGTCAGTTGTCCGGCGGAGAGCGCAATCGGGTCCATCTGGCCAAGATGCTGAAATCCGGTTCCAACGTCATCCTCCTCGATGAGCCTACCAATGACCTGGATGTGGATACGTTACGGGCGCTCGAACTGGCGCTGCTTGAGTTTGCCGGTTGCGCCATTGTGATCAGCCACGATCGCTGGTTCCTGGATCGGATCGCCACACATATCCTCGCCTTTGAAGGCGACAGCCATGTGGAATGGTTCGAAGGCAACTTTGAAGACTACGAAGAAGACAAACGCCGTCGCCTGGGCACAGATGCCACGGAACCGCATCGTATCAAATATAAAAAGATTGAGCGTTAGGATCACGCCCGTCAGCATCTTACGAGCCTAAACAGTATCCAGATCACTGTGGCGGATCAAAAACCGAGCAGCCGTGACATTTTTGCACTCATCTCTCACGCCCCAGTTGGGGCGTGGCATTGATATCTTTCAAGATGGCTGTTTTCCGCGTTTTATCGGGTATCAAGATGTCGCCGCGCATGTTTAAAAGGTGGTGCACGCGCTTTTTTTGAGTTCGGTGGATTGTCATAAAACTACCACTGTGCGGACGCGCAAATGAACACAGTTTTAGACACCCTAATCCTTCTCTAATGATACCCTGGGATACACCGATGCCACTTTTTCATGGGCATCATCCATGTGAATTTACACCCAGGGGAGAACTAACTAAATGAAACGTACGTCTATTTTGGCTGCGTCGACAGCTTTGGTCACGTCGCTGCTTTTGCCGCAAGTGGCACCACTAGCTCAGACTTTGGCTCTCGAAGAAATCGTCGTGACCGCCCGTAAGGTCGAAGAAAACCTTATGGAAGTGCCATTGGCCATCACCGCCTTCTCGGCAGTGGATATCGAATCACGCA
>CAYGSZ010000384.1:0-1476 GCA_964352705.1 uncultured Rhodobacterales bacterium
AGCGGCTGACGCGGTCCAGCCGCCAGGGCAGTTGGTCTTTGCGGCCAAAAGCGATGCTGTCGGTGTTGTCGCGCCCGGCAAAGGACATCCACAAGGCCGTGTCGTCTAAAATGTAGGTCCATTCCCATGAGAGCACCGGGCGGGTGGGTGCAAGCGCACCAAGGCAGGGCTTGCCAGACAAGCCCCGCGCTACACTATCGACCGCACGCCAGTAGATGATGCAGCCCGCCGCGCCCTCTGAGGTTATGAGTTCTGAGGCTTTCAGGCCTTTCATCTTTTTTGGGTCACGGCCTATGGGTGCGTAAGCTTTTGGGTCTTTGAAGCGGTAAGGTGCCATTTTGATGGCGTTGCTAGCTGTATCAATGCTCAACGTCCAGACCTGGAATTCCACCATATCAATCGGTCCGTCTGGTCCACCGTTGCGCAAGGTGACCACAACCACGTTCTGCCCCACGTCCGGTGCGTCAATGCGGGTGAAGGTGCGGTGTACGCGCTGGTGCTGAAGGTGTTCGGGTGTATTGCTGAGTTGTTCGGCCCGCAACTGCGCGCCGCTGTCAAAGGACCCGTTCAGTCCGTTCACCAACCGCTCCAGTGTGACCTTCAGGCTCAGTGTATCGGCGGCTTTGGTGGCTTGTGTGTGTGCACCGGAGAAGACGAAAGACAGCAGCAAAGTTGCGCTGATCAGAAAGAGGCGGCGGTTCATTCTAGGTGTTTCCCTATTATTCGGCATCACTATGACAGCGTCAGTGTGCAGAGTTATTCCACATCGCCACTCAGTTCGACCAACTCATAGGTCTGGCTCAGCAGATCCCACCGCAATCTGGCCGGTACGCAATCGTTACCAATAGCCCAGATGTCGATGGGTGGGTAATCCGCCACCAGAAACTGAAAGTGCTCTGTTTGGAATGTGCCCGCCGAAACGGTGATTTCCTCGATGCCGATGTATTCATGACGGGTGACCGTATCAGACACTTCCAGCTGCGGCCCCGATCCGCCGTTCGGCATGTGCGAAGATGAAAAGGCCATGCCGAGTTCGCTCGGGTCTTTGTCTTTGTCCCGTTTCCAGCGGGCCAACCCCCAGGCATCGCCATGCACCGGGTGCGCGCCAAAGGTGCGAATGGGATGCTCGGACTCAAAGCTCTGCCGGAAGCGCCCGTCTTCCGCCGTGACACCTTCGCACTCGGCGGTGTGGGCGGTGAAATTATACCACGTGCTGCCCACCAGTTTCTCGTTGATGGTCAGGCGCACAAAGGCATCCACCGGGTGCCAGTCGGCGTCCACACTTAACACAGCATCGCGCAGCAATCTGTCATCATCCATTTCACAGGTTGCGCGCAGGGTGCGGGAGCCGTCGGGCTGGATGGTGACGTAAAACATCTCACGACCCATCTCACCTTTACCGTCGGTGAGGTACAAGACCTTGCCTTGATAACTGCGATGTTTCATCGGTCTGTTGGTCCTTTAAGAGTCAAGAAA
>CAYGSZ010000384.1:1576-2654 GCA_964352705.1 uncultured Rhodobacterales bacterium
AGGCCTTTGCCTTTTTCGTCAACGGATTGCTGCGTGTACTGGGCACGAAACCCGTCACGTTCTTCCGCGGTGAACACGGTGGCAGAAATCATCACCACTTTGCGCACCAGATTTGGATACAGCCGCGCCATTTCCAGTGCGGTCAGAGAGCCGGTGTGATAGCCCATGATGTCGATGGACCCCAGACCGATCTCTCCGGCGAATGCTTCCATGGCTTTGGCGTAGTCGGCGATTTCGGGCGGGCTTGCGGGCGGCGCGGACTCTCCAAAGCCTGGGGTGTCCGGCGCAACCACAATGCGGTCGGTTCCCATGGCGGGCAAAAACCCATCCCACACCAGGCCGGACAGCGGGCTGGGGTGAAGCAACAGCAGCGGTGTTTGCTCTGCGGACTCGCCACATCGCCGATAATGAATTTGTCCGAACGGCCCCGCCGCGTATCCCCGCTGAACCGTTGCTGCTGAAGCTGACATGATATGCGGTCTCCCTGTTGATCTTCACAGTCTGCATGACCGGCCCGTGGATGCGACCCAATTTGATGAGGACTCAATGTATTTTCACTTTCTAAGCTAACCCCATCGTTCGTCGCAGTAAAATACTGAAGAGGTTTTATTATGTCGGGTCCGCAGTCCAATGACGTGCCAACGCGCCAAGATGTCATCAAAGCGGCTGAGAATTTGATTCCGACGCTGCGTGACCGCGCGCAGGATACGGAAGACCTACGCCGCTTGCCCGATGAAACGATTGCGGATTTGCGCGCCGTCGGTATTCACAAGTTGTTCACGCCCAAACGTTACGGCGGTTTCGAAATGCCCTGGGGCACCCATGTTGATGTTTCGCGCACGCTCGGCCAAGGCTGCGGCTCAACCGGTTGGGTTTCTTCTGTTGTGTTTACGCATACGTTCCTGTTTGGACGTTTCAAAGAAGAAGCCCAGGAAGAGGTGTGGGGCGAAAACCCGGACGCTATTATTTCCACCGGGTTTGCAGGTGGTGGCCAGGCGATGCCGACCGAGGGTGGGTTTAGCGTCAGTGGCCGCTGGAAATTCGCCAGTGGCGTTGATCACGCCGATGCCATGTTGGT
>CAYGSZ010000385.1:0-2646 GCA_964352705.1 uncultured Rhodobacterales bacterium
TCATAGGAGTTCCGGCATGGCTGGCAGCGTAAATAAGGTCATTCTCATTGGTAATTTGGGGCGCGACCCTGAAGTCCGTTCGATGCAAAACGGCGGCAAGGTTGCCAACCTCAGCATTGCAACGTCTGAGAACTGGAAAGACAAGAGCACGGGTGAGCGCAAAGAGAAAACCGAATGGCATCGGGTCGTCATTTTCGGAAGCCTGGCAGATATAGCGGAGCGTTACCTGAAGAAAGGCTCGAAAGTGTATGTCAGCGGTCAATTGCAGACCCGCAAATGGACCGATCAGAGCGGCGCAGAGAAATACACCACGGAAGTGGTGCTGCAGGGCTATGGCGGCGAACTGACCATGCTGGATGGCCGTGGTGACGGTGCTGGAGGCGGTGGCGGTTATGGCGCATCCGAGCCGTCTGGCGATGGCGGGGGAAGTGGCGGCGGATGGGATTCAGGCCCATCCGGCGGTGATATGGACGACGATATTCCGTTCTAAACACTTATTCTAAATAGCCCGCTATTTATACCCCGTTTTGGGTTCTAAATGTCCCGAGTCTGTCCACTATATGTTGTGGACGATGAACTGTGCGTGTTTTCGGCTTAGCTGTCGTTTTTTTCTAATAAATTCGTGTCTTGGTAAGTCTTCTTAAGTCACTGTAATATATAGGTTAATTATATTGCTGCGGTGCCGAAGAGCAGGTCGTCCAATCCGCGCGGCCCAGGGGGTATGATGGTTGGATTTATGCCACGCTGTCTGGTACATTTTGTGATCGAAACTTAATAATACCAACGTTTTAGACCCTTTGAGCAGGGCACCAATTCTTGAGTGTAAAAAGGCGTACATGCTGAGTGGCATAGACGCCTAGATATTGGTCAGGATTGGCTTACCTTTACCGCCGAGTAGTATTTTGAGCGAACCCACAGAAGACCCTCCGATCCACGATATTTCCACCGTCACAATCGAAGACGAAATGAAGCGGTCCTATCTGGATTACGCCATGAGCGTGATTGTCAGCCGGGCCTTGCCAGATGTGCGTGACGGCCTGAAGCCGGTCCATCGCCGTATTTTGTTTGCGATGAAAGAGAGCGGTTACGAGTACAACAAGCCGTTCCGGAAGTCGGCGCGCATCGTCGGGGATGTGATGGGTAAGTATCACCCCCACGGCGACCAAGCGATTTACGACGCCATGGTGCGTATGGCCCAAACTTTCTCCATGCGGCTGCCTCTGATCAACGGTCAGGGCAACTTTGGCTCGATGGACGGCGATCCACCGGCGGCCATGCGTTACACCGAGGCGCGGCTGCAAAAAGCGGCCCACAGCCTGATTGACGACATCGACAAAGAGACCGTCGATTTTCAGCCCAACTATGACGAAACGGTTTATGAGCCGGTTGTGTTGCCCGCCAGGTTCCCGAACCTGCTGGTCAACGGCGCGGGCGGCATCGCTGTGGGCATGGCGACCAATATTCCGCCCCATAACCTAGGGGAAGTGATCAACGCCTGCTGTGCGTTGATTGATGATCCCAACACCACCGATGAAGCGTTGATTGATCTGATACCTGGGCCTGATTTTCCTACCGGGGCTATTATTTTAGGCCAAACCGGCGCGCGGGCGGCTTATGCCACGGGCCGGGGATCGGTGTTGATCCGGGGACGGGCCGAAATTGAAGAGATGGGTAAAGATCGCGAAGCCATTATCATCACCGAGGTGCCTTACCAGGTGAATAAGGCCTCGATGGTTGAGAAGATCGCCGAGTTGGTGCGGGACAAGCGCATTGAAGGCATTTCTGATCTACGCGATGAGTCCGACCGCAATGGCGTTCGGGTTGTGGTTGAAGTCAAACGCGACACCCAAGCCGATGTGGTGTTGAACCAGCTTTATCGATTTACGCCGCTGCAAACCAGTTTTGGCATGAACATGCTGGCCATCAATGCCGGCCGCCCTGAACTGCTAAACCTGCGGCAAATTCTGACGGCGTTTATTACCTTCCGCGAAGAAGTGATTCGTCGCCGGACGGTGTATGAGTTAGGTCAAGCCCGGGATCGCGCGCATGTGTTGGTTGGCTTGGCCATAGCCGTCGCCAATCTGGATGAAGTGATTGCTCTGATCCGGGCGGCCCCCGATGCCCAAACCGCCCGTGAAGGCTTGATGGCCAAGGCTTGGCCAGCGGCCGATGTTGAACCGTTGATCGAGATTATTGATGAGCCGGACCGCAAGGTTATTGATGGGGCGTATACGCTCTCTGAAACCCAGGCCAAGGCTATTCTGGATCTGCGCTTGCATCGTTTGACCGGCCTAGAGCGCGAAAAGATTCACAGTGAGTTGCGGGAGTTGGGCGATCAGATCGTTGATTTCCTAGATATTCTGCGGTCGCGTGAGCGGCTGTACAGCATCATGCGCCAAGAACTGGTTGATATGAAAGAAGAGTACGCCACACCACGGCGCACTGAGATTTCGTACAACGAGTTTGAGACCGATATCGAAGACCTGATTCAGCGCGAAGACATGGTGTGTACGGTCACCAACGCCGGTTACATCAAACGTGTGCCCCTCTCAACCTATCGGGCACAACGGCGCGGCGGTAAGGGGCGGGCGGGGATGTCCACCAAGGACGAGGATTTTGTGACCTCGTTGTATGTGGTGAACACCC
>CAYGSZ010000386.1:0-2642 GCA_964352705.1 uncultured Rhodobacterales bacterium
ATTATGTCTATCAACTCACCGGGTATACGGAGAGCAGTTGGATT
Organism: uncultured Rhodobacterales bacterium; assembly: GCA_964352705.1. Classification (GTDB taxonomy): domain Bacteria; phylum Pseudomonadota; class Alphaproteobacteria; order Rhodospirillales; family Rhodospirillaceae; genus WLXB01. The sequence goes on from CAYGSZ010000386.1 coordinate 45, forward strand.
GATATTGGGGCGGGGGTTCCCGCATTGGAAATGGCGCCTAAGCCTTTCGACGAGCAAGTGGAAGTGGTGGCACCGAAAGACCTTTTCAAGACCTTTGAAGATCACTGGCGGTTGATGCAGGTGGACAAGGGTGTTCCAAGACTATCGACGTTTTTGAATCGGCCGATTTCGAGCCTGCAGCCACACGTAAACATTGTCGATGCGGTCTCTCCCACCGAAATCAGAAGTCGGCTGATTGGAACCGCTCTGGCTGAGAATTTCGGCATGGACCCGACCGGTGAAAACATTCTCGATTTTATGTCAGCGTCAGATGGCCAAATATTGTCTGACCTGGTGTTTAAGATGATCGCGCAACCTTGTGGCGTTGAAATGAAAGGTCAGGTTGTTTCGGCCAGCGGGGCTCAGATGCGTTCGCGCAGTTTAGGATTTCCCCTAAGGCGGAATACGCCAGATGCGCAATGCATTGTGTGGTTAAATCAGATAGACAAAGCCTATGGATACGGTGAAGAAACCGCGCAGATTGGGGGCCTAGAACTTGTCCGCTGGATTGATGTCGGGTCGGGCGTGCCGGTCCGCCCGAAGTGAGTATGGGGCCTGAAGTGCTTTTAAAAGCCCTTTCACTACACTAAACTAAGCCTTAATATTTCAAGGGGCATTAAATGTGATGCAACTTCCCTAACATTGGAGACGAACCATGCGGAAACCCGTTGTATCTATTTCCTTTACGTCCATTTCCTTTGCATCCTTCTCAATGTTGGTTTTTCTGGTCCTGCCGTTCAGTGCCAATGCTCAAACCATGAGCCTCGAAGAGGCGATTAAAAAACACGGTGGGCATTCCGTCGAGTGGCTGTCAGAAGCCACCGGAGCGTCAGAAGAAGATGTAACAGCGGCCTTGCTGGCCAACTACCGGGTGCCGATTGACGCCGATAAATTTGATGAAGTTTGGGAGAAACTGACCGAGTGGGAAAATCCACTGTTCATCACCATTGTTGCTGGGACGGTGATTGAAGTGCACTCCAAAATTCCCAAAGGGGAGTACTCGCAAGGGTTTTATAATCTGAACAGCATGGACGGCCTGAGCGGACATTTTCAGCCCAAGAATATGGAAGCAATTTACATCATCGAAGAGCCGTCCCGCGAAGGTGGCGTCAGCCGCCAAGTGGCGTTCTATGATAAAGACGGCAAGCGCATTTTCGGCATTTTCGTCAACCGCCTGGCCAGTGGCGGCGAGCATGATGCCGCGACCCTGGCGCAGTTCCAGGCCATGAACGCCTATTACAAAGAACAGGCGGGCGGTTAACGTCTCGAATACGGGCAGTCCAAAATTGCGACAGAATACGTCTGAGCGCTGGGGCACAGTCTCCATCACCCTGCACTGGATGTTCGCCGCCCTGGTGGCGGTGCAGGTGCCGATTGGGTTCTGGTTGTCTCGCGCGGCACCGCAGGCGCGGATCACTGGCGATGACTGGCTGTTGCTGTGGTTGGAACAAATCCATCACAGCATGGGGTTTGTGATTCTGTTTGTGGCGGCGGTGCGCATGTCGTGGCGGTTGTCGCACATCAGCCCGGATGCGCCACCGGCACCGAAGTATCAAACAGCACTGGCGCACCTGACTCATATTACGCTGTACGCCTTGATGATTGTGTTTCCGCTCTCGGGCTGGGCAGGCTCCAGCCTGATCGGCAGTGAACAGTTTCCGGTGCCGATCAACTTTTTCGGTTTGGAAATGATCGGGCTGGATTTTTTGCGAGGTCTTGACCCGCCGTTCAATACCTTCCGCCTGTACCGCGATATCCACATTTACTGTTGGTATGTGGGCGGCTTTGTTTTGGGCCTGCACGTGCTGGCGGCGCTGTATCACCACTTTGTTGTCAAAGACGATGTGCTGCACAGGATGTTGCCGGTGTTGAAGAAGAGGGAAGAGTAGAGTTATTTGGTTTTTGATTGATGAATATAACGCCCAGCAGAATAGGTATGCAGCCTAGCCATCCCGGCGAATTCATTCGTGTGGAGATACTGGACGAGCTTAATTTATCCATCGCGAAAGTTGCCGATGTCCTGGGTGTGCGACGGGCGACAGTTTCTGATCTGGTGAATGAAAAAGCCGCTCTCTCGCCTGAGATGGCATTGCGGCTTGAAAAAGCCTTTGGCCTTAGCATGGAGACGATGCTTCGGATGCAGGCCTTGTTTGATAGCCATGCCATGCGATCCCGCGCGGATGAGATTAGCGTCGCCCCTTACCAAAAAGCGGTGGGGGAATGATGCGCGGATCGCTCTAGGCTCTCCGTTAGATACTTAATCTAACTCACGCGCCACGCGGAAGCCGAACAGGTGATAAGAGGTGGCTTCGGGATCGCGGCCCCGGAAGCTGGGGTGCTGGCGGATGACACGGCTGCGCCAACTGCCGCTGCGCACGGCGCGCATATCGCAGGGGCCGTCTATTTCAACGGCGCTGCCATCGACGGGCGTTGGCGGGTAATCAGTGAGGGAGCAATCCTGCACCCATTCCCAGACATTGCCGATGGTATCGTAGACGCCAAACCCATTGGGTTTGTATTGCCCGACGGGAGCGACCAGGGCATAGCCATCGGAGCAGG
>CAYGSZ010000387.1:0-2616 GCA_964352705.1 uncultured Rhodobacterales bacterium
AGCGCACCACACGATCCATGCGCTTGGCTAAGTCTGGATTGTGCGTAGCAACCAAGGCCGCCAGGCCCTGGTCTTTCGCGAGTTTAATCAAACCATCAAATACGCCGTCAGCGGTGTGGGGGTCGAGATTACCCGTCGGCTCATCGGCCAACAGCAACGCGGGTTCGTTGGCCAACGCCCGCGCAATCGCAACCCGCTGCTGTTCTCCTCCAGATAACATGCCTGGACGATGGTCTAATCTATCTACCAATCCCAAGCTGCTCAGTAACTCCTTGGCCCGTTCTGTCGCCACATCGCGGGCCACAGATCCAATCATTTGTGGGAGCACAACATTCTCGACCGCCGAGAATTCTGGCAATAGATGATGATACTGGTAGACGAAACCAAGATATTTAAGTCTTAGCTCAGTTTGACGTCTTTCAGAGGCATTGCCGCAGGCTTCTCCGGCGATGATCACTTCGCCTTTATCCGGCTTTTCCAAGAGCCCTGCCAGGTGCAGCAAAGTTGATTTGCCGGACCCGGAGGGCCCAACCAAAGCAACCACCTCGCCAGGATTCACCGTTAGATTAGCGCCACGTAAGACTTCTAGCTTCTTGCCACCCTGCTCAAAGGTTCGAAAAACGGTCTGAAGTTCTAGAGCTGCAATACTCGTGATTCTACTCATAGCGTAGCGCTTCAACGGGGTCCGTTCGCGCCGCACGCCAGGACGGATATAACGTTGCGGCAAAAGATAATCCCAGCGCCATCAGCACAACCGAGGTCACCTCAGACCAATCCATATCCGCCGGAATGGTCGAGAGAAAATAGATTTCCGCTGAAAACAAATCCGTTCCCGTCAGTGTTTCTAAAACACGGCGGATCGCTTCAATGTTTTCGCAAAACACAATCCCAAGGATCAGACCCAAAATTGTCCCTGTTGCCCCGACACTTGCACCGGCCAGGAAGAATACCCGCATAATCATACCGCGTGTCGCGCCCATGGTCCTTAAGATCGCAATGTCGCGTCCCTTGTCCTTCACCAACATGATCAGCCCGGCGATAATGTTAAACGCCGCCACCACAATGATCAGCGTGAGAATCAGGAACATCACATTGCGCTCAACTTGAAGGGCATTAAACAGCGTCGAGTTGGTTTGCTCCCAGGACAACACCCTTACGCCTGACCCCGTTGTTTCCATCACCTCACGGGCGATAAAACGCGCTTGGTCAGGGTCTGAAACCTGCACCTCTATGCCCGTAACCGAACCCGGATACTTGAAATAGGTCTGCGCCAGATCAAGCGGCATATAAATAATGGAGGAATCAAAATCGCTCATACCCACGTCAAAAATTGCAACGATGGGATAATCTTTCAGGCGCGGTGCCGTGCCAAACGCCGTAACGTTTCCTTTCGGGGAGATCAACGTCAGTTTATCGCCCACTGAAATCCTGAAACGGTCAGCCATACGCACACCGATCATCAAACCTTCGCTGCGGGTAAAGGCGGGCAACGACCCTAAAATGATATTCTCAGAGACAACCGTTCGGGCCGCCAAGTCTTCACCGCGCACCCCCCGCACCACAGCGCCGGAGGTCACACCGCCTGTAGTCGCCATGACCTGCCCCGTGATCTGGGGCAAGACTGATTCCACCCCTGGGATTTGCCGAATGGCATCACCGCGCGCATCGTAATCAGCAATCGAGAATTCAACACCCTGCACTTCGATATGGCCGTTCACGCCGAGAATCCGGCTCATGATGTCCTGCCGGTAACCGTTCATCACCGCCATCACAATGATCAGGGTCGCAACCCCCAGACCAATCCCAAGCAGAGAGAAACCGGCGATGACGGAAACAAACCCCTCTTTACGCCGGGCCCGCAAGTAGCGCCCGGCCATCATGCGTTCGAAGGGACCAAACATTAAGCGGCCCCCGTCGCTGGCGGAGACCCGGTCAATACGGACAACACTTGATCCAAAGGCAAAGTCTGGCGCTCACCCGTGGCCCGGCGCTTCAACTCAACCGTCCCCTCTTTGACGCCCCTCGGGCCGATGATCAACTGCCAGGGCAGCCCCAGCAGGTCCATATTGGAGAACTTCACACCGGCGCGTTCGTCGCGGTCATCATAAAGTGTGCTCAAACCAATGTCCTGGAACTTGCTATATAGATCACCGCACACCTTATCCGTGTCAGCATCCCCGACTTTCAGATTGATCAAGCCAACCCGATAGGGCGCAACTGTATCTGGCCAGATGATACCATCGTCATCGTGGCAGGCTTCAATAATCGCGCCAACCAGCCTGGATACGCCAATGCCATAGCTGCCCATGTACGGCGTCACCATCTCACCGCCGGGGGCCGCCAACTGTGCGCCCATCGGATCAGAGTACTTTTTGCCAAAGTGGAATATATGTCCGACTTCAATACCGCGGGCCGACACCAAATCATCTCCAAGCGCTTTGCCCTTGGCCTCATCGTGTTCTTCATCGGTCGCGGCGTATTCACTGGTCCAGTCATCGACTATCGGCTGCAGGTCGCTGTCGTAATCAACGATCAATGGAATTGGCTTCTGTAACAGGGCTTTGTGGCAATACACGGCGCTTTCGCCGGTTTCAGCCAGCACAATAAATTCGTGAC
>CAYGSZ010000388.1:0-2612 GCA_964352705.1 uncultured Rhodobacterales bacterium
GTTCATTTGCCCGAAGGCCCTTCTCTAGTTCTTTAATAGCAGCCGGTTGATCTCCAGCAGGCTCAAACTCGCTGACGAGTCGAAAGTCTGCACTCTCTCCTGGCTCAGGTTTCTCATACATTGGAAGGGCAACAGTCATGCCAGCTAACATAAGGATAGATTTCGATAGCCTCCAGTGCCGAAATTCAAGATTTCGATGCTTTTTGCGGTGATCTTGGTTGCACCGCTGCGCTCACAGCAGTAGCTTCCGCCCCAACGACCACACAATTTTTCTTAATCTTTCGGGAGGATCCCGTGTCCATCATTGCCGACCGTATGTCAGCTATCAAACCCTCACCAACGATGGCTGTAACGGCCAAAGCGGGTGAACTCAAAGCCCAGGGTGTAGACGTCATTGGATTGGGCGCCGGAGAGCCTGACTTTGACACCCCCGATCACATCAAAGCAGCTGGTAAGGCAGCGATTGACGCCGGCAAAACCAAGTATACGCCGACCAATGGTATTCCCGAATTGCGCAAAGCTGTGGTGGACAAGTTTAAGCGCGAAAACGGCTTGGACTATGACATTGGTCAGGTCCATATTGGCGTTGGTGGCAAGCAAGTTTTATTTAACGCTATTTTGGCCACCATCAATGCCGGGGATGAAGTGGTCATCCCAGCACCCTACTGGGTAAGCTACCCCGACATGGTCCTTATCGCTGGGGGTACACCTGTTTTTATTGAGTGCACTGAAGGGGATAACTTCAAGCTGTCTGCTGAGAAGCTGGACGCTGCTATAACTGATAAAACCAAGTGGTTGATTCTCAATTCACCATCAAACCCAACCGGTGCTGCTTATACGGAAGCAGACCTAAAGGCCGTTGCCGATGTTCTCCTCAAGCACCCTCATGTTTGGGTGATGACGGATGACATGTATGAGCACCTCGTTTACGACGATTTCGAATTTAAGACGATTGCGCAAGTTGAGCCAAAACTGTTTGATCGCACGCTCACCATTAATGGTGTCTCCAAAGCGTTTGCAATGACGGGCTGGCGTATGGGATATGCTGCTGGACCCTTGGATCTGATTAAGGCCATGAACAATATTCAGTCTCAGAGCGCCTCTCACACCAGCTCAATAACTCAACACGCATGCGTGGCCGCGCTTAATGGTCCGATGGATTTCTTAGCTGAACGCAATGCGGTCTATAAAGAGCGTCGCGATTTGGTCGTCAAGATGCTCAATCAAGCCGAAGGTATTAGCTGTCTGACGCCTGAAGGTGCATTCTATGTTTACCCGTCTATAGCGGGATGCATTGGAAAAACGTCTAAAGGCGGGCGTAAGATTGAGGGCGACTCAGACTTTGTGACGGCTCTTCTTGAAGAAGAAGCTGTTGCGGCTGTGCAAGGGGAAGCCTTTGGTTTGTCACCGCACTTTAGAATCTCTTACGCAACGTCTACAGACGCGTTGAAAGAAGCGTGCACGCGCATCCAAAGGTTCTGTGCAGCCCTGTCCTAGGAATTCTGCGGATACAATGGCAGACTGCCTCCTAGTCAACTGGGGGCGGTTTTGCCATGGTCAGAATAAGTCTCGTTAGCGTCGGCATTCTTGTCTCTCTGCTTGTCCTGTGGCTGATAGCAGTGAGATTTGGGGTCTTCAATCCCTCTGAAGACTATCTTGCTGAAACCTACACAGACGAGCGCTCGCGATTTGTAATGATTGACGGTGTTCGTCTTCATGTGGTGGAGGAAGGGCAGGGACCCGTCATTATTCTGATCCACGGGTACTTAGGCAGCAACCGTCAGTGGGAAGGCTGGGCGGAACGCCTAAGGCAAGATTTCCGCGTTGTACGTTTTGACTTCGCGCCATTCGGCCTGTCGGGTCCAGATCCGACAGAGGAGTACGGTGTTGAGCGTGCGATGCCCTTGTTCGAAGGACTGGTCGAAGAACTTGGCTACGATCACTTTCACCTTGGTGGCACATCTTCGGGCAGCATTATGGCGCTCAGATATGCTGCAAAGTTCCCTGAACGCGTCGATAAACTGCTCCTGTCAACTGTTCCCGCGTACACACCGGGCGACCGCGTGGCGCCGCCGTGGCAGTTTCGTTCCGTGATGTGGATCAGTGATAACATCTTTAAGGTTTGGCGACCAAAATTGTATTGGCGTTTGTTTTTAGAAAATATCTTTGGCAACGACGACCGCATTAAGCCGGAGATGGTTCAAGGGTATGCAGACCTTAACAATCGTAAGGGTAACATTCCAAGAGTGCGTCAGTTCATCATGGCAAATGCCCGCAGTGAGTTTGATCTCGCTGAGGCTGCCAGCCGAATTACAGCGCCGACATTGTTACAGTGGGCGGGCCAGTCTCCAGTCCTGACAGCAGATGGTCTGAACAACGTCCTGCCTTTGTTTACTAGCACGGAAGTTAAGGTGATTCGCTATCCGGGCCTGGGTCATCAATTGATGCTGGAAGACCCGGAAACCACGGTTTCTGATGCTCGCGCGTTTCTTATGGGCGGCGAGCCCTAAAAAATATAGGCTAGGGTTTAACTGGCGTCTTGTGCTTTCTCTATGTGCTGTTGAGACACAGGAAGTTGCAGGCGTGCACGTGTGATTTCTTTGAGCAGGAAG
>CAYGSZ010000389.1:0-2598 GCA_964352705.1 uncultured Rhodobacterales bacterium
GCGCGACAAATACGCGGGCGGGCGGTGATTCGCGTCGGTGGCGATCTGGTCTAGCTGAGACATGCTGCGGCTTCATAACCTCGAACCTTTTGGATTGGCTCCGGTCGAATTGGAACTGGAGGACGGCGCGTGCCTGTGCGTCACCGGGCCATCAGGGTCGGGCAAATCAATCCTGCTGCGTGCCATTGCTGACCTGGATTTAAATGATGGCGACGCGGCCACGGAAAATCTTTTGCGCTCACAAGTCACAGCGCCGGACTGGCGGCGTGCGGTTGCCTATGTGCCCGCAGAGTCGGGGTGGTGGGGTGATGTGGTCGGTCCGCACATGCCAGACGGTGATGTAAAGACGCTGCTCTCTGACATTGGGTTAAAAACATCCTGTTTGGACTGGGAGGTGGCGCGTTTGTCCACCGGAGAACGGCAACGCCTGGCGTTGGTGCGGGCGTTGCTCACAGGCCCCGAGGTTTTGTTGCTGGATGAACCAACCGCGGCGTTGGATGACGAGGCGACAGAGTTGGTCGAGCGTGTGATCAAACACCGCTTGTCGGCTGGAACAACCGTGGTGTTGGTGACCCATGATCTGGCGCAGATCGAACGCTTAGGCGCACAGCATGCGGTGGTTGATCAAGGGCGTATTGAGCTTGTTCATGAGGTGCGCGCGTCATGACGTATATCAGCCTGTCTGTCACTGACCTTGCGGTTGGGTCGCTCTTGATTGTCGCCAACGGTGTGCTGTCGGTGATGCTCGGGCTAAAGATTGAACGCACGCTTCTGATTTCAACGGTGCGTATGGTCATTCAGTTGACGCTCGTCGGTTACATTTTAACGGCTGTGTTTGATCTGTCGTCGCCGCTGTGGACCGGACTTATTGCGGGGGTGATGATCGTCTTTGCCGGGTACGAAGTGGCAGCGCGTCAAGACCGCCGTTTGACGGGGATTTGGTCTTACGGACTCGGGGCCGCCGCGATAAGTTTTTCGTCGGCCTTGGTGACCGTGCTGGCGCTGACCACGCAAATCGGTCCCGACCCTTGGTACGATCCGCAATACGCGATTCCTTTGTTGGGTATGATTCTCGGTAATTCCATGACCGGTATTGCGTTGAGTCTCAGCACGCTGACCACAGGCGTTGCGCGGGATCGCAAGGCCATCGAAGCGCAACTGTGTTTGGGAGCGACTCGCTGGACGGCGTGTGGACCGCTGGCACGATCTGCGATTCGCACAGGCCTGATGCCGATGATTAACGCGATGGCGGCGGCTGGTCTGGTGTCGTTGCCGGGGATGATGACCGGGCAAATCCTGGCGGGTGTACCGCCAACGGAAGCGGTGCGCTATCAAATCCTGATTATGTTTCTCATTGTCGGGGCAACGGGACTCGGCGTTTTGATTACGGTGTTCGGCGGATTGTCATATTTAACCGATGCGCGTCATAGACTGCGGCTTGATCGATTGCGACACGCCCGCTTGCGTTAAAAACCACAAGCCCACTTGCATTAAGGACAGGACGAAGCGCGAGTTCAATTGACCCAAATCAATGTGGGTTCTTCTTGCCTCGTGTCAAAAATCCCGCTACGGCTGAAAGCAGAAAAATTATAAGTTTAAGGGGATGGTCTGGGTGACGCCTGAATTAATGGTGCTGATTACAACGGCTGCGTCGATTGGCTTTTTGCATACGTTGCTCGGGCCGGACCATTATCTTCCTTTCATTGTCATGGCTAAAGCCCGCGGTTGGTCGAAGACCAAAGCGCTGACGATTACAAGCCTGTGCGGGCTGGGTCACGTGGCCGGATCTATCGCCCTTGGCGCGGTTGGGATCGCCTTCGGGCTCACCGTTGGAAACCTGGAAGCGGTTGAAGCTGTGCGCGGCGATTGGGCGGCGTGGGCACTGATTGCGTTTGGTATGACGTATTTAGCCTGGGGCCTGAAGACAGCATTTAAAGACCGCCCCCATGTTCACGCTCATGCCCATTGCGACGGTGCCGGCGACGTTCATCAGCATCAGCATCCACACACCCATCACGGCAATCATGCGCATGTGCACACCGCAACGGCGAAGGTCAGTCTGACACCCTGGGCGCTGTTTATTGTTTTTGTGCTCGGCCCTTGTGAGCCGCTGATTCCTATTTTGATGTATCCCGCAGCGCAGCAAAGTTGGCTGGGTGTGATCGGTGTTGCGGTTATTTTTGGCACTGCAACATTAATCACCATGATCACGGTGGTCGCTATTGCGTTGCTTGGGTTGAAGCAGGTGTCCTTTGCGCCTTTGGCCCGGTTTAGTCATGCGCTCGCGGGGGGTGCGGTTGCAGCATCTGGCGGCGCGATTGTGTTTTTGGGACTTTGAGAAAAGATGGTCTTCAGGGAATTACATTATCAGAAAAATGATCTGATTACGGTTCTCAAGGCAGGTTTTCTTGCTATGGTTATACGTCGATAAAGAAGAAGGAGGAGCGCTGTGACACTTGGGAGCCTGACAGGCAAAGGCAATCTTCGGCCAGAGATGACGGCTGATGAAAAAGCGTGGTTCGCAGAAGAACTGCAAGAGCAAATTGCGCGTTACGAAACCATCGTCAAAGAGATGGAAGATTTAACCGCTGAGCGCGA
>CAYGSZ010000390.1:0-2597 GCA_964352705.1 uncultured Rhodobacterales bacterium
TGCTGGCGCGGTTTAATCATCCGGTCGCGATTGTCACAAAATCAAACCTGATCACGCGCGATCTGGATATTCTCGGCCCCATGGCTGCCAAGGGCCTGGCGAAAGTCGCGGTGTCAGTTACCACGCTTGATCACCGGCTGGCCCGCACCATGGAACCGCGCGCCTCGACGCCAGGACGCCGCCTCGACGCTATTCGCCAACTCAAGAAAGCTGGGGTTCCTGTTGGCGTGATGTTTGCGCCAGCCATACCCGGGTTGAACGATCACGAACTGGAAAATGTTTTGACCACCGCCAGCGAAGCCGGTGCCAGCGAAGCTGGATATGTGGTGCTGCGCCTGCCGTTGGAGGTGAAGGACTTGTTTCAGGAATGGCTGAGCGAAAATGCGCCCAATCGCGCCGGCCGCATTATGGGACTGATTCGCTCGATGAACGAGGGCCGCGATTATCACCCCGCCTGGGGCAGTCGTCAGGTCGGGCGTGGCCCCTACGCAGATGCTTTGTCGCGACGCTTCAGTTTGGCAGCAAAAAGACTGCGGCTGAACTTACACACGACCGCGTTGTCTACATCCAAGTTTATCGTCCCGACCGATCAACGCGCTGCGCAGCTGAATCTGTTTTAGAACACCACAAAAAACTGCATGCTTTTTTATGGTGGCACTTCGTTCTAAATGGCGCGATGGTTAACGCCTCATAAAAACTGATCAGCTCAGGAGACCTGCATGCGGGACAAACGACTTGGCGTGTTTACAGCCGCTTTCACCATGGCCCTTATGACTTTCCTGTTTGGATCAGCAGCAGCGGAGGATCAGGTGATCTACAAAAAAGGCTATGTCGACGCACGGTTCGGCCAGATTCATTTCCATATGGCGCGACCAGCCGATGGGGATGGGGATAAAACCCCCATCGTCTTTTTTCACCAGAATCCAAAGTCTGCGGAAGAATATCGCCCACTGCTAGAGATTGTTGGTCGAGACCGTATCGCCCTTGCCTTCGACACCCCAGGCTATGGGGAATCTGACCGCCCTGCTGAACCCCAAGACATCGCCGCTCTCACCGGCGCGTTCGAGGACGCCTTGGTCGCCATGGGGTACGGCAAGGAGGGCAAAGGCCCGGTTGATCTGTTCGGATTTCATACGGGGGTATTTATGGCCACGGAACTGGCAATTACACGCCCGGATCTGGTGCGCCGCGTGGTGGTGTCGGGCATTGCCTACCGGGATGCCAAAACCCGCGCCGAAATTCTGGCCGGATTGCCAACGGATAAATCTCTGCCAGAAGACGGAACCTTCATCATGAACCGCTGGTACCTGATTGTGATCAAGCGGGCGGAAGGCGTTTCGCTAGAGCGGGCTGCCAAAGTGTTTCTGGAAGACATTCATTCCCTCGACAAGTCCTGGTACGCCTATCACGCCGTCTGGACCTATGCGCCGGAGGACAGGTTCCCGCTCGTAAAACAGCCCGTTCTAGTGCTGCAACCCCATGAGATGCTGCTGGAAGAAACCCGCAAAGCCAAAGCAGAGTTGCTGCCCAATGCCGACATGATTGAATTGCCTGACATCGTGGACGATGTGTTCGACACCGGCGCGGAAGAAATTGGCGCCGCCATGACCAAGTGGTTAGACGCCAATTGATGCGACGCATACTTTTTGCCGCAGGGCTCTGGTGTTTCGGCGGTTTTCAGGCGCAGGCAGAGCAAGTTGAGATTGGCGGCTTCGTCATTCCGGGCTCGCCTGCCGCCACTGTGTTTTACGATTATACAGAGCGCCTTGAAGCGCAGTCCGGGGGACGCTTAACACCGCAACTGCTGATTCATGGCGAGGGTGGACCAGAAGAACAAATTCTTTCCGGCGTGCGACGCGGACGCATCAAGGTCGCGTCGCTGTCGAGCTTGGTGCTGTCCAACATTTTGCCGGAACTTGGGTATCTTGGTGCACCCTTTCTGTTCGACAGCAAGGCCGAGTTTGACCACGTGGTCGATACGGTTTTCTTCGAGGTCTTCACCCCGTTAATGGCCGAAAAAGGCCTGACGATTTTGCGCTGGCTGGACCTGGGAGGACAGAACATCTACGCCAACCGGCCTATTCTGTGGCCACAAGAGGCCGAGGGCGTGCGCCTGCGCGCGACCCAAGACATCGCCGCACGTCTATTCCTGGAGTCGGTTGGGGCCGATGTGATTTACATCACCAGCCCAGAGACCATACCCGGTTTGCAGACCGGCCTGATCGATGGGGGATTAACACCGACCATCGCCTACACAGGCACGGGTCTGGTGCCGGAAGCCCCTCATTTTATGCTGACGGAACATTTTTTTCTGGGCGGCTTTTTGCTGGCCAACACCAAATGGCTGGACGGCCTCTCCGCGCCAGACCGGCGCGCCGTGATTGACAGCTTTGCCAGCACCGCAGACGTGCGGACCATTATCGCTGGCATGACCGCCATGGCCCTGGCCAATGCGGGTGGCGAAGGATTCACCGCCCATGTTTTCACCAAAGAGCAACGGGCGGCCTGGAAAGCCGCATCTGTGGGCACTCACCAACGCTTGATTCGCGAGATCGGTGGTGAAACCCAAGCGGTCGCCGACGCCATTCACGCTGGAC
>CAYGSZ010000391.1:0-2551 GCA_964352705.1 uncultured Rhodobacterales bacterium
TTGGCGGCGTTGATCGAATACACAAACGAGTTTGAGGTGCCTTACATTCAACTGGCAGACCAACGTCAAGGGATTGTGCATATTGTGGGGCCAGAGCAGGGCTTCACGCTTCCTGGCACAACCTTGGTGTGCGGTGACTCTCACACCTCGACCCATGGTGCTTTGGGGGCCTTGGCGTTTGGCATCGGCACCTCAGAGATTGAGCATGTGCTGGCGACGCAGTGTCACATCATGCGCAAAGCCAAGACCATGCGCGTGACGGTCGACGGTACATTGCCTCTTGGCGTCACCGCGAAAGACTTGGCGTTGGCGATTATTGCTGAGTTGGGCACTGCGGGCGGAACAGGTTTTGCCATTGAGTATGCCGGTGAAGCGATCCGGGCGCTGTCCATGGAAGGGCGCATGACTTTGTGCAATCTGACCATTGAAGCTGGTGCGCGCAGCGGCATGGTGGCTCCAGACGACACGACCTTTGCCTATATTAAAGGTCGCCCCTATGCGCCGAAAGGCGACGATTGGGAGAACGCTGTTGCTCATTGGCAGTCGTTGGTAACGGACGCGGATGCAACCTTTGACCATGAAGTAAAGCTACAGGGTGCAGACATCGCCCCTCGCGTGACGTGGGGGACCAGCCCCGAAGACTCCGCGCCGATCACGGCCAGTGTTCCTGATCCCTCAGATTATGCTGACCCCGATAAGCGCAAGGCGGTTGAGAGATCCTTAGAGTACATGGGGCTGACGCCGGGCGTTGCTCTGCAAGACCTTAAAGTAGACCGGGTGTTTATTGGCTCATGCACCAATGGCCGCATCGAAGATATGCGTGCTGCGGCTGCTGTCGCCAAGGGCCGTAAAGTTGCGGCGGGCGTTGGTGCCATGGTGGTGCCTGGATCGGGCCTGGTGAAAAAGCAGGCCGAAGAGGAAGGGCTGGATAAAATTTTGTTGGAGGCCGGATTCGAGTGGCGGGAGCCTGGGTGTTCTATGTGTGTGGGCATCAATCCTGATCGTATTGAATCAGGCGAGCGCTGTGCCTCGACATCGAATCGCAATTTCGAAGGTCGTCAAGGTCGTGGGGGTCGCACCCATTTAGTCAGCCCTGCGATGGCCGCCGCTGCTGCTGTGACGGGTCGGCTGGTTGATGTGCGCTCTCTCACATAAAGCATGCAACTAGGGTCAGATACGGCGTGATCCCGGCGGTTTTAAACCGGTTCACAGTCTGGATTCTCATTCTAAATTAAGTGATTTGACCCCATTTCCTGAGATTCTATGGTCGTTAGACCATGCTAAAGGGCCTTATTTTTTGCCAAAATGTGCTAGAAGGCTGAAAGAATATATTCGGGGGGAAACATTTAGCCATGGCTGAAACGGCCACGTCTGAGCAAATTGTCACGAGGCTGGCACTGGCCAGTGGTCGTGCGTGCGCTGCTCAAACCTACGTTTTGGTGGGCTCAAATGTTGATAAAGTATCGTCATGATTAAGTTGGGCCGAAATTTCCTGCGCGGCGCGTACACACCACTGATCACGCCCTTCAACGGATGGTCGGTTGATTACGATGCTTTTGCGCGTTTTGTTGATTGGCAAATTCGCAATGGGGCGGATGGGCTGTTGGTCGGCGGTACGTCTGGAGAGCCTATGGCACTCTCATTGACCGAGCGGCAGAACCTGCTGCGGATCGCGGTCAGTTCTGCGCGTCGTCGTGTGCCTGTGGTTGCCCAAACCGGTGGTGTTTCATTGGCCGATACGTGGGCGCTCACGGAACACGCCGAGCAGGTTGGCGCTGATGCGGTCATGTTGATGATGCCGCCCTTCTCCAAACCACCGCAGCGCGGCTTGAAGGCCTATGTGTCTTATGTCTCGCGCGCAACGTCTAAGCCTATATTGTTGTATCAAATTCCCAGTCGGACATGCTCCACCCTTGAACTGGATACGCTGGAAGACCTGTGTGAAGACGTCCCCTCTATAGTCGGGTTAAAGCAGTCGTCTGAAGATGAAGCTTTTGACAGTGAGTTATCGTCCCGTTTGGGTGATGAATTCCGGCTGTTCATGGGGCTGCCTAAGATGGCGTTTGAACGTATTCCAAAAGTGGCCAGTGGTTTGATTGTGGCGCTTGGAAACGTCGTGCCTGGTAAAATTTCGCAATTGTGTACTCACGCGGAAGAGGGCGAACTCTCAGAAGCCATGGCATTGCGTAATGAACTTACTGACCTCAATGCGGCAGCTTTCCTCGATACCAGCCCCATCGGCGTCAAGTATATGGCGTGGAAGATGGGGCTTATTACGTCTGGGGAATGTCGTTTGCCGTTGATGCCGCCACGGCGCGAAGACGTCGAAGCGATGGACGATGCGCTTGAGTCAGCAGGTCTGCTCTAGCCGCTTTCAGCACACGACAATAAGCCAAAATTCAGAGGGATTGAGCGATGGGATCCATGATCACGTTAACCGCAACAGATGGCCATGCTTTTGAGGCCTATGTGGCCAAGCCAAAGGGTGAGTCAAAAGGCGGCCTGGTCATCATTCAAGAAATCTTTGGCGTAAATGACCATATGATGGAAG
>CAYGSZ010000392.1:0-2537 GCA_964352705.1 uncultured Rhodobacterales bacterium
AGGATTGGCAAGCCACGTTCATCAACGGCCCGGAACGCATGGACGCCGAAGTCACAACGGTGAACGGGACATCGCTGGTGATTGAATTTCCGTCCTACGGACACAGCATCGCCGGTGCCGTTGTCAACGACGGCGAGATGCAAGGCACAATGCAGTTTAAACGCACGGAGGGATTCACCGTCGTGCCCTTCACCGCCACCCATGGACAAAGCCATCGCTTCTTTGCGAAGGACATCGCGCCAACAGAAAACATCGGCGGGCGGTGGGCGCTGACACAAATCAATAGTGCGTTCTCAACCGAGCCTCGGGTTGGGCTTCTGGAACTCACCGACGATGGGAGCGTGATTGTGGGGGCTTCGATGGTCACCACTGGCGACTCCCGCTTTTTGACCGGCGAGTTACGCGGACGTGAGCTTTACATGTCGACCTTTTATGGCGGCGGCGGCGCGCTATGGCGCGGCACTTTGCATGATGACGGAACCCTCTCCGGCCAGAATTATTCTCTGACTGGTCAGTTTACGGCAGACTGGTCGGCTAAAAGAGATTCGACTGCGGCCCTGGATGATGCGACCAAGCTGACCTACATCAAGGACGGTTATGACCGGCTGGCGTTTTCCTTCCCAGATCTCGACGGCACCCTGGTGTCTCTGACCGATGAGCGCTTTCAGAACAAGGTGGTAGTGGTCACCATTGGTGGCAGTTGGTGCCCCACCTGCCATGACGAAACCGCGTTCTTCTCGCCTTATTTTAATGAAAACAAACATCGTGGCCTGGAAGCCGTTGGGCTGATGTACGAGTACTCCCCGGTGTTTGAAGACGCGGCAAAAGCCTGCAAACGCTACGAGCGGCGCTATGACGTGCAGTATCCGATGCTGATAGCGGGCACGATGGACAAAGAAGCCGCTGCGAAAACCTTGCCCATGATTAACGCGGTGTTGGTGTACCCGACCATGATTATCGTGGATCGCACTGGCAACGTGCGCCACATCCACACAGGTTTCCCGGGGCCAGCGACGGGGGAGCATCATGAAGAGTTTAAGAGCGACTTTTACAAGCTGATGGATGAACTGCTGGCAGAGGACGTTTAGCAACAAAACTCCCAACCTCATCAAACAAAAGAAAACGGCGCAGACTGAACCTCACTCTGCGCCGTTTTGCATAAGTGTTTAAGAAACGCGTTAAGCTGGCTTGGTCCCCAGCACGTTGTACCGGCTGCGCCAGGCCGCCGGGCCTTCATCGACCACATCAAAGCCGGTCTTGCGCATTTCATCATTGAAATCGACAGAGTTGTATTCCAAACGCCAGACTTCTTCATTCCAGCGATGATCCCGCCACGAGCCGAAGCGTCCGTAAGCATTGTTCGAGCGCCCGCGACCTGCCCCGGTTTCGAAATCAATGGGGAAGTACACACCCCCCGGACGGAGAACACGATAGGCCTCGTTGATGATGTCTTTGGTCTCTTTCGCGGGCACTTCGTGATGCAGGATATAGGAAGTAACGATATCGAAGTAACCGTCTTCAAATTTGGTGTCTTCCGCCAAGCCCTGACGGAAGTTGGCGCCAACACCTAAATCCACACAACGCATGTGGGCGTAGCGGACCATCGGACCACCGACATCGATGCCCCAGACTTCGGCGTCCGGGAAGCGCTCTTTAAGGGCCGCCGTCAACTGACCAGTGCCGCAACCCATATCCAAGATGCGCATGACCTTGCCGTCTTCAGGCGTGGCCATCTGGGCGGCGAGATTGCGATGGATCTCATCCTGATAATTTTCCGCCCGATAGAAGTTGTTGGTGCCGTAGTGATACATATGGCCCGCAAAGGCATCACCGACATAGCCACCGGGTTGAATGTGGATTTCGTATTTGGTGTATTCAGGAATTTCCATATCCGGATTCAGTTCCAGCTTACCGGGTCCGACGCTGTCGGTGGCTTCCATCTCAGCCAAATAAGTTTCTGCATTTTCGTGATAGTGCAGTTGCAATGCTTTCCACATCAATTGCTGACCACTGGTGCGTAAGCGCGCTCCGGTTCCAATGTAGGTGTCGTTCTCGACCAAGGGAAAAATCTTTTCCAGGGGAATATCGTCCTTGGGATCAAGGCCCGCATTGGTCAGCGCTTGATTGAAACGCTCACGAGCAGTCCGCCCAGAAGCGCTACCCGACCAGATGCGAAGACCGGTCAGGAAGTTGTCATAGCTTTCCAAGTCTAGACTGGGCAATCGTTCCAGACGTTGATCGGTGCCCCGGAGTTCGACATCGCCCGGAAATTTTGACACGGGAGCCGATGCGGCCAAAGCAGACTTAGAGCCAAATATCGCTCCAACGGCAGAGGCGGCAGAAGCGACAGCAGCGGATGCACCAAAGAGTGTGCGACGGTCGATCATGGATGACCTCCTTCTTACTGAATTGATTTAGGCCCTAACGGTTTTCGCGAGTGAAGGCAGCAGACACCGGCAGATCACCTTCACGCAGCAGCGGCGAGTAGGTCAGATCGATGAAGCGGTCACGGTCCTTCTGCCACTCCGTTTCCTGCT
>CAYGSZ010000393.1:0-2515 GCA_964352705.1 uncultured Rhodobacterales bacterium
GAAGGCCGCGGTGAGGACGGTGGTGTCAGCCCTGTCATGATGACCTGCGGCGCAGACCTTAAAGAATTCTGTGATGGCAAAATGGGCATGCCTGGCGTGCAATGTCTGATGGAAAACATCACGGAAATTTCAGAGCCCTGCGCCGATGCGCTGGATGAAGCCAGCGCGAGAATGCGTGAAGGTCATGGCAATACCGACGCCGACGCTGAAGACTAAACTCTAATTCAGTTTCTCCGCCTCAAACGCCCCCGATTCAAACTCTATATCGTGATAAGCGATGTTGGGCGGATTGAGGGGGAGCACGGTCACGTTGGGGCGTGATGCCATCCGCTGACTGACCGTCGTCAGCAACAGGGCGGGGGCGGTCTCCCGCATCATGCCCAGCACGTTTTTTAAATGCTGCTGGCGCGCGTCCGGGTCCATGATGAGATCGGTTTGTTCAATCGCGGGCATCATTGACTCATCGCAGAAAAATGGCACCGCCTTGGCGCAGGAAAAATTACGCACGGGCCGTATGGCGTCAGCATAAGCGCCGGAATCCCACATCAACGAAAACGCATCCGTATCGCCCCACTCGTTGCTCTGAAATTTTCGGAGCCAGGAGGCAAACGGCGGCGTGCGGACTGTGGTTTCAACGCCGACAGCGCGCAAGTCTTGCGCCACTTGCTGATACAACAACGTATCAACGGTGCTAAACCCGGTCAGCACTTCTATGGTCAGGGAGAACCCGTCGCTATACCCGGCCTCGCTCAACAGCGCTTTGGCCCGTGTCGGATCATAGGGGATCGGATCAAGGTTCGGGTCATAGCCAAAGGTGCCATTGCTGGCACCCTGACTGGCCGGGGACGCCCGACCGCCAAACAACACCTCGGCAATCAAGGCCCGGTTGACGGCGTAGTTCAGCGCTTGCCGCACCCGCACATCCTGCAGCGGCGAGTCCGGATTTCCGACTGTGCGAAACGCGATGGATGACACCTGGCCACCGCCAAAGTCCCACACTTTAAAGCCAGCGCTCTCGACCAGCGCAACATCATCAACGCTGAGAGATTCCAGCACATCAACCTGCCCGGTCAGCAGAGCCTGAACCCGCGCGGTCGCATCGGCGACCGTCCACAGTTCCAGCACGTCGATGGTTTTTGGCGCACGCCAGGACTCTTTGAAGGCATCAAAGATCATCCGGCCAGAGGCCTGGCCCCAGTCGCGCAGCTTAAACGGGCCGGTGCCGACGGGGTTTTGGGCAAAGCCGTCTGGTCCTAGCGTGTTCCAGGCCTCGGGTTCAGGCACGGAAATCAGCGCCATACGCTTGGGCAGAATGGCATCCGGCACCGTGGTCATCAGGGCCAGCGTCAGATCATCCAACACCTCAAGGTTGGCGATGGTGTCCACTTCGGTCGACACATAAAACCGCCGCCCGGCCTCGCTTTGTAGATACTCGATAATGGCCGCAATCGAATGTGCGGTTAAGGGTGCACCATTATGAAACGTGACGTTGGGGCGAATCTTAAATTCCCAACGTGTGTCATTCACCAGGGTCCAGGACTCCGCCAAACCCGGTGTTAAAACACCGCCCGGTCCGATGACGGTCAAACTATCAAACAACGCACTCCAAACGCCCGATCCCGGTTGCCCGACACTGGTCAGGGGATTGCCCAGGCTTGGCGGGGCCGCATTGCGGGCGACGCGCAAGGTTGTCTCGGCCTGCGCGGTCATGCTGACGAAGGCGCTGACCATCAGGCTGATGGTCACAATCACACCTGTTAAGGTGCGTCTCTTGGGTGTGGCGTTCACGATGGTTTCGCTCCCATATGCTCAGAAGAATACCGCATCCCAATGTCTTCGGCAGCGTTTTTAAGGGGGGTTGCGTAAGCCGCGACGGCTTCAGAAAGAGTTTTGGCCGAGGTGTAAAAGCGTAAGACGATGCAAGCTATGATGGTGCCGCCCGCAAACACCGGCACCGATAAATTACTCACCCGGTGGGTGCCTTCCAGGGCTTCGTGTCCCG
Source organism: uncultured Rhodobacterales bacterium (assembly GCA_964352705.1). Classification (GTDB taxonomy): domain Bacteria; phylum Pseudomonadota; class Alphaproteobacteria; order Rhodospirillales; family Rhodospirillaceae; genus WLXB01. The sequence goes on from CAYGSZ010000393.1 coordinate 2,003, forward strand.
TGCGACGTATTTCGGCCAATCTGTCGGTGATGATATTGTGGTCGAGTTCTGTCCGCGCGGACGTGTTTTCAGAGATGCGCTTTGTCAGGTCCAGCAACAAGTCCCGTTCTGCGTCCGGGCAGAACGCCAGGTAGGTTCGCCCTGCCGCGCTCGTGGTCATGGGCATACGCAATCCGGCTGAGATTAATTCCATGGTCAACGGCGTATCCAGGTCCGTTGTCATTTTCACCACCATGTCGGTGCCGGACGGAATGCAGAGGGACAGCGGCCAAACTACTTCTTGACCCAGGCTATCCAGCAGCGGTTTTGCCACTGTGGTGATCCATCCGGTCGCCGCATAGCCATCGCTTAAACCCCGCACATGATCGGTCAGCCAGTACCCGCGATTGGCTAAATCTTTAATCGCATACCCTTCGGCGATAAAGGTCTCCAGCATGCGATAGGTTGTGCCGCGCGATAGCCCTGTGGTTTTGGCCAGCCAGTTCAAGCTGGCCCCATTGTTGCGATTGAGCG
>CAYGSZ010000394.1:0-2508 GCA_964352705.1 uncultured Rhodobacterales bacterium
GTGAGTCAAACAGTTGGCCGAGACAATGAGGTCGGCATCATTCAAATGAGGAATGCGCGGTTCGGGCGGCGGAATGGACCCGCCAGGATAATCGCCGTCCTGCATCATCGCGAAGATGCCGGTGATATCGCCATACATCAGCTTGACGTTGAAATGCTTTTTGGCCTGGGCGCGCACCTTTGGCATGTGGAACATATCAACCAGATAGACGCGCTCAAACCGCTCGGCCAGGGAGCGCAGGGGCACATCGAGCAGCAGGCCTGAGCCTAACACGACCGCAATTTTATGGCGCGGGCACTTGTCGGCGGCTTCGACAATGAAGGTGCAGCTGCTCAGAAGATGCTCGGCCCACGCATGTTCGTTGCGCTTATGGCGGAACTCTTGCTTGATCAAACGCTTGACGTAGCCGTGCTTGCGCACGCGCTCGGGCGCAAACGTCGTCCAATAGCGGAACAGTTCCGCCAGCATACTTACCTCACCTTTTTCTCTGGTCTGCCTTTTGATGGCTTATCGGCGACCAAACAGCTTTTCAATATCGGAGAGTTTAAGCGTGACATAGGTCGGACGTCCATGGTTGCACTGTCCGGCATGGGGGGTGCGTTCCATTTCGCGCAACAGGGCATTCATTTCAGGGCCGCCAAGACGACGCCCGGCGCGGATCGAGCCATGACAGGCCATCGTGCCGCAGACATCGGCCAGCTTGTCTTGCAGGGCCAGAGCCTGCCCCATATCGGCCAGTTCGTCGGCCAAATCTTTGATCAGACCCTGAACGTTGGTTTCGCCCAGCAGCGCAGGCACTTCGCGCACCACGACAGACCCCTCGCCGAAGGATTCGAGCACCAGGCCCAGTTCCGCCAGTTCATCGGCGCGGGCGATCAGGCGCTCGGTGGAGGCGTCATCCAGCTCTACCACCTCGGGCAGCAGCAACAACTGGCGCGCGATGCCGGTGTCGGCGAGCATGGCTTTCATGCGCTCGTACACCAGCCGTTCATGGGCGGCGTGCTGATCGACGATGACCAGACCATCGGCGGTTTGCGCAACGATATAGGTTTCATGCACCTGCGCCCGGGCCACACCCAACGGATAATCAGCGAGCGAGTCATTGGCGCTGGAGTTCTCTGACGACTCAAACGTGGAAGCGGTCGGCGCGTCGTCATAGGCGTAGGTGGGTTGGCCTTCCGCAAAACCTTGCGCGCCATGAGTATGACTCAGCGGCGCTTGGGCAAAGCGGGCGGCGGTGAACAAATTGGCATTGGGGCGGTACGATTGTCCGCTGCCTTCGGGACGCATCGCGCCCAAGGCCTGCTGACTGACGGTGGTCGAGGCATGATGTCCGGCGTCGGCCAGCGCATGTTTCAGCGCACCGACAATGAGACCGCGCACGCGCCCGGCATCCTGAAAGCGCACCTCGGCTTTGGCCGGATGCACGTTGACGTCCACCAGCTTGGCGGAGCACTCCAGAAACAGCGCCAGATACGGGTGGCGGTTGGAGGCGAGAAAATCCTGATAGGCGCCCCGCACCGCGCCTTGCAGCACACGATCGCGCACCGGGCGGCCGTTGACAAACATATACTGGGCCATGGCGTTGCCCCGGTTGTAGGTGGGCACACCGGCGTATCCGGTCAGTCGCATCCCTTCGCGCTCGGCCTCAACTTTAACGGCGTTGGGCACGAAGTCTTTGCCCATGATGGCCCCAAGCCGGGCCAGTCGCGCCTCAAACAAATCACCGGATTCAGCATCCAACGACAGACGCGTGCGACCATCGGCGGTGAGTTTAAACGACACATGGGGGTTGGCCATGGCCAGACGATCCAGGGTATCAACCGCATGATTAAGCTCGGTGCGCGCGGCTTTGAGAAACTTGAGGCGCGCGGGCGTGGCATAAAACAGATCGCGCACTTCAACGCGGGTGCCGTTGGGGTGGGGTGTCGGCACCGGACCTTCGCGTCGTCCGCCTTCGACCCGGATGTACCAGGCGCTGCTGGCGGCACGCGGACGGCTGGTGACGGTGAGACGAGCAATGGCCCCGATGGACGGCAGCGCTTCGCCCCGAAAGCCAAAGAAGCCGATTTCGGTCAGGTCATCATCGGGCAATTTGGACGTGGCGTGGCGTTCAATGGACAGGCCCAGCTCGCGCTCGTCCATGCCGCGGCCATCATCGGTGACGACAATCAGGGAGCGCCCGCCATCATTCATGGTGACATCGATGTGGGTCGCCCCGGCATCGAGCGCATTCTCGACCAGTTCTTTGACCACCGAGGCCGGACGTTCGACCACCTCACCGGCGGCGATTTGATTGACCAAGTTGGGCGGCAGCACTCTTAAAGTTACGATGGGGCCGGTTATGACGGGCGGGGTCATGACAGGCGGGATCATGACGAAGGCCGCCGTTTCTGGCTCCTCTGGGCGAGATAGGCGGTTAGCAGTCCCGCTGTCGATGAGTCGTGCCCAGTGGCGACATGGCCGGTTTCCAGGCTGGTCATCAGCTTCGAGGCCAGAGCCTTGCCG
>CAYGSZ010000395.1:0-2505 GCA_964352705.1 uncultured Rhodobacterales bacterium
CAAAGGCCGTGGACGTTGTCAGCGGCTTCGCTTGCAAGCGCATCACACAGCGCGTCACCAGACCCAGCGTGCCCTCGGAGCCAATAAACATTTGTTTGAGATCGTAACCTGCGTTGTTTTTCAGCATCCGGTTCATGGAACTCAACACCGTGCCATCGGCCAGCACAGCCTCCAGACCCAACACCGACTGTCGCGTCATGCCGTAGCGAATGACACGGTTGCCGCCCGCGTTGGTGCTGATCAGTCCACCCAGCGTCGCACTGCCCCGCGCACCCAAATCCACCGGCAGCACAAACCCAGCCTCTTCAGCCGCGCCATGGGCGGTTTCCAACACAACACCCGCTCCAGCAATCATTGTCCGGCCATGAGGGTCGATCTCTTCGATCTCGTTCATACGCTCTAGCGACAGAATAACATCGCCGTCGCCTGGCGCACCGCCGCCGACCAATCCTGTCATGCCGCCTTGTGGCACAACAACACGTCCGGCGTCATTGCACAGCTTTAAGATCGCCGACACTTGTGCTGTCGTGGTTGGACGCATCACGCACGCAGGAGTTCCGGCAGGGCCATGGCCACGGGTATCCGTATACCGCGGGCCAATATCATCGCCTATCAACATGCCCGAGGCATCAACAGTTTCGGCCAGAGCCGCGAGAAGGTCTGTCATACAATCACGAACTGACTGCAGCGGTATTGGGCAACACATCAGCCAGATCGTTCCAGACCTGTTGATCGACAATCAGCCCTTCGCGAAACACAAAGCGGTCGATGAAGCGCACTTCGCTGATGGGCGACCCGTCAAGGGCCTCGCCGTTCAACATGCCCGTGCTGTAAACCACAGTGTCCTCACCGTCTTCAAACACATCAAAATCTTCAAAGGTTTTGGTAACCGATGTGTAGCGTCCTTTTGACCACGCGACCAAATCCTCCAGAGAGGTCATGGTCCTCCCCCCTGGGAAGGTCATTTTAAAATCCGGCGCAAGGTATTTTTTAGCGAGCTCTAAGTCTCGCTCCTCCATCGCCCGAAGGTATTCTTTAACTTTGTCTGCACTCATCAGGCCACCTCGACTGCATCTTTTATGGCTTCATAAACCTCCGGCGCAATGGAAATTGCGCCATGGGCGTTATCCACAACGCACGGACAATCAAAATATTCGATGGTCAAATCTGTGCCATAGGTGCCGGTGATAAACGCTTCCCACTCGGGCGTGTAATAGGCTTTGGCGTGGTCCATTGTATCCCACTCATACCAGCCGCCTGCACGCGCGGCGTTGCCCATAAAATACTTGCGAATAAGACCCGGAATTTTTTGATACTTGGGCGCTGTGGCTTCATAGAGCGCAAGCTTTTCTGACGGCGACATTTCGGCCCGACCCGGGTTTGGTACGAATGTGACAAGAGCCGTAATCATCGCGGTTTCCCCTTAAGACAGAACGCCATCTTTGGCGAGGCGCTCTAATACGTCCTGTTGGCGACGAATGAAAAACGCCCGGTCTGGCGTCACCACCTTATCGCCGTCCATCATCGCGTTCGGTTCAACAAACGTGTGACTGGCATACTCACCCGCGTAAATTCCGAACGGCTGACGCGACAGCAGGTTGGTCATGCCGGAGTGTTTCCGCACTTTACGCAGGCTATCCATGTCCAGCATGGCACTGGCGCAGAAGGTTTCACCGGTATAGGCCTCGGCCAGCACCAGCCCTTTGTAATCGACAATCTTCGACATCCCGCCGGTGGACTCTGCCGGAATAGAAATGCCCTTGATGCTCGCCGTGTTGGACGAGACCACGTAACACATATTTTCAACCGCCCGCGCGCGACGGCAGATTTCCTTCGGCGTTAGCATGGGGGCGCCGACTTCTGATGTAGAGTGGCACAAAATCTCCATGCCCCGCATGGCCAGGCAGCGCGCAATCTCAGGATAGAGAATTTCTTCAGAGGCCACACAGCCGATCTTGCCAATCTCTGTATCGGCAACCGGGAACACACCATCCGCACCGTAAAGATCGAGGTACTTGTCCCAAACGTCATAGGGACTTGGGGCAAACAACGAGACCAGGCGGCGATACCGCAAAATCACATCACCGTTAGGGCCGATGACAAAGCATGTTTGAAAGTACAGTTCCGGAAAGTTCGGGTCGTTCTCATACACGTTGCCCGACAAAAAGCATCTGCGGCTCTGCGCGATCTTGCCCATGGCTTCGTATTCCGGACCATCCATATCGATGGCGCCCAGTTCCTTCCAACGGGGAATGGACTCCCCCATAGGAAAGCTGGACAGGAAATATTCGGGCAGCACAAACAGCTGGGTCTTGGTGCCGCTGAAGCCCATGGTGAACATATCAATACTGGTGATGTTCGTGCCCAGATGTTCGATCTGTTTGAGCATCTGGACTGAGGCTTCCGCGCGATCGGCACAATGGTTGACTGCGTGGCAATCCACTTGAAGGGCCGTCGCGGTAAACGTCGTGTTTGGATCCGACATGCGCGGCCCCTTTTCCATCT
>CAYGSZ010000396.1:0-2503 GCA_964352705.1 uncultured Rhodobacterales bacterium
CTGTGGCACAGCAGGTCGCCCTTGAAGAAATCGTCGTCACGGCGCGTAAACGGGAAGAAAACCTTCTCGATGTTCCCTTGGCGGTTCAGGCATTTACAGCCTCCGATTTGGAAGCCGCTGGTATCAATAACCTTGAAGATCTCTCGCTTTTTGCGCCAGGCCTTGATTATAAAAACCAGGGAGGCGGTTTCGCCGGTCGGTATCTTCCAGCCATTCGCTTCCGGGGCCTTACGTCTCAGAGCACTCTGCCCTCCAACCAAGTTGGATCGTTGTTTGTGGACGGCATGTTCGTTCTTGGCGGTGCTCAATCCATCGGCTTTGAAGACGTTGAGCGCGTCGAAGTGATTAAAGGCCCGCAATCAGCTTATTTCGGACGGTCCACGTTCGGAGGTGCTATCAATTACATTACCAAAGACCCAGGCGATGAGTTCGGAGGCAAGATCAGCGCCGAATACAGCCCTAACTTTGGCAGTTATCGGGGCTCTATTTCAGCCGAAGGGCCTTTGATTGAAGGCAAGCTCAGTGCCCGTGTTACCGGATCTGGTTTTAAAAAGGGCTCAGCCTACACGGCGACCGATGGCGGTCGTCTGGGTGAAGAAACCACCGATGCAGCGCATCTTTCTTTGGTGTTCACCCCGACAGAACAGTTAAAAGTGAAACTGCGCGCTTCGTATATTGAAGACGAAGACACAGGCCCTCAGGCCACGGCTATACAGTTTAGCCAGTTCAGCAATTGTCCAGCCGGAACGCCAGTTACAGTGCTGGATGGCAGCGGGACATCGCGCACCGTAAACCTCGCAGGGAACCTTTGGTGTGGCGCACTGCCTGAAGTCAGCGACGGTGTTGTGGTTAGCCGTAATACGACGTTTCCGATTTTCCCAGCTGGTCCTGCCGGTGCAGAACTCAACGTCCGTGATCTGTTTGTTGCCAACACGTTTGGCATCGACGACATAGACCGTGCGCCGTTCCTCGATCATTTTGGCATTCGTCGCCAAATGGTGCGCCTGGCTGCGAACTTTGACTTTGAAGCGAGTGATGCCATTACGGTGTCCGGGAACGCGTCTTACAACGATCAAGATATGCGCCAAATTCGCGATGGCGATAACTCAGATGGCGAGTCGGTTTACGTTGGGGCTCCAGCGTTTTTTGAAGACTATTCTGGCGAGCTCCGCGTCAATTACGATGATGGTGGAAAACTCCGTGGCTTGGTCGGTGTGAACTACTATGAGCAGAAAATACACGCGGCCTTCTCGAACGGTGTGGAAGCGACCAATTCCATTCTATTCGATACGTTTCCAACACCTTTCCAAGTGCGCATTATCGGTGCGGCCAATTCCAGCCCCAACGATGATAAGATTAAGACCCTGGGTGTGTTCGGTTCACTGGATTATGACATCATCGATAGCCTGACGCTGACGCTTGAAGCCCGTTGGCAAGATGATGAGGTCACCCTGTTCGGCGGACAATTCAGCAATCCGGTCGCCACCGATCCAATTACGTCAAAAGAATTTTTGCCACGCGCGATTTTAACGTGGCGTCCGACGGAAGACCTGACGACCTATGCCAGTTATGCCGAAGGTACCCTGCCGGGCCAGTTTAACCGCTCGTTTGTAACGTTGTCTCCGGCAGACAAAGCCATCATTCAGGCGCAGATTCCGGAATTGGCAGACTCGGTTCCTCCTGAATCTCTCAAAAGTTACGAAGTCGGGGTTAAGCAAGCCTTATTTGGCGGCAGAGCAAGTTACGCAGCCGCCGCTTATCTCATGAAATGGGGCAACATGAAATCCGGCATCTCCTTCCTGCCGCCGGGTGCAACAGGGTTCCAGGGGGCCTTCATTCCTGGAAATTCTGAGGTTAAGGGACTAGAATTTCAAAGCAATTGGGTGGCCTCAGAGAATTTGGATCTTGCGGCAACGGTCAACTTTACAGACGCTGAGTTTAAAGACTTCTCATTGTCAAACCTCACGCCTCTGTTTGGCTTGACCACAGCTGATGGGTTCAAAGTGGATGGCAATACCCTGCCGCGGTTCCCGAAATGGAGCGGCAGTCTGTCTGCGACATATGGCAGTCAGTTGAACTCTGATTGGGATTGGTACACCCGTGCTGATCTGTCTTACACGGGTAAAACCTATACGGATGAATTCAATCTGACTTGGGTGGACTCTTACGCAAAGGTCAATCTCAAGGTTGGTTTCCAAAAGGATGATCTGTTGATCGAACTATTTGCTGATAACCTGTTTGACGAAGATGGCTGGGTTACCGGCTCCGGCTTGGCGTTCTTCGGTGAGGTGCCAGTGGCACTGTCAACGTTGAACACCTTGCGGGCAGCCCACGTGACGGCGATGCAGCCTCGTGAACTTGGTGTACGGGCCAGCCTATCCTTCTAGTCAGGTAACTCCGGTTCTACCTATGAGATGCGGCCGCCCGTTTGCCACAAGAGCAGGGGCAGCCGTTTTCATTGCGATACGCTATCAATCACGTTCAACTAAGACCCAGCCGCATC
>CAYGSZ010000397.1:0-2490 GCA_964352705.1 uncultured Rhodobacterales bacterium
TCAAGACGGGGCTGTGCCGCTTCTCAAATAATCGGTTGAAATGCCTTTAATAGGGCAGGGTTAAATCAGGGTTCTCTTGCAGCGTGCCTGTCAGTCCCTCGGGGAGCTGCGGCGCATAAGGGGCGTCCCAGGGCACCGGATAGGTTTCTTCAGACCATGCGGTTGTCAGTGGTCCACCTTTGCAGCGAAACAAGCCGAGCGCGCCTGTTCTCGTGCCGACGGGGCCATGGGAAATCCCGGGCGGACGCCAAAAATACGCGCCGCGTTTCAATACACCCATGGGCATGTGCATTTCACCGGATAGCAGAAATACTTCTTCCACAACCGGGTGGGTTTCCAGGCGGTTGACCTGCCCGGTCATGCCCGTCTCATCAATATCCAGCAGCCAGGTGCTGTCACCGGTTTTTGGGTCTTTGCGAAGACCCAACCGCTTCACACCTGGGGCAGCCACTTTGGGGTCTGTTGCGCTGCCCCAGGGCACAGATTTTGTTGCAATACGTTCGACCAGATTCTCCGCAGTGTAAAAACCATCCGGCGCGGGGCCGGCAACGCGTTTGTGCGCGCCCTCATAAAAGGTCATCACGTCTGCGCCGTCTGGTGCCGTCATCAAGGTGCGCGGATAACCTGCGGGCAAATAGGCGTAATCGCCTTCACCATAGAGGATGCCGTTGATTTTCAGCGCGCCCGACAGCACATAAAATTCTTCGTCACTGTCCAGGTGATGCTCCTGATCTAAACGCCAGCCTGGAGCATAGCGTATAATCTGGGTGACGGCTTTGGAATCCGGATCGTAACTGAGGGGTTTAGCAGCGGCACCGGGGCGAGAAGAGTCAGGCCCTAACATGCGCCAATTTACAGCTTGCGCTTGAATAAATTCAATATGTGGCCGTGCCATCTACGCGTTTTTCTCGCCGGTGGTGTGACCCTCAAGCGCCGTACGGGCTTCGCGTACGCTGCGGAACAAACGGCGGATGAGAGCCTCTCTGTTCCCCCGGCGCTCGGTCCATTCGTCTTCGTTGGGTTCCCAGTTCTCAATGTCGGCCCGCGTCAGCGTGCCTTTTTGATCGAGCACCCGTTCAATGGTATCGAAGCGGTCCGTCAGCACAGACACTTCCGTAGCCAGTGCAATAATCATGGCATGCATTTGATCCATGTTCGGATCATTGAAGTACTGAGGCCGCTTCCCTTTGGCGGGGCGGGGCGTGGAGATTTTTTCGGTCATGAGTCTGGCTTGCTACGCCACGGGTTTGGTCATGTGGGCGTACCAGGCTTTACCACCCCCACGGGTCGACCCCATGAATTTTTTATTTTGCACTTCCACAGCGCCAGTCAGCGCGTTGGCTTCGGCAATGCCGGGGCCTGTGCCTTGCCAATAACTTTTTTGATCAAACCCAGCTTTGGCAGCGACCTCTTCAAAGTTCATGTCGTGAACAGCTCCCCAGAAGGGTTCGTTGTTGTTGTAGGTGTCCCAATCCCGGACAAACTGGGTCCACGGATCATCACCTTCATAGGGTGGCAATTCCGAGAGTAGGAAAACGCCACCGGGCTTGAGCACGCGGCAGGCTTCCTTAAACACATTATAGACGGCGCTGCGCGACATTTCGTGCAGCGAGGCCGGGCAGTTGACCAAATCAAACGTGTTGTCTTCAAAGGTCATAGCTTCGCCATTCATTTGGTGAAAATGAATTGCAACACCGAGGCTCTCAGCGCGGGCGTGGGCATAGCGCAAAACGGCGGGGCCAACGTCGATAGCGTGAATTTCTGAGTCCGGGAAGCCCATCTTTAGTCCTGTGGTCGAGCCACCGGCCGTGCAGCCAATCTCCAGCATTTTCTTTGGCTTCAACTCTGGGAAGGTTGCTGCAATCATCAGCGCTGTGGCCTTCCCGATGCCATCCATGCGCGGCCCAAATAGACCTTGTGTGTATATGAACGCCCCTTTGTCGTAGAGCGCCCCCGCTGTGATGTCATCGTCGATCAAGTCGCCGGAATATCCGCCGGGCATGCAGTGATGATCGTTCTCGGCAACATAGGCGGGCACCACGAAGTCTGGATCAATGTGCAAAGATCCTAGCGTTTCGCCCTCGCGAATGGATTTTGCCGTGGCGATCAACGCGGGCAACTGGCGTTGAATGGTGTCATCCACAGAATTCCACATCATTTCCTGCACCGTGCGTTGGAAGGAGCTGGTCATTTGATAATAGGGGTCGCGCACCATCTCTTTACGGATTTCATGCCGGTTTTCCGGATCACGGCCTTTAGCGGCTTTAATTTTCGGCAGGACACGCTGCTGATAGGCGGCAATGTTTCCGGGCGTAATCTCATTCAACACATGCTTGCCGAGCTGGTTGAGAAAATCTTGCCGCGCCTGCTCATTGACTGAACTTTTTGGCAGAACCGCGTGTTGATCTTGTTTCAGCATGACGACCCCTAGAGCCTTGGTGTGTTCTTAAAATCTTACGTAAACACTACCGCCCGAACGCCCGAGGGTAA
>CAYGSZ010000398.1:0-2478 GCA_964352705.1 uncultured Rhodobacterales bacterium
ACCGGAACGCCATTGCTGAAAAGGCGATCCAGAAAATGCTTAAGACTGAACCCGCTCCGTTTATGTCTAAGCGCACGGCTAAACTGGTCACGCCGGGCAATATTGAAGATCACATGGAGTGGTTGTCGGACTGTGATTGGATTGTTGAAGCAATCATTGAGCGCCTGGACATAAAGCAGGACCTGTACGCAAAAATTGCGAAGGTTAAAAAAGACGGCGCTGTGCTGTCCTCCAACACCTCAACCATTCCGTTGAAAGACCTGACCGGTGGTATGGATGAGGCGCTGGTGCCAGATTTCATGATCACGCACTTCTTTAATCCGCCGCGCTATATGCGCCTGTTGGAATTGGTGACGTCAGATAAAACCCGACCCAAGGCGGTTAAAGCCATCCATGATTTCGGGGACGTTAAACTGGGTAAGGGCGTGATTCACGCCAAGGACACGCCCGGATTTGTCGCCAACCGGATTGGCACCTATTGGTTCCAGTTGGGGCTCATGGGCGCGCTGGAGTTCGATTTGAGTGTCGATGAAGCCGATGCCATTGGCGGACGCCCCTTCGGGGTTCCAAAGTCTGGCTTCTTCGGAACGCTAGATTTGGTCGGCCTTGATCTGATGCCGCATGTGGCGGCCTCCATGCTGGAACGCCTGCCGCAAGATGATGCTTATCGCAGCATTCATTCAGAACCTGAAGTGGTGAAGATGATGCTCGAAAAAGGCTGGGTGGGCCGTAAAGGACCAGGTGGATTCTACCGCCTGAACAATGACAGCGGCCAACGCGTTAAGGAGAGCATTAATCTCACCTCCGGCGAATACGCAACGTCACAAAAGGCGATGCTTGAGAGTTTAAATGCCTCCAAGGCAGGTGGCTTGCGCGCGCTGGTCGAACACGACGACAAAGGCGGACAGTTCGCCTGGTATCTGGCTTCACATGCCCTGCCCTATGCGGCCTCGTTGGTGCCTGAAATTGCCGATACGGTTATCGATGTCGATGCGGGCATGCGCGATGGCTACGGCTGGAAGCAAGGTCCGTTTGAAGTGATTGACGCCCTGGGGGCTGACTGGCTGGCTAAGAAGCTCAAAGCAAATGGCCATGATGTTCCGCCGATGTTGAAGCTGGCGGCTGAAAAAGGTGGGTTCTACCGCGTTGAAGACGCTGTATTGCAGTTCCTTAAGGTGGATGGCTCTTACGACAACGTGCCACGCCCCGAAGGCGTGCTGCACCTTTCTGACGTTAAACTGAAATCCAAGCCTGTCCTTAAGAATGGCTCGGCTTCTGTTTGGGATATCGGTGACGGCGTGTTGTGTTTTGAGTTCACATCAAAAATGAACAGTCTCGATCCTGAGATTATGGCGCTGTACAAAAAGACCATTAAACAAATTAAAGACGACGATGCTTACAAAGCTTTGGTGATTTACAACGAGGGCACCAACTTCTCGGTGGGCGCAAACCTTGGCCTGTTCCTGTTCGCCGCCAACATCGCGTTGTGGGGCGAAATTGAAAGCCAGATCGAAGACGGCCAGCGCACCTACATGGCGCTGAAGCAAGCGCCCTTCCCCGTTGTCGCAGCGCCATCGGGTATGGCGCTTGGCGGTGGCTGTGAAATTCTGTTGCATGCAGATGCGGTGCAAGCCCACGCGGAGACTTACACCGGATTGGTGGAAGTGGGCGTGGGGATCATACCGGGCTGGGGCGGCTGTAAGGAAGTGCTGCTGCGGCTGCAAAATCATCCGCGCCTGCCTCGTGGACCGATGCCAGCGGTTGCCAAGGCCTTTGAATTGATTGGCACCGCACAAGTGGCAAAGTCTGCCGCCGAAGCCATGGACATGAGTTTGTTGCGCGATAGCGATGCAATCACCATGAACCGGGACCGGTTGCTCGCCGATGCCAAAGCAAAGGCGCTCGCCCTGACAGAAGACTATACACCACCGGAAGAGCAGGAATTGGTTCTCCCCGGCCCGACAGGCCGAGCCGCGTTGCAATTGGCGTTACACGACCTGGCTCTGAAAGGCATGGCCACACCGCATGACCAGGTTGTCGCTGGCGCTTTGGCCACGGCGCTAACGGGTGGGGACACGGATATGACCGAAACCATGACCGAAAAAGAGTTCCTGAAGCTGGAGCGGAGTACGTTCATGACGCTGGCCCGCACTGAAGGCACATTGGCCCGGATGGAGCACATGCTCGACACCGGTAAGCCATTACGGAATTAGGAGACAAACCATGGCGACCTACTCAGCTCCCTTAAGAGATATGCGCTTTGTCTATCATGAGCTTCTCGACGGTGATGCCCTAGCAAACATGCCCGCCTATGAAGACTTTACCGCTGACGTGGTTGATGCCGTGCTGGAAGAAGCAGGTAAATTTACATCCGAAGTTTTGTTTCCCCTTAATCTGAGCGGCGACACCGAGGGCTGCAACTTGGAAAACGGTGTGGTGCGGACGCCTAAAGGCTTTAAAGAGGCTTACGATCAGTTC
>CAYGSZ010000399.1:0-2476 GCA_964352705.1 uncultured Rhodobacterales bacterium
GCGACGCTCCCGTCCCTTTTGTGAGTGCGCGTTGGCGCGTTTTTGTGGTCGCGCAGCGGCGCATTCATCTCTGACAAAGTTTCCGCCAAAGCCGACAGACTGTCCAGGTTATGCACGGACCTAAATTCATCCACATAGGGCAGCATGGCTTTGACACCGGCAGATTTGGGTTCGAAGGCCTCAAACCGCAACAACGGGTTTAACCACAGCAACCGGCGACAGGACTTTTGCAACCGGTTCATTTCTTGAGAAAGTCCGATGCCGCCATCCCGATCCAAGCCATCCGTAATCAGCAACACAACGGCCCCCTGCCCCAGAACACGCCGCGACCAGTGTTTATTGAACCACGCCAGAGTTTCACCAATCCGGGTGCCGCCAGACCAATCGGTCACCGCCGCCCCGATGCGAGCAAGAGCAACATCCGGGTCGGCATGTTCCAAATGCGGCGTGATGTTGGTCAGTCGCGTGCCGAAGACAAAGGTATGAACCCGCTCCTGATCATTGGTCACGCTATGCAGAAAATGCAGCAGCATGCGGGCATAGGCTTGCATAGACCCGGACACATCACACAACACCACCAACGGCGGATGCCGACGCACACGCTTTTTGCGCTTTAAATCAATCGAGCCACCGGCGCGTATGGTGCCGCGCAGCGTCGCCCGCATATCAATCCGACGGCCAGAGGTATGAGGCTTAAATCGTCGGCTTGGAAGGTCCGGCAGCGGCAACGTAAACTGCGTCATGGCATTGCGCGCTTGCGCTAACTCGTCCGCTGACATGGTCTCAAAATCTTTCGATTGGAGACGCTCCGTCGCCGACCACGCCTGTGTGTCATCGCTCTCATCAGGTGCAGCATCTTCGTTGACTTTATTGGCCAAGCCTTGATCAACCAGCGCATCGGCTAACCGTCTTGGCAACGCGTCTTGCTTGGTCTGAGGTGCGCGATCGACCACATCATCAAAAGCGTCGATGCTCTCCTGTGCTTCGGGCCTCACCACCCAGAAGCGATCAAACGCCAATTCAAACAACTCTGACTGGCTATGTCGTTCAACAAATACCGCGTGCAGAGCCCAATACACATCTTCGCGGCGTCTCAGATCTATAGCGGAGAGCGCCTCAACCGCCAGCAGCACTTTACCAGGACCAATGGGCAATCCCGCCGCCCGCAGCAATCGCGCAAACCCCATGACGCGGCGATCAATATTACCGTTGAGACTTGAGTTAGTGGTCATCTCTCTGACTCATCAAACAGCACGGGCGGCGGCAAGAACGCGCTCAGCTGTCTCGTCTTTAACGCGGGCAATGTCGTCCTGATACTTCAGCACCACCCCCAGGGTATCTTCAATACTAACCCGGTCTAAATCGCTGCGGTTCAGGGCGATCAACGCGCGTATCCAGTCAATGCTTTCCGCAATACCGGGCGGCTTGAACAAGTCCTCATTGCGCAACTCTTGCACTGCGGCCACCACCTGACGGCTGAGACTGTCCGCCGCTTCGGGAACCTTGTTTCTCAGAATGGTGTATTCGCGCTCGGCATCAGGATAGTCAACCCAATGATACAAACACCGGCGCTTCAGAGCATCGTGGATTTCACGCGTGCGGTTTGACGTAATAATAACGATCGGCGGAGACTCAGCCTTGACTGTTCCCAGTTCAGGTATCGTAACTTGGAAATCTGACAGGAGTTCTAAAAGATACGCCTCGAACGGCTCATCGGTCCGATCCAGTTCATCAATCAGAAGCACCGGCGGCCCCGCGTCTCGTGTCCGCAAAGCCGCCAGCAATGGCCGCTCGATCAGGTAATCAGAGCCGTAAATATCTTCAGCGATGTCCGTCGCGCGCGCGCTTGCTTTTGAACCGTCTGACTCCGCCAGTCGGATCGCCATCATCTGGCGCGGGTAGTTCCATTCATACACTGCGGATGCAACGTCCAGTCCTTCGTAGCATTGCAGACGAATAAGCTGCCGTCCCAGCGCCGACGACAGCACCTTGGCAATTTCCGTTTTGCCAACCCCGGCTTCGCCTTCTAAAAAAAGCGGTCGCCCAAGTTTTAACGCGAGAAAGAGAGCGGTCGACAGCGCGCGGTCAGACACATAGCCCGCACTACCCAGCAGGGTCTCCGTCTGTTCAATACTCTCCGGCAGTATCTGCATCAGTGTTCATCCAAGCTGAGCTGAAATCTCAAATCGTAATGGCGATTAAGCCGCCCCAAAAGAAATGGGCGCGGTTTGACCCACGCCCATCGCACTCTAAAAGTTTTTTTGCCGGACCGGTTTTAAGCCGCAGCAGCCCGCTTAATGGCCTTGCGAATACGAGTGTAGGTGCCACAGCGGCAGATGTTGGTGATGTAGGCGTTGATGTCTTCATCCGTTGGCTCTGGGATTTCTTTCAACAGAGAGGCCACCGACATAATCATGCCCGACTGGCAGTAGCCACACTGAGGCACATCTTCCTCAATCCAGGCCGCTTGAACCGG
>CAYGSZ010000400.1:0-2468 GCA_964352705.1 uncultured Rhodobacterales bacterium
ATGACCATGGAAATCCGCGAACAGCGGGGCACCGGTCCGAAGAACGATCACATCCTCCTGCACCTTGAGCATCTTGGCTCTGATGTGTTGTGGGAGCGCCTGCCGGGCATTACAGAAACCGCTAAGATTTTTGCGGGCATTGATGCCACCAAAGACCCCATCCCCGTGCTGCCGACCGTGCACTACAACATGGGCGGTATTCCCACAAACTACCTCGGCGAAGTGCTGAAGCCGACCGCTGATGACCCGGATGCGGTGTTCCCAGGCCTGATGGCCGTTGGCGAATGTGCCAGCGTGTCGGTCCATGGGGCCAATCGTCTCGGCACCAACTCGCTCTTGGATATCGTTGTGTTCGGTCGCGCCGCTGCGTTGCGCTGTGCCGACACCATGACGCCGGGGGCGGCATTGCCGGACCTTCCTAAAGATTCAGCCGACTACGCGCTGGGCCGGTTGGAAAAAACACGCAATGCTAACGGCGGTTCGCCGACCTCTGAAATTCGCGGCAACATGCAACATGCCATGCAAAATGACGCCGCCGTGTTCCGCACCTCCAAGACCCTAAAAGAGGGCTGCGATAAGCTGGCCGAGATTGCGGCGTCGATTTCCGACCTCAAGGTTTCGGACCGCAGTCTCATCTTCAACACCGATCTGATTGAAGCGTTGGAACTGGAAAACCTTATGGCCTGTGCCTTGTCGACCATCGTTGGCGCCGAAGCGCGTCACGAAAGTCGTGGCGCTCATGCCCATGAAGATTATCCAGATCGCGATGATGAAAACTGGATGAAGCACACCCTGGCCTATCTCAACGAAGATTGGTCGATCAAGCTGGATTACCGGCCCGTGCACACCTACACCCTGTCGGACGACGTGGCGTACATCGAGCCAAAAGCCCGTGTGTATTAAGGCTCAGTGTACTAGGAGTATTATTGATGGTTGAACTTTCTCTCCCGAAAAACTCAAAGCCCAAAAAGGGTAAGGCCCACCCCAGACCGGATGGTGCCACCAACACCCGCACGTTCTCGGTGTACCGCTACGATCCGGACACCGGCGACAATCCGCAAATCGATACCTATGAAGTCGATATGGACACCTGCGGACCGATGGTGCTGGACGCCCTTCTCAAAATCAAAGATGAGATGGATTCCTCGTTGACCCTGCGCCGCTCCTGTCGCGAAGGCATTTGCGGCTCCTGCGCCATGAACATCGATGGCCGCAACACCTTGGCCTGCTTGAAGCCGATTGATGAGTGCAAGTCAGACGTCAAAATTTACCCGCTGCCGCACTTGCCGGTGGTTAAGGATTTGGTGCCTGATGTCACCCATATTTATGCCCAGCTCACCTCTATCGAGCCGTGGATGAAGGCCGACACGCCACCGCCGCCCAACGGCGAACGCAAACAATCTCCGGAAGACCGCGCCAAGCTGGATGGTCTGTGGGAATGTATTTTGTGTTTCTGCTGCACCACCAGTTGCCCCAGTTACTGGTGGAATGGCGACCGCTACCTCGGCCCTGCCGTGCTGTTGCAAGCGGCACGCTGGATCAACGACAGCCGCGACGAAGCCACCGGCGAGCGTTTGGACGAGTTGGAAGATCCGTTCCGTTTGTATCGCTGCCACACCATCATGAACTGCACCAACGCCTGCCCGAAAGGGTTGAACCCGGCCAAGGCGATTGCAGACATCAAATCCAAAATGGTCGAGCGCCTCGGTTAAGCCAAGTGTTTCCCAAAAACACGAAAGGCCGTCGGTTTAAACCGACGGCCTTTTTTTGTGGCGTTTTGTAGCCCTTAAAAAATCAGGACGACCCTGTTCCCTCCCGGTCATAAAACCCCTGCCATAGTCCCGACAGGAATGCGCTGGCGTTGTGGCCCAGCACGGCCGTATCATATCCACCTTCTTGGACCACCAATGTTGAGACTTTTAAACCGCCGACGGCAGCGCCATTGGCGCGGAAATCCTCTGTCAGCAAGTTCCAGGCCCCCGACGGGTCATTCTGTGCGGTGTCGAGCCCCAACGCGATCACCAGAAATTGCGGTTTATACTCTTGAATGCGTTTCAGCGCTTTCTTCAACGCCCTCAGGTAGGCGCGGCCTGCAATGTCGCGGCCCAAAGATAAGTTCAGGTTATAGCCTTCTCCCTCTTCCTCGCCGATGTCTTCTTTGTAGCCACTAAAATAAGGGTACTCGTAGGCGGGATCGGCATGAATGGACACCGTCAGAACGTCCGAACGGGTATAGAAAATCTGCTCCTGTCCGTTGCCGTGATGGTAGTCCAAATCCAAGATGGCAACCCGACCGTGGCGCGTCAGGTAATGCGCCGCAATGGCCGCAGAGTTAAAGTAACAGTAGCCACCAAAGGAATCTGTTCCCGCATGATGACCCGGCGGGCGGACCAGGGAATACGCAAGGTTTTCACCTTCCTCAATAGACTGTGCTGCGGTTAAGGTTGCATCAACAGCTTTGCGCGCCG
>CAYGSZ010000401.1:0-2454 GCA_964352705.1 uncultured Rhodobacterales bacterium
CACTTCCCGCTAAGATATTCTCTCGCCCCTTCGTATTGATGGCAATATATAAGCCCGACAATGTGTGAGACTTTGATTCTATCGTGAGAATCTTCTGCAGAACGGTTTGGATGGTGCCCGCATACCCTAAATCGAGCAAGATGATGCCATCACCGTTGACTGTCTCAAACTGCTCAGCAACATACTTTACAAGTGCTTCACGCCGTCGCGCGCTAGTATCGGTTAATTTCTGCTGTAAGGCGGGTGTCCGAGACACGGCTGTCAGAAACGCATTCATCCCACCAGGAACATGAAGGTCAAACGTATTCGGATCTTGAAACACGCCGACAAGATCAGAGCGAGACAACCCCAACTGCGACAAAACATCATCCGTTGAGGGGCCGGGGCAATAGGAGACTGCTTGCCCAAGCAATGACAGGTCATCAGGCCATAGGGCGGCCCGGACAACCGCACGTCGAGACAGCCAGAGTTCACTTGTCGCAACTTCACTGCCTAGACAATCAGACACATGAGAGACCAAACGCGCAAGGAAGCGTCCTTCACGCATGATACCAAACACCGACGCCTTCGTGTTTTCAGCCGTTTTCACAACCCATTGAGCATAGGCTGTAAAAAGCGGAGCCAAAGTAACAGCGCCATACACCCAGTAAGACTTAAGGTTTTCTGATATGTCCTGCGGAACGCGGTGAGCAAGACGTGAGCGCAAACCCGTAAGGCCAGCATCACCATCAGCGTTAAACCAAGCCGCATCACGCTTGACATAGCCAGATAGTTCTTTGTTCAAAGCGCGCGGCAGGCCACTCCATTTATCATAGTAAACATGAGCGATTCCCCGTGCGGCGCAGGGCTTAACGTCTGCATCAACATTATCGCCGACATGAACCAGGTGCTCAGGTGCAATGGCCAAGTCCTTAAGGACAATATCAAACAGATCTCGCCATTTCGGTTGGCCCTGTTCATTGGAGATATAGAGGGTCTCAGGCAGGATCTCGGAGGGCAAACCGGCGCGAGCAAGAAAACCCAGCAGTTCTTCGCGCGAAAAATATGTATCTGAAGTCAAAACCACACGAACGCCTGAGTCCCGCGCCAGGTCTATTAAGGACACGACTCCCTGATCCAGGACCATAACGTCCGCCTCAGCCGCCGCTTCAACCACAGCAGCTGCACTTGCAGCCTCTGATCTGAGCCACACGTGGTCTGGAAATGCAGCATAGATATCAGCAAGCAAAACTTCGCGGGACCCCGTTGCTGCCTCTGCTTTGGCGCGCGACCTTTTCTCTGCTGCGGCACGTAATTCAGAAAACTGAACCACTGATATCCATGGAACCAGAAGATCACCGTCGCGCAGCAATTGTCCAACTCTGTAAAACACATCAACAGGCTGCGGTACACGTCGCCACAACAGAGTGTCAAAGATATCGAGCGAGAGAACTTTATAGCGCCCCGCTTTCAACGCTGCAGCCAGGGGTTTGAGCCTGTGATCGATGATGGCACCACTCATAAGGCCGCTGCCTGCTTCGTTTGTTGGCGCACGCGCAATAAACCATAAACCGTTCGCAGCAGCGGCACTGGAACTTCAACGAGTGACGCCACCTCTATGGCCGAGCCAAGGATACCTTCCAATTCCAAGGGCTTCCCAGCTTCCATATCTTGCAGCATAGACGTTTTAGACGCGTTCAACCTCTGCCCCCGCTTCAGGGTTTCGACCGGATCAGGCCCAGGGTCGAGGCCCAAAGCCTTTATGATGGCGCGCCCTTCGTTCATCAAACCCGCCAGTGTCTCAGCAACATAATCATCGCCAATGAGCAAATCCGTCGTGCCCATCGATAAAGCGCTCACCGGATTAAAGCTCATGTTGGCCAGCAGCTTGGTCATCACCTGCTGTTGTATATTCGATGTTGCTTCCGCGTTGTACCCAGCCGCGCGAAAAACATCGGCGACAGCTTCAACGCCTCCAAGCGCACCACTTGGGCGGCCCAAAAAGAGCTGGTTGGAATGATCATGGCTGAGTGATCCGTCTCCTCGCCAGGACACACCACAATTGATCACCGCGCCGATGTGCCGCTTGACCTCAAAATGCTTTGACACACGGCCATCAGGGTCAACGCTTTCAAGTCGCGTTCCGGAATGCGGCCCTTCACGGTCCATAAAGAACCACCAGGGGATGCCATTCATCACCTGCACGACTTGCGTCTCTGCCTCGCACAAAGCTGATATGGCTGGCGCAATGTCGTTCAAGCCGGTCTCTTTAACCGTGATAATCACCAAATCTTGGGGGCCAATATCTGCCGCGTTCGCTGCCGCGCGTGGTGTTTGATGAAAGGTCTCGCCCCCATCGTGCAGCGTAATGCCGTCGCTTTTCATGGCAGCAACACGGCTCGGCCTGACCAAGCCAGAAACGTCGTATCCAGCGTTGATGAGCTTGACAGCCATCATACCGCCAATCGCCCCAGG
>CAYGSZ010000402.1:0-2452 GCA_964352705.1 uncultured Rhodobacterales bacterium
CTTGCCATCAGCCTACACACTGGAGTCTGCACCAGTGCCCTCTAATCCCAAGGTTAGTGTTGTGCCGGTACCGCCGGAAACCCTCGCGACACTTCAGTTCAAAGGGATGCGCACGACGAACAATGTGGAAACCCATAAAGCAGAATTATTGAAGCAATTGAGCGCAACCGATTGGGCTCCAGTTGGTGAGCCTGTCGCTTACTTTTACGACCCGCCCTGGACAGTGCCAACGCTCCGCCGTAATGAAATCGCTGTGAAAGTTGAAAAGCGCGCGGGTTAGGCGTTGCTGCTGTTACGCCACTGCGGGTTCGTCAGTGCTGTTAGGACGTGATCGCGCCAGTGGCCATCGATCAGCAGATAGTTCTCTGCCGTGC
Organism: uncultured Rhodobacterales bacterium; assembly: GCA_964352705.1. Lineage (GTDB taxonomy): Bacteria > Pseudomonadota > Alphaproteobacteria > Rhodospirillales > Rhodospirillaceae > WLXB01. The sequence continues at coordinate 375 of CAYGSZ010000402.1, forward strand.
CTTCGATTTTGAACCCGAGAGCTTCTAAGGTTTTGGCGCTCCTGGCGTTCTCTGGTCTGTAATTTGCCATGATGCGATGCAAGTTGAGCGTGTCAAAGGCATAGCCAATGGTCAGTTGAAGAGCCTCTTGCATCAAGCCTTTGCCTTGCTGCGTATGGTCTAAGTTGTAGCCGAGATAGCACGCTTGAAAGGCGCCCCTCACAATTTCCGAGAGCGTAATAACGCCAATAATGCATCCACCATCTGTCTGGGCTTTACGCATAAGGAAGCCAGCGCCTTTGTCCTTGGCTTCATTGTCTTGGGCTTTGCATACAGCATCTTCCCAGTAGCCTAGGGTGTAGTAATCCAGTGGCTGCGGTGGTGCCCACGGCTGAAGATGGCTTTTGTTTGTCTCGAAGTAAGCAAGTAGGGATTCCGCGTCTGTCGCATAAACCCCAGGCCGATCCAATCTAAGACGCTGGCTGAAAAGTGACGGTTGTCTTGTCAAAGCCCCTCTGTCAGTTCCACCAATTCGTAGTGGGTTTGCATATAACCATCGACCTGGCCTTTGAGGAAAATGTAGTCGCCGTCTGTGGTGGTCCACACGTTATAAATCGGGTGTTCCTCGGGCAGGCCCTCCACCGCTACAAACTGGAAGTGATGCGCTGTGAACGTTCCTGCGCCAACGGTGATTTCTTCATCGCCGACATAAATTACGCTGGGCCGCGCTTCGGCAATCATCGGTCCTGTCGCGCCGCGATGATCAGTTGAGGAGATCAACTGTACAAAAGTTTGCGTTTCTCCTGGCTTGTTGAGGTCAACAGAAGCACACACCCAGCCATCGTTTTGGATGGCATGCCCACCAAACCCTGGGCAAATACCAGCGTAAGGCACACGCTGCGAAACACGCCCTTCCAGCTTGGTCACGGTCTCGCATTCGGCCATGCCACCGGCAAAGCGAAACCAGCCTGAACCCCGAAACTCATCGCCCACGGTGATGCGAACAAACGCATCTAAAGGCGAGAAGTCCGCATTGGCGGTCACATGCACGAAGCGCAGCACGCTGGGACGATCATCAATTTCGCCGTGTGACATGATAGAGCGTCGGCCGTCTTGATGCCGGGTCATTGTCCAGCGTTCGCGGCCCCGCTCTTCGTTCAGGCGGTCTGGCTTTTTGGAGGTGTACAGCAGCCGTCCGCTGCGCGTGATATGATCCCGCTGGTGATAATCTTTAACCATATGAAGCTGTCCCGATCTGTCCGTTTAGCCGACCGTCTTTTCAAACTCGACCAACTCGTAATGGGTCTGCATGTATCCCGCGACACCGCCTTTCAGGAAGGTATAGTCGCCGTCGGCTGTGGTGTAGACCTCATAGGGCGGGTGCTCTTCAGGGAGGTCTGTGTTGGTCGGCACCTGAAAATGATGGGCATCGAACGTGCCAGCCCCGACCGTGATTTTCTCATCCCCCACGTAAGCCATATCGAGCCGCAGGGGATACAACATCGGCCCTGTTGCGCCGCGATGATCCGGCGAGCACAGCAGCAGTTCATCAATGCTCTGGAGGCCCGGGCCTTTGCTCAGGTCGTAATGGGCGAAATGCCAGCTGTCGCAGGCAATGGCGTGGTTCTGGAACGACTTCAACCGGCCATGTTTGTGAGTCATACGCTGTGAGATGCGCCCTTCCAAAGCCGTGAAGGTTTCGCACTCGGTGTAATCTTCGTACATCTTGAACCACCCTGTGCCCATAAACTTATCGGCCACGGTCAGGCGCACAAAGCAATCCAGCGGATTCCAGTCTGCGTCCACAGAATAGGTGGCATCGCGCATCACGGAGGGACGATCATCGATTTCCGTATGTACGCCAATCGTCCGTCCCCCGGAGCCATACTTGGTGATGGTGTAAAATTCACGGCCCCGCTCCTGGTCGAGGCGCTCCGGCTTTTTTGAGGTGTAGGCAATGACGCCCCGAATAACAGTATGGTCGATCTGGGTGATCGGCAGATTTGGGTCGGCTTGTGACATCATGTCCCCCACACATATTGGTGTTACAGTTGAACAAGCTTATGGGGCATCATACGCTGGGTAAAGGTGTTGTTCAC
>CAYGSZ010000403.1:0-2449 GCA_964352705.1 uncultured Rhodobacterales bacterium
TTTTGGGACAAGCCGTTAGCCTGGTACTTTGAAGAACAATTAGACAGAAGCATACACACCCTTATGGGTGACATCACGGAGGCGGCCAATAGCGCAATCTGGTTTTGCATCGCTTTCATAGGTTTAACTGCGTGCATCGTCTTAGCCAAGCGCGCCAAAAATGCTGAAACCGCATTAACATTGCGTCGACATGCAAGATCTTGGGGCTTCATGATCATTTCAATGGCAATCGCTGCCGCTGCGGTTAATGCATTGAAACTCATCACCGGTCGGTATCGGCCGCGCTACCTGTTCAATGACAACGTCTTCGGGTTTGAGCCCTTTAGCGTTGCTTTGAAAATGGCCAGCTTTCCCTCTGGCCATGCGCAATCTATTTGGTCAGCTATGATCGCGCTGTCTTTTCTGACCCCGCGCTATACCCCAGCCTACGTGGTAGTCGCTCTTACGGTGAGCATGAGTCGTTTTTTGACCGCTGTACATTTCGTAAGCGATGTCATCATGAGTGCATTCATAAGTATTGCAGTTGCTATGCTGCTGCGGCGCTGGTTTGAGCGAAACGGACAGTCCGTTCAACTCAGTCAGCACTAATCTTCTGGCCCCGTCATCTTCGTAAACAAATCTCGGAACTCAGGCGCGTCCCATTCAGCCGTTCCTTCTAGCCTGGCAACTTCTTGGCCGTCCGGTCCGATAATAAGGGTGGTTGGCAACCCCCGAACATTCGCTTCACGCGCGAAAGCGCTGCCGTCAGATACATAAAGGTCAAGGTTTGACCAACCGTTTTTTTCAATAAACGGCTGTGCAACCCGCGCGCCCTCACGGTCTTGAGACAAGGCAATAACGTGGAACCGATCACCACCTAAGTCGTCTTCTAAGGCGTCCAGAGTTGGCATTTCGCGAATACATGGCGCGCACCATGTCGCCCACAAATTCACAACCAGCACTTTTCCAGCGAAGTCTGAGAGACGAATATCTGCACCATTGCCGTCTTGAAAAGCTGTCTCAGGGGCTGCGAGGGGCTGCTCATGCCATTTTAGCTTATCGATTCCCGACTCCGCAGCTCTGGACAGGGGCGCAGACACGATGGTAAGCACCGCCATTAGCGCAAGTGTGGCGATGCTGTGCACCGAAACTTTAGAGACCTTCGGCATTTACTCGTCCTTCTAAACTGCCACGTATGGCAAGAGGTGACTCATGACCAGCCAGATTTGGGGCGGTCGGTTCTCCGGCGGTCCGTCCGACATAATGGAAGCCATCAACGCGTCGATCGACTTCGATCAGCGCCTTGCCAAACAGGACATCAGGGGCTCCCGGGCGCACTGCGCCATGCTGGTCGCCCAAGGCATTCTGTCCAAAGACGATGGCAACGCCATTATGGACGGACTTCTTAAGATTGAAAAAGACATAAGCGACGGGAGCTTCACGTTCAAGCGCTCGCTTGAAGACATTCACATGAATATCGAAGCCCGACTGAGCCAGCTCATAGGGGAACCGGCGGGACGCCTGCATACAGCACGCTCCAGAAATGACCAGGTTGCGACCGATTTTAGGCTTTGGGTCAGGGCAGCCATCGACACCATAGATGATCAACTGAAAGGCCTTCAGGCGGCTCTGATTGACAAAGCAGAAGCCCATGCAGATACGATTATGCCGGGCTTTACGCATCTTCAAGCCGCCCAGCCGGTCACTTTCGGACATCATTTGCTGGCTTATGTTGAAATGATCGGCCGCGACAGAGGACGCTTTCAGGACGCCAGAACGCGACTAAACGAGTGTCCGCTTGGGGCTGGCGCGCTGGCGGGAACATCCTTTCCGCTTGATAGAGAGCGCACGGCCAAAGACCTCGATTTTGCACGCCCAATGGCCAATTCTTTGGACGCAGTATCCGACAGAGACTTCGCCCTGGAATTTCTCTCAGCGGCATCAATCCTGTCGGTCCATCTCTCACGGCTGGCTGAAGAACTGGTCATCTGGGCGAGTGCTCAGTTTAAATTTGTGTCCTTTACAGACGCCTTCTCGACGGGCAGTTCAATGATGCCGCAAAAACGTAATCCGGATGCCGCTGAACTGGTTCGCGGCAAGGTCGGTCGGGTGGTTGGCTCCATGAATGGTCTGCTGATGGTCATCAAAGGGTTACCCATGACCTATTCGAAAGACATGCAGGAAGATAAAGAACCGGTATTCGACACGTTCGATACTTTGGAGCTTTGCTTAGCAGCCACCACAGGCATGATCGGTGATATACGGGTCAACAAAGACGCAATGCGACAGGCTGCTGGGGCTGGATATACAACCGCGACAGACCTTGCCGATTGGTTGGTCAGAGAGAAGAACGTTGCCTTCAGAGACTCCCATCACATTGCCGGCGAAGTTGTAAAAATTGCAGAAGACAAGCACTGTGACCTGGAAGACCTCACGGCAGAGGATTTGGCTGCCGTTGATGAACGGCTGA
>CAYGSZ010000404.1:0-2446 GCA_964352705.1 uncultured Rhodobacterales bacterium
CGAGCCCATGCACCCCCCTCAAAACAGAGAGAAAGTGTTTAGAAACAATGACTTGAGCGAAAATCGAACGAGCCCATGCACGAAATTCAGCTTTAGAATCAAAGGCTTAGAACGCTATTTCCCACAGTTTTTATAAGGTTTCGGCCAACTTGACGGGAATCAAAGAACAGTCAAGCCATGCGCCGTAGCGTTCTGGGATGGGAAAACGAATCGCCATTCTTCAAGGACACCCGGACCCTGTCGGCGGCCATCTGTGCCATGCGCTGGCGGCAGCTTATGCGGACGGGGCAACAGCGGCGGGGCATCATGTGAGCCTCATTGAGGTGGCGACGCTGGACTTTCCGCTGCTGCGCACCCAGGAGGACTATAAAACCGGCGCAACGCCCGCCGGATTGCTGGAGGCTCAAGGACAACTTCTTGATGCCGAGCATTTGGTGATCATCTATCCGCTGTGGCTGGGCAGCCTGCCCGCGCTGCTGAAAGGCTTCTTAGAGCAAGTGTTGCGGCCCAGCCTCGCCGCCAGCACACCGGGCCAGCAACCAAGCTACAGCGCATTCGGTCGACTGATGAAGGGCACCAGTTGCCGTGTGATCATCACCATGGGCATGCCTGCGCTGGCCTACCGGTTTTTCTTTTTTGCCCACGGTTTGAAAAACCTGGAGCGTAATATTCTGAAATTCGTCGGCGTCAAACCCATCCGCTCCAGCCTGTTCGGCATGGTGGAAACCGTCAGCGACGAAAAGCGGCAGGGCTGGCTCAGCAAGATGAACGTGTTGGGGCGGCGGGCGATTTAGTTCTGCGCTTCCGAGCTGTCTCGCACTCGTTTTAAAATATCTTCACAAGCAGAACCCGCGTAACAGCAAACGCAAATAAAAAAAGAAACTGTCCCAAAAGAATCTGACTTCTTAAAACGAAGATCATCAGGATAACCAGCATGAGTAAAACGGCAATTGATACAATGTGCCACTCAGATGCCACTACAACTATCAGCGCAAGATAGATTAGATATGCTGTCAGCAACCATTTGAAGATAGGCCCATCAAACTTGCGAGCCGACATCGCTAACCCTAGTAATATAATGGCATGCGCCAGAATAGATGGAAGCAACACGAGACTCAAAAGATAGAAAACACCTGTTGAAGGCTATAGCCTATAAAAACCATATATCGCTGCAGCGGGTGCGATAATCAAACATGTCAAGACTATCGCCAAATCTACAAAAAGGATCTTGAGTCGAGTCTTAGCTGCTTCTTGATTTGTATCGTCGACCATTTCTAATGCCACGAGCGCACCACCCAACTCTGCGGCACTTTCCAATCGCCCTCGCCCGAGTACACCGCTGAGGCGGGGTACGGATACACTGGGCGGGACCAGTCGTAGGTGTCCTCGGCAATCGGATAGCGCAGGCGCGGCAGGCCATTGTACGCCTGCGGTTGTTTCAGATGATAAGCCGTCAGTGCCGCCGGCGCGCTGCCCTGCTCCACCCACTGCTCCAGCGCCGATAACGTATCAAAGGCATCTGCCCCGGGGCCCCGGCGGCAATGGGCCATGCCGGGAATCATGAACAGACGGAAGAACTCCTGGGTCGCCGCGTATCCTCCCATGGTCTTGGACGCAGTTTCATAATAATCCACCGACAAGGCGGGCGGAATCTCCAGATCGTCCCAACCGTGATACATCACCAGCTTATTGCCCGCATCGCGGAATTTGCGCAGGTCTGGATTTTGCGCGTTGTACAAGGTTTCGGTGAGCATCAGACGGGGCGGGTCACGATCCCAATCGAAGGTCAGCGGATCACTGCCAGGCCCGTTTCCGTCCTGCCAGAAGGCGAGATAGCGCGCGAACTGACCAATCATGCCGTTAGGATTGAGTATGGCGGGCATCGCACCGGCGCTGGCGACAAACGCCGGTGCCCATTCATACTCGGAGCCCTTGGACATGCCGCCCGCGAAAATGCGTTCGCCTTTGGAATTGTGCGCACCCGCATAAATACGCTCGACCGCACCGACTTCGGCAGGCGTCAGGCAGGCGGTTGCGTTTGAGTCTTCACATTGCAGATCCGAGGGCTGCCAATCGCAGGCGCGCGGATCTTGCAACACGTTGTCCACCACACCGTCGTTGGCATCGCAGGCCGCCATGACCGCATCGCGGATCAACGGCAGTTTATCGGGTGTGAGAATGGGCCTGTTGTTTGCGTCTAAGTTGGCGCGGCCCGACCACACCAGATGCAACATGCCATCGCCGATTTCATTCAGCACGGGCGCACCGGCGATGATGCCATCGAAGTCCCAGGGAAAGCGTTGCGCCTGCACCATGCCCTGCCGCCCGCCGGTGGAGCAGCCTTTAAAGTAAGAATACGCGGGCGCTTTGCCGTAATAGGCTTCGACCAACACCTTGGCCGCCACCGCCGTGATGTGGGTGGAGCGAAACCCGAAGTCGATCTCGC
>CAYGSZ010000405.1:0-2432 GCA_964352705.1 uncultured Rhodobacterales bacterium
CGACCTACTCTCCCACACCTTAAGATGCAGTACCATTGGCGCTGAGGGTTTTCACGGCCGAGTTCGGGATGGGATCGGGTGTAGGCCCCTCGCTATAACCACCAGGTCGTGGAGGCCGGACGAACCGCATGTCTGCCACCGGGATAGTGATTGTCCGGGGGGACATGGGCGAGATGTCTCACATGTGCGCTGTGCGCTCCTGAGGAAAGATCCTCGGGAGAGTGCTGTTTGTATCTGGGTCTAAGCCGAATGATCGGCCTTGACGCGTGCTCCGATGATCTCATCGGAGGCTCGCCGTCGAAGGCGGTTCTTCCGGGCTTCACCTGTCCCGAAGGAGAGATGAAGAAGGAAGGATCGATCAAGCCTATCGAACGATTAGTACTGGTCAGCTTCATACGTTACCGCACTTCAACCTCCAGCCTATCAACGTGGTGGTCTACCACGGTTCTCAGCGAGACCTGGTTTCGAGGGGGGCTTCCCGCTTAGATGCTTTCAGCGGTTATCCCGTCCGTACATAGCTACCCGGCAATGCGGCTGGCGCCACAACCGGTCCACCAGAGGTACGTCCATCCCGGTCCTCTCGTACTAGGGACAGCTCCTCTCAAGTCTCGTACACCCACGGCAGATAGGGACCGAACTGTCTCACGACGTTCTAAACCCAGCTCACGTACCACTTTAATTGGCGAACAGCCAAACCCTTGGGACCTGCTCCAGCCCCAGGATGTGATGAGCCGACATCGAGGTGCCAAACACTGCCGTCGATATGAGCTCTTGGGCAGTATCAGCCTGTTATCCCCGGCGTACCTTTTATCCGTTGAGCGATGGCCCTTCCACGCGGGACCACCGGATCACTATGACCGACTTTCGTCTCTGCTCGGCCCGTCGGCCTCGCAGTCAGGCAGGCTTATGCCATTGCACTCAACAGCTGATGTCCGACCAGCTTGAGCCTACCATCGTGCGCCTCCGTTACCATTTGGGAGGCGACCGCCCCAGTCAAACTACCCGCCATGCAGGGTCCCGGACCCGGATAACGGGCCACGGTTAGATATCAGAAAACAAAAGGGCGGTATTTCAAGGTTGGCTCCACAAGGACTGGCGCCACTGCTTCAAAGCCTCCCGCCTATCCTACACATTCATCCACTAATACCACTGCAAAGCTGTAGTAAAGGTGCACGGGGTCTTTCCGTCTGACCGCGGGTACCCCGCATCTTCACGGGGAATTCAATTTCGCTGAGCCTATGTTGGAGACAGCGGGGAAGTCGTTACGCCATTCGTGCAGGTCGGAACTTACCCGACAAGGAATTTCGCTACCTTAGGACCGTTATAGTTACGGCCGCCGTTTACCGGGGCTTCAATTCAAAGCTTGCACCTCTCCTCTTAACCTTCCGGCACCGGGCAGGCGTCAGACCCTATACGTCGTCTTGCGACTTCGCAGAGCCCTGTGTTTTTAGTAAACAGTCGCTACCCCCTATTTTGTGCCACCTCCCACCGGTTGCCCGTCAGGAGGTCCTCCTTATCCCGAAGTTACGGAGGCATTTTGCCGAGTTCCTTCAACATAGTTCCCTCAAGCGCCTTGGTATCTTCTACCTGCCCACCTGTGTCGGTTTGGGGTACGGTCTTAACGGTGGAGCTATTTCCTGGACCGATCCAGCAGCACCCCCAATCCAGTAAGGGGATACAACACTTCACGGTCGTCACTACCACCAGGTTCAGGAATATTAACCTGATTCCCATCGACTACGGCTTTCGCCCTCGTCTTAGGGGCCGACTCACCCTGCGCGGATTAGCCTTGCGCAGGAACCCTTGGGCTTTCGGCGAGAGTGTTTCTCACACTCTTTGTCGCTACTCATGTCAGCATTCTCACTTCCGATACCTCCAGGACCCCTTACAGGACCCCTTCACAGGCCTACGGAACGCTCCGCTACCACGCATGTCCGAAGACATGCATCCTCAGCTTCGGTGGGTGGCTTGAGCCCCGGTACATCTTCGGCGCAGGCCGGCTTGTTTAGACCAGTGAGCTATTACGCTTTCTTTAAAGGATGGCTGCTTCTAAGCCAACCTCCTGGTTGTCATGGCCTTCCCACATCCTTTCCCACTTAGCCACCACTTGGGGACCTTAGCTGGAGGTCTGGGCTGTTTCCCTCTCGACTACGGACCTTAGCACCCATAGTCTGTCTGCCGCGCTTAACTCATCGGTATTCGGAGTTTGGTTAGGTTTGGTAAGGCTCGCGCCCCCCTAGCCCATCCAGTGCTCTACCCCCGATGGTCAACACGCGACGCGCTACCTAAATAGCTTTCGCGGAGAACCAGCTATCTCCGAGTTTGATTGGCCTTTCACCCCTAGCCACAGGTCATCCCCGTCTTTTTCAACAGACGTGGGTTCGGTCCTCCAGTGCGTGTTACCGCACCTTCAACCTGCCCATGGCTAGATC
>CAYGSZ010000406.1:0-2414 GCA_964352705.1 uncultured Rhodobacterales bacterium
ATGTCAAAACGGTGATGATGGAAATGGGCCGCGCCATGATGGGCACCGGTGAAGCTGAAGGCGAAAAGCGCGCCATTGAAGCAGCAGAAGCCGCCATCGCGAATCCACTTCTGGAAGACACATCCATGCGTGGTGCCAAGGGAGTGTTAATTAACATCACCGGCGGATCTGATGTGACGTTGTTTGAAGTTGATGAAGCCGCCAATCGCATCAGAGACGAAGTCGAGACAGAAGCCCACATCATCTTCGGGTCTTGTTTCGATGAAAGCCTCGAAGGTCGTATTCGCGTATCTGTGGTTGCCACTGGCATCGAAGCCATGTCAGGCCATATGCCAAAGCCCGTGTTGATCCGCGATGAAACCAAAGAGGTTTCTAATCGGGCCGTCCAGGTTCCATTGGCAACCCCAGTACACCGACCTGCAGCAATGGCCAATGCGATCTTTGGTGGCGGTCAAACAGCACCCGCCGCTGAAACAGCAGCACCCCTGGGCGCAACACTTGCCCCAGCCAGCTCAACCACCCAGCCACCGGCTGAAGAACTGGATCTGGCTGCACGGGTTGCGCAATCAACCCGCCAAGCACCACCACAGGGTGCCACCCAAAGCACAACGCCTAGCGCTCCGACCGCTCAAACAGATGAGATTGCAGAAGCCATGGCTAGCGCTCCTGCGGTGAAACCAAAGCCAACGCCAACACAACCTCGTTTGCCGACCGACACCTTCATTCCGAAGGCGCCGGTGATGCCAAAAGCAATGTCTGCTGTTGAACCTGCTCCGGCTCCTGCACCCCAAGCCGCTCATGCGGTTCAAGCGCCAGTTGCCGAAGCGAAGCCATTGGCATCAGGCGCACCAAAGCAAGAAGTTGGCAAATTGAGCTTGTTCAGTCGCTATCGCAGCCTGGCCAAAGGCAAGCCAGAATCTGAAGTACAAGCGACGGCTTCAGCAGCGCCTGAGCCAAAACCACTTGCGAAACCAATCGCCCGGCCAGAACCGACACCTCAGTCAAACTTGGCGATTTCTGTTAATCCGGCAGATCGACCTGTCACCTCACATGATGAAGATGAGCTGGAAATTCCCGCTTTTCTGCGTCGACAGGCCAACTAAGACTTAACCGGCACGATCCGTGGGGGTGGCCCTCTGAGGGGGACGGGCCACCAACGGGAGGGGAAAAGGCTCGCTGAAAGGCGGGCCTTTTCTTATGATTTTTAAGGCTTTAACCCCTGACACAGCACCCCCTAAATATATCCATACAAATGCCACATTGTTTCGTGGCCAAAAGCCAAAATGTTTTTACTTGTCAAAGCATTACAATCTGCAACAATCATTGAGTTGCAGGGGTTAATCGGGGTTGCTACTACCTTATTTAGTGGATGTGCGGGTGCAGACGTGTACCTCAATATCGTTTTGTTAAAACTAATACCGGTGATCTATGACCCTTGACGTCCGCGCACTCCGCACCGTTTCTGGTGCCTTTGGCAACGCGACGCCCACTGACCTCCCGAAAGCCACCAACCTTCAACGCACGTTGAAATCACCCATTGGGTGTAGTGGTGTTGGCTTGCATTCAGGAGCCCGGGTCGCGATGAAGTTACACCCTGCGCCCATCGATACAGGCATTGTCTTTAAACGCATTGATCTCGTCGGCGGCGGTGCAGAGATTCCGGCGCGCTGGAATCGGATTGCAGACAGCCGCATGTGCACAGTGCTGGCCAATGAAAATGGCATCAGCGTTGCCACCGTCGAGCACCTCATGGCCGCTTTTTACGGCATGGGAGTGGATAATGCTCTGGTCGAATTAAACGGCCCTGAAGTTCCGGCTATGGACGGCAGCGCCGCACCTTTTATTTTCCTGATCGAATGCGCCGGTGTGGTGGATCAAGATGTGCCCCGACAGGTTCTGCGCATCCTAGAACCCATCGTTTATCGCAACGGCAACAAAGAAGTTTCACTGACGCCATCCCATGACGGACTTACTCTAGAGTTTCAAATTGACTTTACCGCTGAAGCGGTTGGACGACAATCGTGCACCTTTGACATCGATACAGATGTCTTCAAAACTGAAATCAGCAAGGCCCGCACCTTTGGGTTCCTCTCTGATGTGACCGCCCTGCGCGAAGCCGGACTGGCCCGCGGCGGCAGCCTTGAGAATGCAATTGTGGTAGATGGCGAGCGCGTGCTCAACGAAGACGGCCTGCGCCATGAAGACGAATTCGTGCGCCACAAGATGCTGGATGCCATCGGCGACCTCTATCTCACCGGGCACCGGATTATCGGCCACTTCCACGGCCTCTGCTCCAGTCATGCGGATACGGCAAATCTGCTGCGTCAGCTGTTTGCCAAAGACAGCAACTGGGATCTGGTGGATATGCCGGAAAACGGTCGCATTACCGGCCCAAAAGCATGGGATCAAACGCT
>CAYGSZ010000407.1:0-2412 GCA_964352705.1 uncultured Rhodobacterales bacterium
GCCTGCGGAAACCCCTAAATTTCCTTTGAATTGAAAGCTGGGCCAAGAACGACCCGCGCTCAGCCTTTTCCTTGCCTTCTGCCTCATTTGGCGGCACTCTATAGCCTTAAATATTGGGGTATTTAGGCTCGGTGAGAGATTCCAACACAGGAATACGAAATGCCAGAGCTGACGGGGGATCGCCTGTATGGGCAAGCGCATTTTATCACATAGAAACAATGCACTAGCGGCACTTGCCGGGGCCGCAACCTGCGCCCTAGCCGCCGTGTTGGCACCGCCGGTAGCGGCGCAATCTGTGGTGGGTTCAGCGGCAGATGCTTCGGTGTGTCAGCGCTATGTGCAAGCCAATGAACGCCTGCAACGTATTCCACAAGGTTTGCTGGCGGCGATTTCCCTGGTTGAATCTGGCCGAGGCCTTGGCCCAAACGGAACCAGAGTGGCCTGGCCATGGACCATTAATGCCGGGGGGGAAGGTCAGTATTTTGACAGCAAAGAAGAAGCCGTTGCCGCAACACGGGCCTTGATTGAAGACGGTCTGCGCAGCATCGATGTGGGCTGCATGCAGGTAAACCTGCGCTACCACCCGGATGCCTTTGCCTCACTTGAAGATGCTTTTGAGCCGTCCAGAAACGTCGCCTACGGGGCCTCTTACCTGCGCCAGTTGCATCGCCTGCAAGGCTCGTGGCCGAAAGCCGTTGAGCGCTATCACAGTTCAGATGACGGACGCCGGGCGGACTATCGCGATAAAGTTCTGACCACTTGGCGCGAGGATGCCCGCAGCCTGATTATGAATGCGGTTTTGGCAGAAGACACAGACACGCCCTACCACCGCGCTGTGAAAGACTTTGCTGCCGGGCGCTACACCGAAGCCCTGCAGAAGTATCAAGCCATCTTAAGAGATAAGGAAAATGACCGCTTGGCCTTGCTCGGTATTGCCATGACCAGCGAGCGCCTAAGCCGGATACCGGAAGCAGAAGCGGCGTATGACCAATTTCTGATCAACGAACCCGAAAACGATGCCATTTTAACGCGGGTGCTGGAATCGACCGCCGCCATGCCGATCGGCGATGCAACCGCCCGCCTGGAACGCTTGGCGAATTCAGGCGTTGATCAGCCTGCTGTGCTGGCCATGTTGGCCGATCTGAAAGGCAAGATGGGACAAGACGATTCAGCTTTGTCTTACATGGGGGCCGCCATACAGCGCGCACCGGACATTGCGGTGTACCACCTGAACGCCGGTGTTTTGGCGGACCGCCTGAACAGGCCCACACAAGCCGTCGCTTATTACGGCGAGTTCATTCGTCTGTTTGAACTTCAACCGATCTTTATTGAAACGTCAGTGGACGGCGTGCGGGCGCGGGCGCGTTATTTACGCGCGCAAATGTAGGCCATCCATAAAGACGTAACCGAACCGACATATTGATCCACCATGACTTGCTATAGACGTAACAGGCGACACGCTTAACCTGCGACACATTAAGAAGACACCAAGGGGAGCCCTTCCATGGAAATTACCGAACTGCTGGCCTTTGCCCAGAAAAACAAAGCTTCTGACCTGCATTTGGTCTCCGCAAAGCAACCTATGGTGCGCATCGACGGCGGGCTTAAGCCGATCAAGACCGGCGAGCTTGACCCGGATACCGTCAAGAACATGCTGTATTCGATCATGACCGAAGAGCAACGCTCGGACTTTGAGTCGGAAAAAGAAATCGATTTTGCCATCGCCTACGGTGAAGAATCCAGGTTCCGCGTTAACGCCTATAACACCACAACCGGCGCAGCAGCGGCGTTTCGCGAAATCCCGACCAAAATTCCCTCTCTAGAAGACCTGAACGCGCCTGAAATCTTCAAGCGCTTCGCGGAAATGGAGCGCGGTATGGTGCTGGTGACAGGACCGACGGGATCCGGCAAATCAACCACCATGGCCGCCATGATTGATTACATGAATGCCAATACGGACCGGCATATTCTGACCATCGAAGACCCCGTTGAGTTTGTACATTCCTCAAAGAATGCCCTGATCAACCATCGTGAAGTTGGACGCCATACGGATTCCTTCGCACGGGCGCTTAAGAGCGCCCTGCGTGAAGACCCGGATGTGATCCTGGTTGGTGAAATGCGCGACCATGAAACCATTTCACTCGCGCTGACAGCGGCTGAAACGGGCCACCTTGTGATGGGCACGCTGCACACCAGTTCAGCGGCAAAGACGGTGGACAGAATCATCGACGTGTTTCCCGCCGGCGAGCAAGGCATGGTGCGGGCGATGATCGCCGGATCACTGCAGGCCGTGATCAGCCAAGTGCTGTTGAAGAAAAATGGCGGCGGCCGCGTCGCTGCACACGAGATTATGGTTGGCACATCAGCTGTGCGAAACCTGATTCGCGAAGCTAAGATCCCCCAGATTTATTC
>CAYGSZ010000408.1:0-2385 GCA_964352705.1 uncultured Rhodobacterales bacterium
CACCACACGCTATGGAGCTTCATAAGCTGGCAGCCTAATCTCAGCCCTGCCACCAACCGTTGGTATGGTGAATGAGATGATTTGGCTTAGAGGTGAGGCGTAGATTTAGAGGATGTTTAAACGGTCGAAGTTAGACGGCCCCAAGGGTCATCCGATTCTTGGGGTACTACCCATGTTGCGCACAGACACGGCGCGCTTTTTTGAGAAATGTTCACTGCAGTATGGCGATTTGGTGCCACTTAGGATTTTCATGACGACAGCATATCTGCTCAATCATCCGCAGCACGTAGAACACGTCCTGCAAACCAATCACCGGAATTATCGCAAGTCTCCGTTGGTTGAACGGATGAAGCCGCTATTTGGTAATGGAATTTTCATTGCTGAGAATGAACTATGGGAGCGCCAGCGCAAACTCATCCAGCCCTCGTTTAAACGTAAGAACCTTGAGTTGCTCAGCAGTCATATCTTAGGTGTTGTTGATGATCATCTCAAAACATGGGACGAGAAAGCTCTAAGCGGTCAGGACTTTAATCTTTCAGAAGACATGTCTGTTCTCACCATTGAAGTGATGATGCAAACATTCTTCGGCGCTTCGATTGGTGCTGCGGGCGTTAAGCTTTACAACGCAATGCAATTGATCAATGAAGTTACTGCAAAACGTGTTTGGGATTTGACGACCTTGGCCACCAAGCTACCAACCAAGGAAAACCGTGCCTATGAAGCGGCCTTAACCGATGTTCATAGCATAGTTGCTAAGCTCATAGATGAGCGTCGGAATAGTGAATCTCCAGCGACAGATTTGCTGGGTATTTTGCTGGCAGCATGTGATCCGCAAGACGAACAACGCATGAGTGATGATCAGTTGCGTGATGAGATTGTTACGTTGATTGTTGCTGGTTTTGAGTCAACGGCCAGTTTGTTGGTCTGGACGGTCTATTTCTTATCAGAGAACCCACATGTTTTGGAGCGGGTAAGGAATGAAGCCGACTCAGTGCTGCAGGGCCGCATGCCTGGCAACTCAGATTTACGAGAGTTGGAATATACCAAGCGCGTCATTCAAGAAGTCGCACGTCTGCGCCCGACGGTCTGGTGGTTCTCGCGTACGGCTATTGAAGATGACGTGATTGGGGGTGAACACATTAAAGCGGGTACGACCGTGCTTATCTGTCAATATGTGCTCCATAAGTTACCCAGTGTTTGGGAAGATCCGGAACGCTTTGATCCGGATAGATTTCTGCCGGAAAACACTGTGGGTCGCTCTAAGTTTGCCTATCTCCCCTTTGGCGCTGGACCTCGGGTTTGTATCGGGTCTGGTCTGACGACAATGGAGATGCAAATTATCCTGCCTCTTATCTATCGACGTTTCGACGTCACGATCACTTCGGATTTGAATCCCGAGTTAGGCAATTTTATTTCTCTCAAGCCTAAAGATGATATGCATGCACAAATCAAAGCGCGCCTGCGCCATTAATATTTGCGCAAAAAAAACATCAGAGTTGTTTATGGAGTTGTCGTTGGCTTAGCGGTTTGCGTGTATGTCTTACAGCAGGCCACTGCTCATCGCTTTTGATGCAGCGTGAGTTTTGTTGTGAACGCCAAATTTCCCCATGGCATTTTGGAGATGGAAGTTAACAGTACGCTCTGAAATTTTTAGGATAGAGCCAATCTCCCAAGCGGTTTTTCCTTCCGCAGTCCAACGCAGTATTTCAATTTCCCGATCGGTAAGTGGTACAGGTTTTGGTGTTGCCATTTCTGGTCGCAGCGTTGTCTGAGCGACATTATGTGTGTACTGGGCGACAAGAAGCACCTCACTCTTTGTTGCTCGCACGTGACTACCAAACTCCCTGTCACACATATCTGAATATAAACACAACATACCGAGTTCAGCAGATGGGCCATGAATAGGAACAGTCAGGCCGCGTTGAATACCAAAGTCATGGGCGTCAGCCATCATTTGTGCTTCATCTGACGATAAGGTGTCGATGCGATAGTCTTCAGTCCAGACTACGGGCATGCGCGCTTTAAGGGCATCCATGACCACCGGATCACTCATTGCGTAGTTCTGTTTAACGTAATGCTCCATCCAGCTTGGATCTAAATTCGTGATACGAATCATATCATCGACAGCCTCTGTCAACTTAGACCGCAAGATCGTTTCCGCATTTATAGAAAAATAGGCATAGGTGTTATAGCCGAGGGATTCGCATCCATGACTCAAGGAGTCCTCAAAGGACTTTTTGGAACCGGCAGATTCCAAGTTTTCTAAGATATTTGATATCTCAGATCGGATCATTTCAGGCGCATTCCAACTCAAATCGATTTATCATCGATACCCTAATACCAATTGATGCTGAAAATAAATCAGTTTTGACACAAAATCAATCT
>CAYGSZ010000409.1:0-2382 GCA_964352705.1 uncultured Rhodobacterales bacterium
GTCTGTAACCTCAAACTACATGCTGTACTTCAAAGTCAGCTTGTAAGTTTGCGGTGGGCGGGCAACGAAGCCACCCAGTCCACGTGAGCCTGTGGCAAACAGTTCGTTATCTTCCAGGTTTGAAACTGAGAAGCGCGCGGCCCAGGTTTGATTGTACTCAAGCTCGGCATACGCGTTGATGCGATTATAGGCCGCTGATAGCACTTCGTTAGTCGCCGAAGTGATGAAGTCATCCGTGTGGTACATGTCTGCCCCCACTTTGATCGCTGCATCCGTCCCACCCATCACGAAATCATGGGTGTAATCAAACCCAATCGCGAAGGCATAATCAGCCGTTTGTGGTGTCTGTGCTGTTACACCAAAGGCCGTCAAAGAATTTGCCGGAGCCGACGTTGGGTCGAGATTGCGGAACTTGCCATCAAGCAGTGTGACGGTTGTGAACGCATTGAAGCCTTCAAACAACGCGGCGTTGGCTTCAATTTCGATCCCTTGAATGGTGGCCGAACCCGCATTTTGCACGGGGAAGGTCAGATTGCCATTCACCAGAACCTGCGCGTTGAGGGTCAGGTCGCTGATGCGGTTGTGGAAGTAGTTGGCATTCAAACGGAAACGATTATCAAACATTTCAGTCTTAACACCGGCTTCATAAGTCCAGTTGGTTTCAGCACCGTAGTTGGACTGGGCAACGCTGGTATCGAAGATGTTGATACCGTTGAACCCACCAGCCTTGAAACCCTTGGCTGCGGAGACAAACAGCATTGTGTCGTCATTTACGGCATAATCCAGGCCGACTTTAGGCGTCCAGGAATTCTCTTCAATCGCATCGACGATGTTTTCTGATGGGACTGGGGCAAAGAAGTAATCAATGTTGAAGTCCCAGTCTTTTTCGTCACGGGTCCAACGCAGACCAGCCGTGGCGGTCAGGCGATCCGTAATCGCATAATCAGCCTGACCGAACACCGAGTAGGAATCTGTACCCGTGTCATACATGCTGCGCGAGGTTGGGGCGAAGAAGTACCAGTTAATATCCTGGGTGGCCCGCTCATTCAGGTAAAAAGCGCCCAAGATGTAGTTCAAACGATCATCAAAGCCGGTGCCGGTGAGTTGAAGTTCTTGGGTCCACTGGTCGGAATCTGTACCAATGGCGCCAACAATAGCCCCGCGACCAGAGAAGTCGGTGGTAAAATAGTCTTTGGTGTTCACAAAGGCCGTGATGGATTTCAGGGTTGCCTGGTCGAAGTCATAAGACATCGTCCAAGAGGCAATCAGTTGTTCCGTATCGCCGCGCGGCTGGTTGGTAATGTTCAGCAATCCGCCGCCACTGTAGTCTTGATCCGGAGTATTGGTGTCATAAAGACCGCCAAACGTCGGCACGAGGTCTTTAGTAGTGTACTGAGAGTTATTCGGAATACCGGGTGTGGTCGCTGGCACCATCAGGTTTGAATCGTTGCGGCTATCTGCATAGGACACATGAGCGATAGCATCGAAGTTTTCGCCACCCGTGTAGCGCAGTTTCACACGACCGGCCCAGTTTTCTTCTGCACCAATGTTTCTGCCAGTGGCAAGATTGGTCCCGTAACCATCACGCTCGTTGATCTGAAACGCAACAGAGCCAGAAATGGAATCGCTCAATGGCCCACCTGTGCTGACAGAGGCTTCTTTGGCATCATAGTTGCCGTATCCAACAGAACCGTCCAGCCACATTTCATCGCCTGGCGTTTTGCTGATGAACTTCAAAGCACCCGCAAGGGTGTTACGACCATACAATGTGCCTTGTGGGCCACGCAGCACTTCAATGCGCTCGACGTCAGCCAAACGCGTGTTGTTGCCGTTTAGGCGGCCAACGTAAACGTCGTCTACGTAAATCCCAAACGGAGACTCAGCCACCGCCAACGACGCATCCTGCTGCAGCGAACCGCGCATGGAAGGCGACAGGTTGGTCGGCTGGGTGATGTTGTTGGTCATCTTCAGGCTGGGAACGTAACGCTCCAAATCCTGGCCTTCTGAAATCTGACGATTTTCGAGCTGTTCAACACTGAACGCGGAAACGGGAACGGGAACCGTCTGCAGGTCCTGCTCGCGGCGCTGCGCCGTCACCACAATTTCTTCCAGGGTAATGTTTTGGGCCAACACATCATTGGCGGACATCAGGCCAACCACCATCCCTGAGGCGATGATTGATGTTGTGAAAAGCGTGCGCTTCAGCATTAAATTTCTCTCCAGATATCTAAATAATAGACGGTATCGACTTGATTAAGGATCAAGTCATCCCTTTGTAATTCAACCGGAATATAGGTGTCATAGAACTGACAACAAGTGAAATCGGTACTAAAACAGTCTGGGATACAGTTTTAGTCCACAAGTGATGCAGCGTTGCATCAC
>CAYGSZ010000410.1:0-2374 GCA_964352705.1 uncultured Rhodobacterales bacterium
CCAGGGTGTGCCCTTCCATGACATCTGAACGGACACCCGACAACACGCTGCGCAGCGCTGGTTTTTCAGACTGCTGAACGAGAGTCTGCAATGCCCCTTCTAAGGGAGCACCTGCATCCAACATGGTCGCCAATTGGCGTGTCAGGAGTGACAAATCACGGCTAGAGACTCGATTTTTTGGTTTAGAAAACCATTTAGATTTGGACGATTGGGTAGGCGCATTCGCAGGCTCAACAGTTAAAGGAACAAGCTTCCTAAGCCGTAAGTCTTTCCGGGCCAGTCGCGCCGTATCAGCCGCAACTACACCGCGATGCCGCCGCCCTTGTCGGTCTAGCGCTTCGTATTCAAATGCCGACATCAGACTCTATTCCCTGGCGGCAGACACGTAAGACCTCATCGAGACTGGTTTGACCCGATGCAACATATCGCAATCCACTGATCAGCAGTGTGTCATTCTCGGTAAAAGCATAGTTGGCGATGTCTTCTTCGTTTACATCGTCGTGAATCATACGGCGCACCACGTCATCGACGGTAACGAGTTCGTATAAGCCTAACCGACCAGCAAACCCTGTATGACCGCAAGCCTCACATCCTGACAAACTGTGGAGTTGTCCCTCAGCGACACCGTGGTGAGCCAGCAACTGACGTTGGGAGTCAGTGCTTTCGACCGGTACTTTGCAGACCTCACACAATCGACGCACCAACCTCTGGGCGATAATAGCCTTGACGGTCGAGGCCAGCAAAAATGGTTCGACCCCCATATCTTTCAACCGAGTGATTGCGCTCACAGCGCTATTGGTGTGAATTGTGGACAACACGAGATGTCCGGTAAGGCTGGCCTGAACCGCGATTGTGGCAGTCTCTGGGTCGCGAATTTCACCAACCATCACAACGTCCGGGTCTTGCCGAAGGATGGCCCGCAAACCAGCCGCAAAGGTCATACCCACCTTGGTGTTAACCTGAGTCTGACCAACGCCATCCAAGGCATATTCAACAGGATCTTCAACGGTCAGAATATTCCGGGACTGATCGTTCAAATACGTCAAGCCCGCATAAAGAGAAGTTGTTTTACCTGACCCAGTTGGTCCGGACACAAGGACAATACCGTTGGGCTCAGAGATGGCGCGTCGGAATGCGTTGCAAACCGGGAGAGTCATGCCAAGCTGGTCAATACCAAAGTATTCGTGGCTTTTATCTAACAGCCTCAAAACCACCCGTTCACCATATTGGGCCGGCAGTGTCGATACGCGGACATCTAAACTCTTGCCGCCGATCTTAAGTGAAATTCTGCCATCTTGAGGAATACGCTTTTCGGCAATATCCAAACGCGCCATAACTTTTATGCGGGAGACCAAACGGGGTGCCACACGTTGCGAGAGTGTCAGCACTTCCTGCAATACACCATCAATGCGTACCCGCACCGATAGCTTGGCTTCGAAGGGTTCAACGTGAATGTCAGACGCTTTACGCTTCGCCGCCTCAGAAATCAGCCCATTGATCAGCCGAATGACCGGCGCATCATCTGCTGAATCCAACAGGTCTGCCGCTTGGGGTAAACCTTCTGCAAGGCTTGTTAGATTGTCGTCAGCGTCCAGTTCATCCGAGAGCGTTTCTGAATCCATACGTTGAGCGGAATAAATTTCCGACAACGTTTTCTCGAAATCACTTGAGGTCAGTGTTTTGATCGTAAATGGCCTGTTGAGAAAACGGCGAACCTCCAGCAATGAGGTCGCTTTCCAACCTTCTCGTACCCCCACGGTTGCACGATCATTCTCTTCAAGGACAAGAACGCCATGATCCTTAGCGAAGGTATAATTTAAAATAGGGAGCGCGGACTCAGCCATGCCGGGATTCTCTATCGCGCATTTGATGTACCAGCGTTGTCCATGAATTCGCCAAGAATGTCATCCATGCTTGAGCGGCCACCCTGGCTCTTCATCATTTGCTGGGCACGCATCATGTCGTACTTTTCGCCGGTCAACGAACGAATATCATTCGCATTGCGCATGATTGTCGGGCGGATAAACACCATCAGATTGGTTTTTTCCTTAGAGCGTCTGTCGCTGCGGAAAGCGCGACCAAGAACAGGGATATCACCAAGGAAAGGAACTTTATCGACAGACACCTGCTCATCGTCTTCGATCAAGCCACCCAGGACGATGATTTCGCCATCATCAACCATGACTGTGGTCTCGATTTCTCGTTTATTCGTGACGAGCTCCGAAAACGACTCGCTCACGGGACCGAACACACTGGAGACTTCCTGGCGAATGAAAAGCTTGATGGTGTCACCATCATTAATCTGAGGTTTCACCTCAAGTTGAATGCCGACATCGCGGCGTTCGATCTGGCGGAACGGATTGGTGTTCGCACT
>CAYGSZ010000411.1:0-2373 GCA_964352705.1 uncultured Rhodobacterales bacterium
GGTGTTAAGAGCCTGAAACCCGAAAGTCAATCATGCTGCGGTTAAATTTACTCGGGGCCAAATGAGTCCTATCATGATCCGGTAAATAGAAATGGATGAGGGGGAGCAGGACATGTCAGCACAACGGGTTGCCTTGGTAACAGGCGGAACACGGGGCATCGGACGGGCCGTTGCAGAGGCGCTTCTGGCGGCGGGATACAAAGTTGCAGCGTCTTATGGCGGCAATGATGAGGCGGCGAAGCAGTGCCAGGAAGAAACCGGCATACGCTGCTACAAATGGGACGTTTCAGATTTCGAAGCCTGCCAGGCAGGGGTTGAACAGGTTGCGGCTGACCTGGGGCCGGTTGATATTTTGGTCAACAACGCGGGCATCACCCGTGACGGCACAATGCATAAAATGGATCATGCCCAGTGGCAGCAGGTGATCGACACCAACCTGGGATCTTGTTTCAATATGTCGCGCTGTGTGATTGAGGGTATGCGTGGTCGGAAATTCGGCCGCATTGTTAACATTGGCTCGATCAACGGTCAGGCCGGGCAGTATGGTCAGGTCAACTATGCCGCGGCAAAATCGGGCATTCATGGGTTTACCAAAGCCCTGGCCCAAGAAGGCGCGAAAGCTGGCATTACCGTGAACGCGATTGCCCCTGGCTATGTGGATACAGATATGGTGCGATCTGTGCCGGAACCGGTGCTTGAGAAAATCATCGCGGGCATCCCTGCGGGACGTTTAGGCAAAGCGCATGATATCGCGCGGGGCGTTCTATTTCTGGTGGCCGATGATGCAGATTTCATGACCGGATCGACCCTGTCGATTAACGGCGGCCAGCATATGTATTAGACCTGCGTTGGACGCAGTAACGGGAGACTAAGCATGGGATTAAGACTCATGACTGCGGTTGCGATTCTGGGTGCAATTGTGGTGGCAGGGCTGACAACTATTGCGGTGTTTCGCTCCGATCAGATGCGCCTGACACTCGCGGAACTGCGTGAGATGTATGCGACGCCGCAGTCTCAGTTCGTCGATATTGCGGGCATGTCCGTGCATTATATGGATGAGGGCGAGGGTTATCCTATCGTGCTCATTCATGGCTCGGAGGGCACGCTGCACACCTGGGATGGGGTCGTCGCGGGTCTTAAACACCGCTATCGCATGATCCGCATGGAACTGCCCGGCCGGGGTCTGACGGAGGCTGCAGGTCCCGATGATGTGGCGGAGGATGTCACTCTGCATGGCATGATTATGGAGCTGTTAGATCATGTTGGGGTTGAGGGACCGTTTCATCTGATTGGCCAGTCCAGTGGCGGCACAGTTGCCACCCGGGTGGCCGCAAGTTATCCGGATCGGGTGAGCAAGCTGGTGGTCATGAACATGCCGTCAGCGCCGGTGAGTGTGCCGCGCAGTGCCCGCCCGCCTGAAGTGCGTCGCGCGATGATGCTCAATGATGACCTGTTGAAATTTCGCACCTGGGGTTTTTGGGAAACCTATTACACATACTTGTGGGGCCAGCCGGAGCGCCTGGGCGATGACCTGATTACGATGATGTATGATCAAAACCGGCGGGTGCGCGGGCCTTTGGCACGGCCTCTGATTCCGGCCAACTTCTCGCCAGAGCAGGCCAACAAAAACCTGGGGGGCGTGACAACACCAACCCTGGTGATCTGGGCGATGAGTGATCCGGTGCTGCCGCCGCAGCAACTGGAGGAACTGACCAGCCGCATGACTCAGGCCCCGAAAACCATTCATGAGTTGCCACTCACAGGACACTTTCCGAGCCTGGAAGCGCCTGATTTGATTGTGCCGCCGATTGCTGAATTTTTAGCGGAAAACTCTGAATCAGGTTCTGAATCAAACTCTGAATAAGGGCCTAACTTTGGGCGGGTGCCATTTTTTAAATGGGCTCGTTCCGACTAAACGAGCCCATGGACGATGGTTTTTTCAGCGGCCTTGCCTTTTAAATCAAAGGCTTGAGCGTTTTAGAAACGAGTAAGGATGAGCAGGGCGGCATAACCGCTTGCGTCTAAAGCAGAATCTTGCAGCCCCTGTTTCACAGACGACAAGATGTTTGTGATTTTACGCCTCAGCGGCATCCACCGCCCGGGCCAGGGCGCAAAAGTCGATCACGGACACCTGCTCGGCCCTCAGCGTTGGGTCGAGGCCGATGGTGGCACACAGCGCTTCTGCATCCCCTAGGCTTTTGAGGCTGGAGCGCAGCATCTTCCGGCGTTGCCCGAAGGCGGCGGCGGTGACGCGGGACAGGGTCTCGGCGTTGGCCTCGGCGACCGGCTGCGACAAAGGCGTGAGGTGAATGACGGTGGAGTCCACCCGCGGCGGCGGCACAAAGGCTTGCGGGGGTATGTCCAACATCAGTT
>CAYGSZ010000412.1:0-2371 GCA_964352705.1 uncultured Rhodobacterales bacterium
GTCACGATTGCCGGCAACACCGCCTGTGAAATATCATTGACAGGCAATCAACTTGAACGACAGCCTAAACACGCGTTTACGATTGGGGCCAACGGTTCTTTCCCCGTCTCGGATGATTTGAGCGTGGTGGCTGAAGTGTCAGCCCAATACCAGGGCAAGCGCTTTCTGGCCCAATGGAACCGCTGGACCCTGCAATCCTATGTCAACGTCGATGCTCGTCTGGGTGTTGAAGGCGATAAATGGTCCATCATCGGCTACGCCGAGAACTTGTTTGATTCGGATAAACCCCGCAGCGCCCAGGAAAACTTTGATCTGTTTTCCTTCGGCACGTCGATTAACGTCTTCGTTCCCGATGCACGCCAACTGGGGGTGCGCCTGAGTTATCGGATGTAACTGGCTGAAATGAGAATCTTAAACCTCGGTGTTGGTCTTTTAGTTCTCTGGGCAAAAACGAGCTTTGCCCTCTCGCCGGAGAGTATCATCTCTCGCCTTGAAGGTGAGTATGGAGGACAGGAGACAACTCAAACTGCTCCCCGGCATGTCTTTGCCGGCAAAATAGAGGCACCGTCCTTTGGTAAGGAGACACTCTACTTTGAGCTCCGCCAGGGCGGCCCGGAAGGTACAATAGAACGCCAGCATCTCATTGTTTTTAAGGAAGATGACTCTGGTGTTTACTCAACAACCTACACGCTGTTGGAGGGAACAAAATATGCGCGCTCAGATGCGATACCGGCCCGCATCGCCGCGTTAACACCACACAACAGCGCCGTGTCTCAAAACATTTGTCGAACGCGATGGTCAGAGGAGAACGGTTTTGTCCTTAGCCAAACTCAAGACCCGGATTGTCCTATTGCAACGCTTAAAGCTGACAGCAACTCTTTGATTGTGGAGCAGCAGACGCTGACGCGCACAGCCAATAAGAATTTGGACGCGCAGGCTGCACAAATTTTTCATGCCTTTGAAGGAGCCTTTGAACGACATCCAGAATCGGTTTCTGAAACGTCGGACAGCGAAAAAGAACTCAGAAGCCTCTACACACTTGCCAGGCAGGTCGATGTGCCCGCCTTTGGCACTCAGGTGATGTATATGGAACTGCGGCTTGGCGGCTTGGACGGCAAAGTCGAAATGCAACGCCTGATCAGTTTTGAAGATGCCCCAGGCCGGCCCGCCAACATTATGCGCTCTTACAACTTCCGGCCCGGCAACACCTACGCAGGCGCACATCTCAACCCGTCTGTTCTCGTCGACCTCAAGCCGGACGACCTGGACCCGCTGCCCTTGGGCTGCGAGCATATCTGGCACGAGCAAGCTGGCGTGCTGATCGGCAGTGTTAAACAAGAAACGTGCCACATCCACATTCCGAGCATGGACATGTGGCGTTACGTTTCACAGGAATACATGCTGGATGAAGAGTCTTTGTACATGTGGGAACAGGGATTTGACCCGGAGGGAAATCTCAGATTTGGAACCGCAATCCCGCTGCGTTACCCGCGCGTAAAAATGTCATGGACTGCAAATGATTAACGGTGCGTAGCGCCGCTAGACCCAACATCATCCGCAGCGGTATCTTTATGAGGTTTTGATCCAGCCTTTCCAGGACGTGGATCTTTCTTGAGGTCTTTGCTTTCCTCAACCACCTCAGCGATACCGTGATTGGGCCTGCCGCCCTGACCACGTGATGTAGACCCGGACGCACCAACGTCACCGGCCGCTGGATCCGGATGAACCTTCTTGGAAGCCGCGTCCAAGCTATGGTCTTCCTTCGGTCTACTTTGATTCACGGATGGGTTTTTAGACTGTGATGTCATTTTTTTTGTCCTTTCGATTTAACAAAATACTCGGTTTAGCAGGACACTCCCGCTTTTTCTGTCTGACATAAAGGATCTTGCGTTGGTCCCTTGATCACCATGTATTGGCCTTCACTCATGACGTATTTTGAGGACTCTCCCGGATCCAAAAATACTTCGATAAAAGGTGCTGCCTCTATCTCATCCGCATCGGGTAAATCTTGATACAAACTATCACCCTGATCTACATCACAGGTAAAAGGCACTGAGATTTTATCTCCTTCTTCGAGGTCCCCTGCCCTGGAGCGAAAAACACGCACGACAGTGCCATATAAAGTGCACTCGCCAGGCGTAAACTCAGGCAAAGTCAACTTGGTCACCGTCATCTGCAGATGAAAGGCCGCCACAAGCCGCACACGAAAGTTAGGCTCCGGTGCCGCATTTAGCGACGTGACAAGCAGAGCTGAGAGCGCAAGGCCCGCTAAAGCCGTAGGTAGATGGCGAAAATGTCTGGACATAAAGTCGTACATATCAAGACCTCCCGATAAATGGTCATTATCTGGATATATAGTCTGGGATTTACA
>CAYGSZ010000413.1:0-2365 GCA_964352705.1 uncultured Rhodobacterales bacterium
TCTCGGCAATCTTTTTTGCAAAAACGTCTGTCCTGGCCCCCATAGCTTCTGAGAACGACATCAAAGCGCCCTCTGCCAGCCCAAGGGCCGGAGCTGACACACAGTAGTTGATCGCCCCTTGAAGGGGCATGCGATAAACGCTACCTGGATTATTGGCGGTGCCGGGCGTGTCCAGTTGATTGATCTCGGCGTGTCCGATCACCCGATGTTCCGGCACAAAAGCATTCTCAATGATCAGATCGTTGCTGCCCGTGCCACGCAGCCCAACAGTCCGCCAATTGTCTTGGATTTGATAATCGCTTTTCGGCACCAGCATGAACCAGGCGTCCGGCGGTCCGTCTTCGCGGGGAATCCGCCCAACCACAATCACCCAGTCGCAGGCGTGAATGCCACTGGAAAACATCCAGCGCCCAGAAATTTTAAACCCACCTTCAACTTTTTCAGTGGTTTGATACACGGAGGCAAAAGCCGACGCCGATATGGCGTCTGGCGTTGTACCCCACACGTCGTCCTGAGCCTCCGGGGCGAATTTCCCCAGCATCCAATGGTGGGTGCCGCAGACGGAGACGATCCAGGCGGAGGAGCCACAATACTTCCCGACTTCAGCGCCAGCAGAGGTTTGCGCCCCGAAGGTCAGTTCATACCCACCGGCCCGGGCCGGCTGGCAAGCTTTGAGCAAGCCAGCGCCAACCAAGTCAGCAACCGTCTCGTCGGGCAAGCGTCGCAGATCGTAGGTTTTCGCGCGGCGCTCCGCGAGCGTTGGTCCAAGCTCCCGGGCACGGCGGATCAGGTCTTGTTCCGTGACCGTCGATGTTGCGCCGCCGTCGGGTGCCATGCCCCAGTCTCCAAAAGATTATATCAACACGACAACTTTAGCCCGGATCAGTTTTGAGGCAAGAAGAGTCGGGAAATCAAAGAGACCCCTGTGTATCAGTGCTCCCAGAGCAACCGTTCACAATTCTCAGTTGTCAGCTCTCAATCTTCGCTCTGGCTCAAATGGGTCAAATCATCCGCGTGATCTTCCCAGTTCTGACCGTCGAACTCTTCAACTCTTATGTCGTCGAAGGTGCCGGGCGCGATGCAGCGCATGTTGATGCTGTATCCGTTCGGGTTAGAGCGTGGCACGTAAAAGGACTTTACACCGCACACAGAACAAAAGTGATGCTGAGCAACGCCCGTGTTGAAGGTGTAGGTGCTCAACACCTCTTGACCCTGCAACAGCCGAAACCGGCTGGCGGGAACAATCAGATGGATAAACCCGACCTTCGCGCACATCGAGCAATTACAGGATTGCACGGTCACCCGTCTCGGCGCTTCAAATGCGAAGGTGACAGCCCTGCAATGACATCCACCGCGATGCGTTGCCAAAGTGTTGTCATTCGTCGGGGATTTGGGGGGCGATGTCATGCGCCCTTCCAGATCGTCAGCATGAGTGCGGTCCTTGGCAGTTTACCCGTATCAAAAGCCTAACCGCCAGTAATGTCGTCCTCAAACGCTTTCACATCCTTCAAGCCCAGCTTGGTGTTGGTTTCTTCCAGCGAGGCCATTTTATCGAGCCAAGGGCGGGAATCCCCCGTCTCTTTCAAATGCGCCAAAAACTCGGACACCTGACGCACCGCAATACGTGATGTGGTCGATGGCCAGATGGTCAGCTTGAAACCGATCTCCTCCAACTCTTTGGCAGAGAGAATAGGGGTCAGGCCGGTTTCACTCATGTTCGCCATTTGTGGGCCAATGTTGGCGTCGCAAATCTGATGAAGTTCTTCGAGCGATTTTGGCCCGTCAAAGAAAATCATATCGGCCCCGGCGTCCATGAACATCTTAGCGCGGTCCATGGCTTCATCCATGCCATGAGGACCACGAGAGTCGGTGCGGGCGATAATCAATAAATCCGGGTCCATCCGGGCGGCGACGGCGGCTTTGATTTTGCGTTCAGCGACATCGCGGGGCTCAACAAATTTACCCGCCATATGCCCGCATTTTTTTGGCCAGATTTGGTCTTCCAACTGCACACCGGCGACTCCAAGGGATTCCATGCCTTCGACGGTCCGTTTGACATTGGCAATGTCGCCATAGCCGGTGTCACAATCAACAATCAGCGGAATCTCGGTCACCTGACGCATGGCGCGCACAGTGTCCTCTAGCTCGCCATAGCCGATGAGTCCCACATCGGGCACCCCGTAACGGACGCAAGCGTTGCCATAGCCGGTCATGTAGCCAACCTCGAATCCCGCCTGCTCAATCAATCTCAGGTCCAAGGGGGTGCCAGCGCCCGGGGCAACAATCATGCCGGGGGCAGCCATTAAATCGCGCAGTTTTTTCCGTTGGGGCAGGCTCATGGTGTGTCTCCTGTTGGCGTCACGAA
>CAYGSZ010000414.1:0-2357 GCA_964352705.1 uncultured Rhodobacterales bacterium
GTCAGGATCAGGGCCTGGGGCAGCGGATTGGCGATGCCTGGTTCTGCCAATTTAAGCCCCTCGCCAATCAGCGGCGGTGTTTCGCGGGTGAGTCGGCCAGATACGAAAATGAGCAGGTGCGTCGCGTTCCCCAGAACGAAAACCCCAAGGACCAGGCGGATGATTGATCCGCTCAGCAGCAGGTAAATACTGACAGCGAACAGAATACCCACGACGATGGCGAAGAGCCCCTCCATAGTCAGTCACTCTCCTCCAGGGCCAGGATGATCGCAAAGACAGCGCCGATCACCACAAGGTAAACCCCGATGTCAAACAACACGACCGTCGAAAGGTACTTCAAGTCCGGTGCAAAACTGGGGAACCACCATTGCCCGGTCAGGAACATGTCCCCGAATAAGAGGGATGCGACCCCACTCAACCCCGCCAGCAAAAGCCCGAATCCGGCCACCACCACTGGGGGGACTTTCAGGGCGCGGCGGGTGGCCGAGATGCCTTCTGAGATGGCCAAAGTGGCCAGCGCTGATGCGCCGATGAGGCCGCCAATGAAGCCACCACCGGGTTCATTGTGGCCGCGCAGCAGAACGTAAATCGAGAACAACAGAGTTAATCCCACCAGCAACGGTGTGGCGGTGCGGAGGATGATGGACTTCATGATGAGGCCTCCACTTTATCTGAGGCGGCTTGCTTACGCCGCCGCGCACCAGAGGTGATTAGGCCAAGGATGGCAACGGCGGTAATCACCACCACGGCGATTTCCCCGAAGGTATCTAACGCCCGGAAGTCCACCAAAATGACGTTCACGATGTTGCGCCCGAAGGCTTCTGTGTAGCTCTTCTCGTTGAAGTATTCGCTCAGCGTCAGATCCAACGGTCCGGCGGTGATGTTTATCAGAAGGGCCGCGACAAACACTCCGATCACCCCGCCGAGTGCCGCGTCCCGCAGCGCTCTTGGGCCACCCCGCCAATCGGAGCCGTAGACAGGAAGGCGCGTGATCACGAGTGCCAGGATGACAACGGAAAGGGTTTCCACCATC
Organism: uncultured Rhodobacterales bacterium; assembly: GCA_964352705.1. Lineage (GTDB taxonomy): Bacteria > Pseudomonadota > Alphaproteobacteria > Rhodospirillales > Rhodospirillaceae > WLXB01. Next base: position 1,034 of record CAYGSZ010000414.1, read on the forward strand.
AATTGGGTGAAGGCCAGGTCCGGCGCGCCGAAGAGCAGGAATACGAACGCGATAGACAGTCCCAGAACACCCATGGACAGAATGGCCACGAGCCGGGAGCGTGTAATCGCGATGGCCAACCCGCCAGCAGCCACCAAAGCAGCGATCAGCCACACGTAGTAATCTGTGTCCGGCATCTCCCATCCGGCCATGAAGGTGCCGTAGTGCCAGACCGGCGCAATCAAGGCCAGGATAACAATGATAACGCTCACCAAAACGTAGCGCCGGAGTACGCCGCCCTGCACCAAGCCGGAGAACCAGCGTGCAAAAGAAATCAAGAGGTCAGTGGCTTGGTCATACCCCTTGTCCGGTCCCCATAGGGGATCAAGCAGACTGGCAAGGACGCGTTGCACGGCGGGCCAGAGCTTGTAGAGGATCAAACCTGCGACGACGGTCACAACGCTGAGGATGAGCGCGGTGTTCACGCCGCCCCAGAGGTACAGGTCCACTTTCATCGGTGCGCCATAGACCGCCTGGGCGGCTGGGCCGATCAGGGATTTTTCGGGCCATAAGTTCAGCAGACCGAATCCGAGTCCCAGGATGGCCAGGACGATGGGGCCAATCCAGAGCCCTATCGGGCCTTCGTGCGCGGCTTTGGGGGTCGGGGCAGGGGCGCCGATGAACGGCTTCAATCCTGCAATAAAGCCGGCCACAAGCATGCACACACTGCCAGTCACCATGATTGCCGTTATCAGCACCGGGAACAGCGTGGCGTCCAGTGTGGCTTTGTAGGTGAATTCTTTTGCGATGAACCCGAAGAACGGCGGCAATCCGCCCATGGAGAGAGCGGCCAATCCCCCGGCGGCAGCCGTGATCGGCATGGCCTTGGCCAAGCCAGACAGTTGGCGGGCATCCCGTGTGCCGGCTTCATGATCCACGCTACCGGCGACCATAAACAGGGCCCCTTTAAACAAACTGTGGCCCAGTAAGTACAACATCGCCGCAACAATGGCTTTTTCGTGCCCCAGCCCGATCAGGAAGACCAGCAAGCCAAGACTCGCAACGGTCGTTTGCGCCAGGATCAGTTTCAGGTCTGTGTTCTTCAGCGCCATAATGGCCCCGGTGAGGAACGTGACTGCCCCGAAGCTCACGAGGCAGATCTGCCAAATCTCGGTCCCGCCAAGTCCGGGGTTTACGCGCGCCAGAAGATACACTCCAGCTTTGACCATGGTCGCGGAGTGCAGGTAAGCACTGACCGGCGTTGGTGCTTCCATGGCATTGGGCAACCAGAAGTTAAACGGCACCTGGGCGGATTTCGTAAATGCCCCGGCTAAAACCAGGATCA
>CAYGSZ010000415.1:0-2349 GCA_964352705.1 uncultured Rhodobacterales bacterium
TGCGAGAAGCAGGGAAATACAGAAGCGTTTCAACATGCAAACAAGGTAAGCATCCGAACGGCTGAGCGCAAAAGAAAACGCCCCGGCCGAGGCCGGGGCGTTGACGTTTCAGATTAAGCTTTAAAGCCTAGAAGTTGTAGGCAGCCCGAACACCGAACTGACGCTTCTTCGGGGCTGTCAAAGCGATACCGTTTGCGTTGCCAAACTCGAACGGGAACAAGCCTCCTTGGTCAGCCGAGAAGTCGGTCCAACGGTTGCCGGCGAGGTACTGATCATCATTGAACAGGTTGGTGACGAAGGCTTCCAGACGCAGGTTTTCGTCGGTCACGCCAGCACGCAGGTTGAACAGCCACTGATCACCAATCCAGGAGAAGTTCTTCTCATCTGTGAAACGCTTGCCGGTGTAAGCGCCGTCAAAGCGAATGAAGTAATCCCAGTTATTGGTCAGGCTGTCCGTCCATGTTGTGGCAAATGACCCACTCCATTTCGGGAACTGAACCGGTGAATTACCATCACAACGTACAACGTTGTCTGGATCAGCCGGAGCAAACTTGTCAGCGAAGCCACACTCGAAATTCTGATACTCAGCATCGGCATAGTTCAGGCCAACGTTAAGGGTCAGGTTTTCAGTGAGAGCAGCCGCACCTTCAAATTCTGCACCCATGATGTCGGTGGAGAAGCCACCCACAACAATGTTGGCAATGCCCTGAGAGGTGTCAGGACGCGTAAAGGCTGCGGCGGTACGGGTTTTCTGGTTGCTCCATTCCATGAAGTAACCAACCAACGAGTAGTTGATGCGGTTATCCATGAGTTGTTGCTTCCAGCCCAACTCGTAGTTTTGCAGTTTTTCTTCATCCACAAAAAGTCCAGCATCAGGAAGCGCCGCACGCAACAGGGCAATGTCGGCTTCTGGGCGGGTGATCAGATCGAGGTTGAAGAAGCCTGGGTTGTTACCTTCGGAGTAGGTTGCCCAGACGTTGGTTTCGTCGGTTGGCTGATACTGCACCGTCAAACGTGGCAAGAAGCTTTTGAACTCTTCTCCGAGTTCTAGGCCGAGGCCGCTACCGCCGCCAGTGACAAACGGCTCGATGAAGGCGAAGGAATTTTGGATCGAGGCTGATTCAGCGCGAATTTTATCTTTCTGCCAACGCCATTCGAAGTCGATGCCCAGTTGATCGGTGATGTCATAACCAACACTACCGAACACACCAAATGTTTTGCCGGTGTTGATGGGTGGGGGATCAAGCGGTGGGAAGCCACAGGGGCAGAAGCCATCGCCCGCGCGCCCGAAGATTACATCCAGGTCGAATCCTGAAAGCCCACCGGTGGCAGGAATCGTCAATCCGCCATCTCCGCCAACGACAACTTCACCGCCAGAAAACTGGCTGGAGAACGTTGCATCGAACAGGCTGGCACCAATCAACCAAGTCAAAGCATTTTCCTGGCCAGAAGCCAGGCGCGCTTCGTACTGTTTGGTCTCGATGATTTGAGGATCACGCGACAGCCAGTTATTGGCAGGCGAAATGTCGAAATCCCGGATGCTGACCACTTGCTCTTTGCCGTAGCCCGCAAGAATAGTGAAGGTTGAATCTTGAAGAATACCGCCTGCATTGAGGTCGTAATCAATATTCAAAGAGGCGCGACGCTGTTTACGCTTGATGCCGACCTTATCCAGGAACAGTGTGCCATCCGCTTGAGGGACAATTTCGTTCCAGAAGGTGATGAACTCAGGCTGAACCGTTGTGTTGGAATCGACAAGGTTGTCGAGCCCGGTTGGGATTGCGCCACAGATGAAGTCTGTGAGTGGATTAACGCCGTCATTACGTCGTGTGGTCAGAGGGCTTGTTGCCCCACTTGAAAAACAGTTGGTCACAGCACTTGTGTTGTTGCCTCGAAGACCTTGCGGGCCAGTGATGAACAAGCCTGAGGGTGCGCCATCATTATCTTTGGCGTAGATGGCGTTGAGCTTAATGGTCAGGTCTTCTGTTGGTGTTGCGAAAAGCGTCGCACTCAACGTGTCTGTGCGCTCTTTGCCGAGATCACCGCCGTCGCTGGCGGTGTACTGACCGTCTGTACCGTAGCCTTGAACAAACACACGATAGGCCAGTTTGTCTTCAACCAGCGGACCTTCATGCGAGAAGGAGGAATCGTACGTACCGTCTTCTGCAAACTTCGCCGTGATGCGGCCAGAGTATTCAGTTGTGCTTGGCGTTTTGGTGATCATGTTCACCGCGCCAGCAAAGGTCGAGCGACCAAGCCATGCAGAGGACGGGCCCTTAACGATTTCGATCCGTTCGAAGTTTTCGGTTCCGAAGCTGGATACGCCTGAAGACACATAGATGCCGTCAA
>CAYGSZ010000416.1:0-2346 GCA_964352705.1 uncultured Rhodobacterales bacterium
GTTTGCCACCGAGAGATAACAGAAAGGACTCATATTGCGCGCCTTCTGAAACGCAAACAGCGGACCGTCCAAGATGGTAGGCATCACTATCTTCGCAAACTAAGGTATAGTGCTTTAAGGTAGAGCCAGGACCAAGAATTGCTTCCGTAACAGGATTGCTCAAGTACGGTTGTCCCGGCAATCCAACATGGGTCTCCAGCACAGTCGCTTTTGCATTCTGGTCGAGAACAAACTGCAACCTTGGATGAAAAGCACCTGGTTTCGCTCCCGAAGCTCCAATGGAAACGACCTGAATAGGCCGAGACATTTCAACATCAGCCTCGACGTGAAGATATATCCCCTGCTCCATGAACCCAGTATTCAGGGCTGCAACGAATGACTCGCCAGGAATTGCTGCCGAAGCCAGAACATCTTTGAGATGCTCAGGGTTGTTCTTGAGTACATCAGCAAGTGGCCCCAACGTCACACCGGATTGAACACCTTCAAACGACGTTGAAAGATCTTGGCGGTAGACACCATTTACAAAAACAACCTGCAACGCGCCTTCAAGAACCGGACTGCCAACCGGTGCGGCCGAAACATCAACATCATCTGCCTCACGCGCCGGAATATAAGGTGTTTTCGCAACTTCGCGCAGAGACGTGTACTTCCAGGCCTCGGTCTTAGGACCTGGAAAACCACCAGTTTCGATAATGGCTCTGGAAGTCTGCCGTATGGAATCCACCCAGTATTCAGTGGCGCCTGGCAATGCGCCAACCGCATTGGCATAGGCTGAGCCGAAAGTGGTCTCTGGTGATGATTTAACTGTGGTCATTACGATACCCAGCCTTAAGCCGCTGAACGTTTTTCGAAGCGAGCATAACCCTCAGCTTCTAAGACTTCAGCCAATGACTTATCACCGCTTTCAACAATTTTGCCGTCAACAATCACATGGACAAAATCAGGGACAATGTACTTCAAAAGGCGCTGGTAGTGCGTGATAACCAAAAAAGCGCGCTCTGGGTCACGCAAGGCGTTTACACCATTGGACACAACTTTCAGGGCATCAATATCCAGGCCAGAATCTGTTTCATCCAGAATGGCAAACTTGGGCTCCAACAAACTCATTTGCAGAACTTCAGCACGCTTCTTTTCGCCGCCTGAGAACCCCACATTTAAGGCGCGTTTGATCATCTCGTAAGGCATCTCAAGGTCTTTAGTCTTAGCCTTAATAAGGTTGAGAAACTCCATTGCGTCGATTTCATCAAGGCCGCTTTCGCGTCTTTTTGCATTCAAAGCGGTCTTTAAGAACGTGGACGTTGCCACCCCAGGAATTTCCATCGGGTATTGAAACGCTAAAAAGACACCGGCACGCGCCCGCTCATCGGCTTCCATATCCAGCAAGTCTTTGCCATCAAAGATCACACTGCCCTTGGTAATTTCGTAGCCTTTACGGCCGGCCAGCACATAAGACAAAGTGCTCTTACCCGTCCCGTTAGGCCCCATGATCGCATGGACCTCGCCACCGTTAATTGTCAGATCAATCCCCTTAAGGATTTCCTTGTCCTCTACGGAAACGTGGAGGTCTTTAATTTCGATGAGTGACATACGTATAACTCTTTACATAAGTGCGGGCGATTAACCGACACTTCCTTCCAAACTAATGCCGACCAGCTTCTGAGCTTCGACAGCAAATTCCATAGGCAAGGTTTGCAGAACTTCTTTGCAGAAGCCGTTGACGATTAACGAAACCGCTTGTTCTGGATTCAAGCCACGTTGCTGGCAATAAAACATTTGATCATCACTGATGGTTGATGTCGTGGCTTCATGTTCTGTTTGCGCCGTCGGATTGCGGCTTTCAATATAAGGGATCGTATGCGCCCCACACTGATCCCCAATCAACAGACTATCGCACTGAGTAAAGTTCCGGGCCCCATCCGCCTTCGGTTGAATGCGCACGAGTCCACGATAGGTACTGTCTGAACGGCCTGCAGAAATACCCTTTGCGATAATCTTGGACCGGGTGTTTTTGCCCAGATGGATCATCTTGGTGCCGGTATCAGCCTGCTGCTTGTTGTTTGTAATGGCGACTGAATAAAACTCACCGACGGAATTATCTCCTTGCAAAATACAGCTGGGATATTTCCATGTCACTGCTGACCCAGTCTCGACCTGGGTCCACTGGACTTTGGAGTTGCGCCCCCGGCACGCAGCGCGCTTGGTCACGAAATTATAAATGCCGCCTTTGCCATCTTCGTCTCCGGGATACCAGTTCTGGACAGTCGAGTATTTGATTTCAGCGTCATCAAGTATGACCAGTTCAACAACAGCCGCGTGGAGCTGATTTTCATCCCGCTGCGGTGCCGT
>CAYGSZ010000417.1:0-2346 GCA_964352705.1 uncultured Rhodobacterales bacterium
ACTAAAACAGTCTGGGATACAGTTTTAGTCCACAAGTGATGCAGCGTTGCATCACCTCCTTCTGGCCAGACCATACAAAAATTGAATTTGTCCGGTTTGGTCGCAAACCGTGGGTCTGAAAATTAAGGCGTATTAATATTAGGGTTATGATTGCGTTTGGTGTAGCCGAAAATATTGTTTTCCCAATCCGCGATGTAATAAATCGAGACATCCCCTTGCGCCGCGGTCCACTTCTCAATCATCGGACTCCCGGCGTCTTCAGCACGGCGCACAACCTCATCCAAATCTGTGGTTTCAAAGATCGCCACCACGCCTTGCTGGGTGCGCGAGGTTTTCGGTCCGCCCGGTTGCGTGTTTGCATCCATGCGCACAATCTCCAGCGAGCCTGTGCCGCCTTCATGGTAGATAATGACGCTGCCGCGTGAGTTTACACGGTTAACCTTCATACCCAGCGCGATATAGAAATCACCCAACTTTCCTGGGTCAGGCGTACGTAACAAAATCGTCGGTGTCGCGGTGAACAACGGCGGCGTTGTATTTTCCTCGGCCCGTGAAGGAGTCCCACTCACCATCAACACCGCTGACAGCAGCACGCCTAAACCATTCAAAACACGCATTACAGCTCTCCCCTATTTATTCTTTCTAATCCCTCACCCTTGGATTTATTCCAAGGGTCCAGGGTTGTTCTTCACGGTACTAGGTATCGCCTACGGAACATTGACGTCTGGATTGTGATAACGTGGCGCGAAGCCAAATACGTTATTCTCCCAATCGCCCACATAGTAGATCGAATGTCCCCGCGTGGACGACGTCCAGCGCTCAATCAGGGTCGCCCCCGCTTCACGGGCACGCCGCACCAATTCCACCTGATCAGTCACTTCAAAAATGGCGACCACGCCCTGCTGCGTCCGCGTGGTTTTCGGCCCACCGGGCTTGGTGTTCGGGTCCATTTTCAGAATCTCTAACGAGCCCTGCCCGTTTTCCAAAAAGATGAACGAGCCGTTTTCACTGCGGCGCGCAACCTTCATGCCGAGCGCCTCATAAAACTTGGTCAGGTTTTCAGGGTCGGGCGTGCGCAGCAAAATCGTCGGCGTTGCTGTAAACAACGGCGGCGCGGTGTTTTCTTCAGCGCGTAAGCCGCTGAAGTTCGCCCCTGCGAGAGACACGCCCGCACCCAATAGCATCACGACAAACAGTCTTTTCAACAACACCATCTTCATCCTCCGAACCTGACCCAATAGATTTCAGCAGTCTGACCTATTCCTCAGGCTCTAAAAAGCCTTACACGAATATCTTCCGGCGTCATGTTCGCCTGACGCATAGATTTTAACGACAACGCGCCATCTCGTTTGGACAGACGTTCGCCCTCCTCATTCGTAATCAACTTGTGATGCTGATACACTGGCGGCTCTAAATCAAACAACGCGTATAACACCGCATGCAAGCCCGCCGCCTCGCGCAGATCATCACCGCGACGGATATGGCTCACGCCTTGTGCGGCATCATCAAGAACCGATGAGAGATGATAACTCGTGCCGATATCTTTACGGCCCAGCACCACATCGCCAAACCACGCCACCTGTGCAGGGCGTTCTTGCACACCGTCATCCGTCAGTTCTTGATACGTCAGCGTTTTAAAAACTGGACCAAGTTCTTTTTCAACCGCATCCAGCGATAGACGCCAGGCAAAGGGTTTACCCTCTGCCAGATTATTTCGTTCTTCGCGGGCCGCCAAAGGTCCGCTGCGAAACACCGGCGCATCAGAATCCGGGTTTTCATGGGGCGCGCCCATGGCCTCTTCAATGTCTTTGCGGGTTTTAAAACAGCGATAGACTAAGCCGCGCTCCGCAAGACTTTGAAGGCGCTCTGCATAAAAATCGAAGCGCTCAGATTGCCGCCATACATCCCCCTCCCAACTCAACCCGAGCCACGCGAGGTCTTCTAAAATCGCGGTCTCAAAGTCCGGCTTACAGCGCGTGAGGTCAATGTCTTCAATGCGCAGCAAAAAGCGGCCTTCTGCGGTTACAGCAGAATCATAATTGAGGATCGCCGAGTACGCATGACCAAGGTGGAGCAAGCCCGTCGGCGACGGTGCAAACCGTGTCACAACACGTGCAAACCGTGTCACAACACGTGCAAACCGTGTCACAACAGGTTCAATATGCGTGGCATCATTAGAAGCGGCAGAAACGGTCACCATCGCTTACAGATAACGCATTTCCGCACAGCATGCCTCTGCAAATTATACGCAGCAGACGAACCAAGCTTAAACGATGACCTCTTAAACAATAACCTTGCGATAGAGATGCCACGTCGCATGCGCCAGCACCGGCACCACCACCACCA
>CAYGSZ010000418.1:0-2345 GCA_964352705.1 uncultured Rhodobacterales bacterium
CTGCTCCGCCGCCCGCTGGCAGGTCGTTTCATACAGCCACTTAACCCAGTCCATCTCCGAGCGATTTTCCGTAAACGCGGCACCGACCCCCAACCGTTCGGCCAGACCTTTGAAAATATCGTGATCCGAGCGCGCTTGCCCAAACGGCTCAGCCGCTTTGTGCATGGCCATGATTTGCAGCGACAAGCCCGACGCCGTCACATCGTTGCGTTCCAGGGTGGTCGTCACCGGCAACACAATATCCGCATGCCGCGCCATGGGGTTCCACCAGGCTTCGTTAACAATAATCGTCTCGGGCTGCTGCCAGGCTGCAACCATACGGTTGAGATTTTGGTGATGATGAAACGGATTGCCGCCACACCAATACACCAGCCGGATGTCCGGGTAGGTCAGCGTTTGGCCGTTAAAGCGCACGGTGCCGCCTGGGTTCAACAGCAGGTCCGAAATCCGCGACACCGGAATAAACGTGCCGATGGGGTTTTCGCCTTTGGGCAGATGCGCCGGGGCGACCGGAGTCCCTGGGCCACCGACGCCCGCCGCGCCCGCATAGGCAAAACCGAATCCGCCGCCGGGCAATCCAACTTGTCCGAGAAGGGCCGCCAGCGTGATCGCCATCCAATAGGTTTGCTCGCCATGGTCGGCGCGTTGGAGCGACCAACTGACCGTAATCAGCGTGCGCGTCTGATGCATCTTGCGCGCGAGGGTTTTGATGGTTGCAGCGTCCAAGCCTGACAACGCTGCCGCCCATTCTGCTGTCTTCGCAACGCCATCGGTTTCGCCCAGGATGTAGGCCACTACTCTGTCGCCACCCACACAATAGCTATCGAGGAATTTTTGATCGTGCCGGTTCTCTGAAATCAACGTGTGCGCCAGGCCCAGCATCACCGCCACATCCGATCCCGGATGCGGACTCAGCCAGGTGGCATCCAAAAAATCCACCACATCGCTGCGGATCGGGCTGACGTTGACCACCTCAACGCCGGCCTCTTTACAACGCTGCAACGCCTCTTTGGCAATATGCCGTCCGGTGCCGCCACCATGCACTTGTGAATTTTTCAGCGCCAGTCCGCCAAAGGCGACCACCAGTTCTGTATGGTCTGCAATGGTGCCCCAGGTGGTGTTGGCGCTGTAACACACGGCCATCCAGTCGCCGGCAATATGCGGCACGATGACTTCCGCCGCGCCCGAGGAATAGGTGCCCACCGAATAGGTGTTGCCGCCAACCAGATTCAAAAACCGGCGCATCTGGCTTTGGGCATGATGGAACCGCCCCGCCGACGCCCACCCGTAAGACCCCGCGTAAAGGGCGTCGTTGCCGAAGGTCTCTCTCACCCGCGTGAGTTCGCCCGCCACAATGTCCAGCGCTTCATCCCAGGGCAGCGCCACAAACGGCTCGGCCCCGCGCCCGGTGACATTTTTCTGAGGTCCGCCCTTTTTCAGGCGCTCAAGCCAGCCTTTGCGCACCATGGGCTGGGCGATTCGCACCGCGTCGTGCTGGGCCTGGGGCATCCCCGGTCCAATGGGCGAGGGGTCCGGGTCGCTGGCCACGGGGGTCAGGGCGGTCACTTTACCGCCCTCAACTTTGGCCGTGTAGGCGCCCCAATGGGTTGCGGTCGGCAGATATTTTACATCATCAGGCATATTCTAGTTATAGCGGTTCAACCTTGAGCCGCCTATGGTGAGACCCTCACAAAAAGGAGATTGATCCATGTATCGTCTGATTTTTGCTCTCGCTGTTCTGCTCGCACCCGGTTTTTTAGCATTGCATGCTGCCGCGCAAGAGGCTGAACCCGGCTACGCCAGTTTTGCGCGCACCACCATCATGGGGCGGTTGGCGGACCTCGAGCCCTCCATCACCTTCTGGCGCGATGTCATGGGGTTTTCCTACATGGGCGACCCAAGACCGACAACCGGAGATTCCAGCCCCATCGGTTGGGATGAAAACGCAACGCGCTACTTCACCGCCTTTACCTCCAAGGAAGGCTCAACGGTTGCGTTGCTCATGGTGGAAGACGCGCCGGACTTTCCGTCGCTCGACTTGCCCGATGAAGGTGCGGCCTACGGTGGCGTGATTTTGGTGCACACCGCGAAAAATTTGGAAGATGTCTACACTCGTGCGGTGGCCAATAAGGTGGAGATCATCAAACCCTACACCCCGTCGGCTACGGGCCGTTCTATGCAGATTTATCTGCGGGCACCAACGGGCCAGATGGTTGAGATTTACGAGATGATTCCGCAAGACGATGCTGAATAAGCCACCTAAGCAGCTTAGGCCGAGGCGGCTTCTTTTGCTTCCCGCCGCCGGTTGATTCCCGCCAGCACAGGCACGGCGATGTAGTCATACA
>CAYGSZ010000419.1:0-2342 GCA_964352705.1 uncultured Rhodobacterales bacterium
TACTCAAAAATGTCGAGTTCATTGAACTCCAGGCATTGTCAGGTGCGATTTTTGATCTTGGGGGTGAGCAAATTTGCGAACGCATAGAAGGTTTTTTGAGTCGCCAAGATTTTTAAAGCGCACGCATTGCGCGCTTCCAATGCATAGCAACTTGTATGCATTTCCGCCTTTGAAATAGGCTTTTCGATCCCTTCTTTGGTGAGAAAATATCTAGAAACGGTCCCTAGCTGACACGTTCGATATTGGAGTTTTTTACTTGGCATCTGAAAAGGCAGAAAACCGTATAATCATTGCCGGGGCTGGAATTGGCGGTCTGGCAACAGCCTTATCCTGTCAAAAGATTGGGCGACAAGTCTGCATTTATGAACGCGCGCAGACGCTGGGTGAGATTGGGGCTGGCATTATGCTTACGCCCAATTCTGTTAAATGCCTAGAATACTTGGGTGTTGGTGAAGCATTAGCGGGTGCTGCTATCGAGCCTTCAGAGTCAGTCTATCGTAAATTCGACTCTGCCGAAGTTATAGTGCGCGCTGGCGTGAAAGATCGAATGCGCGAGGCCTACGGGGCTGGGTACTACCTGATTCATCGCGCTGATTTGCATGCCATACTGATGAAGGCTGTGTTGGCCAACGATCCTGATTCAATATGTCCGGGTTACGGCGTCGCAGGAATAGATCAGAATGACGCGAGCGTAACGGTTAGCTTTGAAAATGGCGAGTCTGTTTCCGGCGACCTCCTCATTGGCTGTGACGGCATTCACTCTCAGGTACGAGCAAGTTTGTTTGGCAAAATTAATCCGCAGTACACCGGGCAATCTGCATGGCGTGGGATGGTCCCAGCTGAAGGATTGCCTGAGTCTGTGGTTGAGCCAAGCATGGTCTCGTGGATTGGTGAGGACAAGCACATCATACAATACCCCGTCCGCCAGGGACGTTTCATTAACTACGTCGCGATTGTTGTTCTCGAAGACTGGGCGGAAGAGGGGTGGAACAGACCCGCACCCGTTGAAGAAGTTGTCGCGGAGTTTTCGAATTGGCATGAAGATGTCTTACAACTTCTATCATCCACACCTGCGGATGATTGCTACAAATGGGGTTTATTCGTTCGCAAACCGTTGAAGTCTTGGACTGTTGGTCGTGTGACGTTGCTCGGAGATGCCGCACATCCTACACTCCCATTTGCGGCGCAAGGGTCTGCAATGGCGATCGAAGATGCCGTTGTTTTAGGCCGGGCGTTGGCTGACTTAGATAATGACGAGCAAGCGCTAAAAGTTTATCAAAATACACGCCTCTCCCGCACAACATGGTTGGTCGAGCACGCCCGACAGGCCACCAAACTTTATCAACGTGTGCACGGGGATAAATCCAAAGAGCGGGCTGCAAGTGTCGAAAAAATTTACAGCTATGATGCGACTCAATGCCCTCTGGGTGTAGAGTCTTAAGTTAGCGCGGGTATTACACTAAACCTAAGTTAGGAACGCAATTATGGTTACATTGGTATTCGGCGGAACCGGAAAAGTAGGATCGGCGGCCGTTAAGCGTCTGGTCGAGAAGGGCCGAACCGTTCGTGTGTTTACGCACTCTCCAGACAAACTCTCGGTACTTCCATCTGGTGTTGAGGCTGCGCAAGGTGATCTTGATAAACCTGAGACTATCCCGACAGCATTTGACGGCGTTGATGAGGTGATGCTCATCCTAGCTGTTAATCCGGCAGAGCAAGCGCGGGGTTTGGCCGTGGTTGAGGCAGCTAAAGCTGCCGGTGTAAAAAGATTGGCCTTTTTGTCTCTGGTGCATGGACCAGGAACAGAGAAGGTGCCCTTCTACCAAAGCAAGCTTGCAATCGAAGCGGCGTTCAAACAGTCGGGCATGGCGTGGGCCATTGTCAGGTCGAGCAGCTTTTTTCAGTCGGACGCTGGTTTGAAATCAGAAATAGTTGATCTAGGTGTGTTTAGCGCGCCAATCGGATCGGTGGGCGTTAATCGCATAGATACGCGAGATGTTGGTTATGCAATGGCAGAAGCGTTGACCAAGGAGCCCTTTGAAACAGGTGAATTTCGTGTTTTTGGCCCGGACTCTCTTACCGGCGAGAGCATTGCTGAAATCTACTCAAAACTCCTCGGAAAACCGATCCGCTACTATGGAGATGATCTTGATAAGTGGGCGGAATTTAAAAAGGATGCATTTCCTCCGTGGTCGTTGAATGCATTGCGTCACATGTATGCTGCGACTCAGCAAACTGGAATGAAGCCTGAAGAGGGCGAGGCAAAAAGCAGTCTATTGCCAGATGAATTAATTACCTTCGAGAAGTTTGCGCGCGAGCTTATGAGGACAGGTACAATATCT
>CAYGSZ010000420.1:0-2326 GCA_964352705.1 uncultured Rhodobacterales bacterium
GCAGATCAGGCCGCGATAAGGTTTGGCTAAACGCGAAACGCATCTGCATGTTGTCATAGAATTCCCACGTCAGCGTGGCTGCGGGTAGAACAAATTCACCGCGTTGCGTCACAGTAATTGGGTCTAGCGACACTCGCTCAACGGTATCTGTTATTTGCGTTGAGTCTTCGTACCGAAGGCCACCAGCGAGGCGAACGAAATCGTTTAACTGAATGTCTAAGCCACTATAAACCTGCTTATTTTCCAGGCTTGCTGTGAAGGTATCAGAAGCATCAAAGAATTCGCGCAACTCAAAGCCGCCAGGTCCGACGTTTACCGAGCCAAAAATGATCTCTGGGATCAGTTCACGGAGTGCTAAGTTCGCTCCTGCAGGAGGGTTAAAGCCGTATTGTACAAATCCGGAGTTCCGACTCTTATCAAGGTAGGCAGCCCCCAACTTTAAGTCGACAGCCATGTCACCAAGTAATATTGGCTGTAGAATATCGAACCCACCATCATAGGTATCATCTTTCAAGTCGCTCCAACTCGTCAGAGCTGAATCCGTGCGCAGCGGCAAACGGAAAACACTATCGAAATCATCATAAATGTAACGATACTGACGACGGAAAGGCGCTTCACGAGAGGCCTTTGAGTAAGATGCACGCCAGTTGAACTGGGTTTGCTCAAACGTTGAATTATCGGTCAGCGCATCAAAGAAGTGCTCGCCAGATAATTGGTTGGTCCACAAATAGTTCTCTATGTACTCATTACGAACAGACGTTCTGAGCGTTCCGGGGTCAACCGCGAATTCGCCCTTTTCAAGCTGTACGCGCTTGGTGCTCTTGCGCAGCACCATGGACGTCGCTTTAAGGGTGCTCTGATCGAGTTCCAGACCGAGTGTAAGTATGCCATTGAGGCCAACATCCCACTCCGTTCTGCGCAAACCGCAATCGTCACCACCGCCGATAAACCGCTCACAGACATCGGGTGCTAAATCAGTACTCGGTGTCAATTCGCCGCCAGAAATTTCAAATGTGCGAAATTCTCCAAATTCGTTCCGCATCTCGCTGCTGTAGTTAATCGCCGCAAGAATGCCCAGGCTTGAGTCTGCAAAATCAAATCTATCACCATAAACGGCGTTAAGCCCAAAATCAGGTGCATTAGGCTCTCGATCTACAGACCAGATGTTGGGAATAGATTCTCCTGCGGCTTCAAGCTCGGTCGCAGACAAGCCCGTAAGCAAGGCATTGTTGTCAATAACATCTGGAATAGAGCGTGACTTACCGGGAAACCCAAAAACTTCTGAATTTGGACCATCATAGCTCAGGCCATCTTTGAACGTCGCTGCTGAATTATACCCCCCAGAAACACCAAATTCAAAAAAGCGCTCATCAGGCACGGCCTTTGTGCGCAATTCAATAAGACCACCCCCAAACTCGCCCTGGAACTGGGGAGAGTATGTTTTCTGCACCAACACGCCGCCTAGCAGGCTTGTTGGAAAAATATCCAGAGGTACAACGCGGCGAAGGGGTTCCGGGCTAGGAATGGTAGACCCATCTAAAGTGGCATAAGAATAACGACCACCAAGGCCACGGACATATATAAACTTACCGGACACAAGACTGAGGCCAGTGACACGTTGCAAAATACCGGTAACTTCAGAGTCACCTGATTGCGCGAAATCGACCTCATCAATCAAACTTGAGATTTCTGATGTGGCTCTTTTTTCGTCAGGAATATAAACGCCCTGAACGACTATTTCTTCTACCTCTTGTGCAGATAATGCAGAAGACATAACCATCATTGCAGATGTCATGAGAGCCGCTTTAAGCCCAGAACGGTTCGCTATCATTTTTGCCACCCAGAAAATCGATATTCTTTAAGACACGAAACGCCGCGACGATTTTGAGGAAAAAATCTCAGATCGTCGCGGCTCATTTCTCTTTACGCGTTTAGTCGTTCAACCAGACGGTCCAACCACTAGTCCAGTTGGAGCCCCCATTCTGCACAGCACCAACGTAGTTGGTGCTATCAAAGAACGAGTCAACCAGGCTGACATCCGTTGCCGTAAGTCCGTTTTCAGCTGCTCCGTTGATAAACCTGCGATTGCCTGTTGATCCGTTGGTAGCCGTCAATGTGTTCGTTGTCGTCAAGTCATTGTTAGCTTGACCATTAACAAATGCCGCCAGGTCAAATGGATCGCCTGCCTCGTCATCTGTTGGATCGGTGCAGTTAAACAAGGAAGACTGTACAGTCGTGGCACCGGTTAGGGACGTCGCAGAGGTGCCAGTGGCCGTAAACGTTGCGGTGTCATCCAAGTCGTAACATGCATCACGCCAGTTGGTGA
>CAYGSZ010000421.1:0-2320 GCA_964352705.1 uncultured Rhodobacterales bacterium
CCTCAGAAGCGGCCTACCTCGAACAATATTATTGGGTTTGGTATTTGCTCGCGGCGGGCACGGCAGGGGTGTTCTTGGACGTCGGCATTAAGTTGCAATATTTCGTGTTTTTTGGAAAAGACTCGGGCCTGCGCCCGCCGGAGCCGCCGCTGCATATGCGCACGGCAATGGTGTTCTTTGCCATTCTGTGTGTTGCGATTGGTGTCCTGCCGCAGCAGTTCTATCAACTGCTTCCGTTTGAGCAGGACTATGCCCCGAATACTCCCGATCACATCGTAACCCAGTTCCAAATTCTGCTGTTCTCCGGCGCGGCCTTCTTCCTGTTCCTCAAGTATTATGGCTGGCACTTGGTCAATAGCCTGACACTTGATTTTGATTGGCTGTATCGGGTCTTAGGCAAAAAAATTGCTCTTTCTCTGACGCAAAATTCTGGATCAGCGCGCGACAGCATCATTGATGATTTATCAAAGGGGGTACGGTCTACTATACAAACCCTGCAGAGTCGGCATGGCCCGTCAGGAATTCTCGGGCGCACAATGCCAACCGGGCGCATGGCGTTTTGGGCCATCGTGATGTTGGCAATATATCTCCTGGTAGACTTCGTCTATATGTGAGTTGATGAATTGGGGTAAGGTGATCCCATGATGACATTCGTCTTTCGCGTTTTACTACTCGTCCCGTTTTTACTGTGTGTTGTGCCCGCCACGGCGCAATTCCTGCGGCCTTACGAACCTTTTGACGCAACCAAGGCGCAAAGCCTCTCCTTGTCACAGGGTTCTATTGTGGTTCATGACGAGAACGGTAATCCGAAGATTTACGATTTCCAGTTTGAGGTTGCAGATACACAGTCTACCCGGGCAACCGGTTTGATGCATCGCGCCAAACTGCCGGAAAACCGCGGCATGTTGTTCGACTTCGAAGCCGATCGCATGGTCAGTATGTGGATGAGGAACACCTTCATCCCGCTAGATATGCTTTTTCTCAGCAAAACAGGCGAGGTCGTCACCATTGCTGAAAATACAATTCCGCATTCAGAGAAACCCATCTCCTCGCGCGTGCGCGTGCGTTCTGTCTTAGAGCTTGCAGCGGGGACAGTCTCGAGGCTCGGTATTGAAGTGGGTGACCAAGTTCAACACGTAATGTTCGAGCCTTAGCGGTCGATGATTTCAGCAGACCTCTGCATCATCCGACGACAAAGGTCAGAAGCATTAGTCCTGCGGTAGCAACTCGACCGCTAGAATTTTCTTCCATGTTGCCACAAACATCATGATGAAAACGGGAAGGGCTGTGAGTGCGGCAATGCCGATCAACATCAAAAGATGCGACTCACCCCAGCCCTGGGCCAGCACACCAAAGGACTCTAAAAGACCTTCAACGGCGAGCTGTGCAAAAAAAATCATGATAAGCGCCAGCACGCCAAGCGTTAAAGTTAACAAAACAGAACCGCTCAACGCGGTAATGTAAGCCGAAGCACGTTTCATTTTTCAAAAGCCTTATTGAGGACGCGGATTAAAGGTAAAGTTTGAAAAGCGTACACCTTTGGCCACGCAATACGCGTGCATTTTTTGATGAGCAGGTATGCAAGAATAGAATAGCGGCGTGCTCTTGCAGAGGCGTGCGAAAGTCGTGTCCTAGCGTTTTCGGGCCAACGTGAGCCCGTCGCCGATGGGGACCATGCTGATGGTCACGCGCTCGTCTTCAGCGAGAGCAATGTTTATAGCCCGGATCGCCTCGGTGTCCGGTCGATGATCCATTGGATCAGCCACGCTGCCGCTCCACAACACATTGTCGACCCCGATCACGCCCCCGGGTCGGACTAAGTCCAATGCGGCTTCATAGTAGGCCAGGTAGTTGCCCTTATCCGCGTCGATAAAGGCCAGGTCAAAGCTGTTTTGTCCGCCGGCGCTACGCATGTTTTCCAAGCTCTCTAGGGCTGGTGCGAGGCGCAGATCAATCTGACCAGCCACGCCCGCTTGCGCCCAATGCTTCTGCGCAATAGCTGTAAATGTTTCGCTGACGTCCAAGGCAACAACACGGCCATCAGGCCCCATCGCCTTTGCCACGGTCATCGCGCTATATCCGGTGAAGACACCGATCTCCAGATACTTTTTGGCGCCCAACAGTTCAACAAGCAGCTTCATAAACTGCCCTTGCTCGGGTGAGATTTGCATCATCGCCATCTTGCTGGAGTCCGGATGCTGCGCTGTCGCGTCCCGCAAGGCAATTTGATCCGCGTCTTCACGCAGCCCAAATGTCCGCAGATAGGCGAGGACGGAGTCACTGAGCCCCATAGATGATGACGACATGTCTCGTATCCTTG
>CAYGSZ010000422.1:0-2294 GCA_964352705.1 uncultured Rhodobacterales bacterium
GTCGGCGAAGTTGCTGATGTTGAACTGTATCGTGATGGTGATAAGCGCACTGTAAAAGTCAATTTGGTGAAACCGCCCGAGAACCCACCTCGTGACGAAACAGAGTTGTCTGATCAACTCCTACCGTTTGGTGGTGCAACCGTGGCTAATATAAACCCGGCTTTGGCCGAAGAACTCGGTATAGAATTGGAAGACGGCGTGATTGTGTTGCGTCTGAAAAGACGCAGTTTCGCACGTCAGGCAGGATTGGCGCCCGGTGACCTTATACTCAAAATCAATGGTGAGGATATTAAAACGGTCGATGATCTGTCAGCCGTTTTAGCGCGGGGTGGGCGGCAATGGGCCTTTTCCATTAAGCGCGGCGGGCGCATCCTTGAGCGTTCAATTGGGCTGTGACCTCATTATTTGATGATCAGGAGTCTACGCGCTCCACAAAGCAGGCCAAACAAGGTCAGTCGTCGGTTCAATCGCCAAGTCAACCGTTGGCAGATCGACTCAGGCCCGATGTACTGAAAGATGTCGTTGGCCAAGATCACTTGCTCGCCAAAGATGGACCAATCGGTCGCATGCTGGAGTCCGGGCGGCTTTCGTCAATCTTGCTTTGGGGGCCACCGGGCTGCGGTAAAACCACCATCGCGAAGCTTCTAGCCGGGCGCACAGAGATGCACTTTGAACCGCTGTCGGCTGTGTTCTCCGGTGTTGCGGACCTCAAAAGAGTATTTGCAGCGGCAAAAGACAGAGCCGCAACGGGCCGTGGCACTTTATTGTTTGTCGATGAAATTCATCGCTTCAACCGGGCGCAACAGGATGCCTTTCTGCCGGTGGTTGAAAACGGCACGATCACTCTGATCGGCGCGACCACCGAAAACCCCTCCTTCGAACTCAACGCTGCACTGTTGTCCCGCTGTCAGGTGCTGGTGCTGCATCGCCTCAGCGATGCTGCGCTGGAAACCTTGCTCTGTCGCGCAGAGGAATCAAAGCACACTAAACTCCCCCTCACGGAAGACGCCCGCGCTGCGCTGCGGGCCATGGCCGACGGCGATGGTCGGCATATTCTTGCTCTGGCCGACGAGCTTCTGGCCCTCTCGGAGGTCCCCGCGCCGCTCACACCGGCTGATCTTGCGGCCACGTTGCAGCGCCGTGCGCCTGTTTACGACAAAGATCGAGAAGGGCATTACAACCTCATCAGTGCCGTTCATAAATCGCTCCGGGGCTCTGATCCGGACGCGGCGTTATACTGGGTGTCGCGCATGATCGATGGCGGAGAAGATCCGATTTACATACTTCGGCGCTTGACCCGGTTCGCCGTCGAGGATATCGGGCTTGCCGATCCGCAGGCTGTTGTGCAGGCGTTATCTGCGTGGGATGTATATGATCGGTTAGGGTCTCCGGAAGGCGATCTGGCAATTTCTCAACTGGTGATTTACTTGGCGACCGCTCCCAAATCCAACGCGGCCTATCGCGCCCACAAGCTTGCCACCCAGGCGGCCCAAAAAACCGGCTCGCTGATGCCGCCGAAGCATATCCTCAATGCGCCGACAAAACTGATGAAGAGCTTGGGCTACGGCAAAGACTATGCCTATGACCATGACAGCGACGACGGGTTTTCGGGGCAGAATTATTTTCCCGAGGACATGGCGCGGGAAACCTTTTACCGTCCGCCGGAGCGCGGCTTTGAGCGCGAGATCAAAAAGCGCTTAACCTACTGGGAGAAGCTGCGGCGTGAGAAAAACGCCCACATCAAGGATGACTCCTCATGAACTGGACCGTTGTTGCCTCGGTCGCGGCGGGTGGCGCTGTCGGCTCCGCCCTGCGCTATCTGACGACCGTTGCGGTGCAGCGGGCCTTTGGCACCGGGTTTCCGGTCTGGACCCTCAGCGTCAATGTTTTGGGTGCCTTTGTCATGGGCGTGCTTGTGTCAACAATTGCCCTCAAATGGTCACTCGGGCAACTGGGGCAAGCGTTCCTCATGGTGGGTGTGCTCGGTGGCTTTACGACCTTTTCAGCGTTCTCATTGGATGTCGTGACTCTCTATGAACGCAATCAAACCCTGGCCGCTGGCGGATACATCCTGGCGTCTGTGGTGCTGAGCATCGCGGCTCTGCTTGCCGGGATGAATTTAGCGCGCGCGGTGCTGTCATGAGCGGCGTTCATCATCGTACCGTGGCCGCCGATGAAGCCGACCTGAGACTGGACCGCTGGTTTAAGCGGCACTTTCCTGGTCTCACGCACGGTCAGCTGGAAAAGATGTTGCGCAAAGGCCAGGTGCGCGTCGATGGCGGGCGTGCCAAAGC
>CAYGSZ010000423.1:0-2289 GCA_964352705.1 uncultured Rhodobacterales bacterium
AGAGCGAGACCGCAATCGGACAAGAAGACCGGGCCATAGAAATGGTGTTAATGGGCTTGCGGCTGGACGAAGGTCTGGATTTAGGCCATTTGGAACGTGTGACCGGTCGGCCCCGATTTAAAGTAATCTCTGAAGAGAGCTTGAAGATGATGGAATCTGAGGGACTTATAGAGCTATCCTCAGACAGATTACGAACAACACGGCGTGGGCGACTGGTATTGAACGGGATTATACAGGAATTGCTGTCATGAACGTGGCGGACCCCTCCCATGGCTAAGCTCTTGGTGATCGGCGCGACCGGCTTCATTGGCCGCCACCTGGTGGCGGCCTTGCTGGAGCGGCGTCACACCGTGGTTGGGCTGCACCGCAGCAAAACACCTCCATCGCTGGCAAGCCATCCGCGTTTTGTGCCCCATCGCGCGGATGTGGCGAAACTGAAAACCGCTGATCAGTGGCGAGATTTTTTAGCGGGTGTGGACGCAGTCGTTCACTGCACGGGCTTGGCTAAAACTCCAGACACCCTTCTGAACGCCTGCGTGGAACGCGGCGTTATGCGCTTTGTTCATGTGGATGGAGCAGCGTCAGCTCTGGACGAGAGCTTGAAAACGTCTGATCTGAACTGGGTGATTGTGCGACCCACACTGATCTACGCCCGGGGCGTTTTTGGGGGAATTTCTGTGGGCAGCTCCGTCCTGCAAAACCTGGCCGCCGGACCCGGCGTGGCGCTGATACCGGGCAGCGGTGAGGAACGCTATCAACCCATCTGCATGGAAGACCTGGTTGGCATTATCTGCGAATTGGCAGAGGCGTCGTCATTTAGCCGCAGGGTGATAGAGCCTGTTGGGCCGGATCTTCTAAACCTCAAAGATATTATCCTCAAACTGCGACAGTGGCTTGATCTTCCAGGACAAAAGACTTTTCCCGTGCCGCGCTGGCTGATGGGGGACGCGGTGCTGGCGGGGATTGATCAGGCTGATCCGGCAAAACCGCAGAGCTTTAAGGGGCTGTATGCCCCGGCAGCCCGGTCCATGGATGCCGCGCTGGCGGCGCAACCCTCAACGCGGCAAGAGCAAGAACGCGCACGCCAGGGATGGATGAGGCCCCTGGTCATACTTGGTTGGCTCATCGTCTGGGCTGTTTCGACATTTTTAGCCATAACGTATGCTGATGTTTTGACGTCCCTGGTGCCGTAAACCCGAGCGGGCGCGGGTGTGCTTCTGTCATCGGGGACGCGGCCTTGTAACCGCTGACACTCTGCGAGAGAGACCCTTATGCCCCATCCCCTGCACTACACCATCGCCGGAGTGCCCCTACAGGTGTTCAGCGGCCATGTTGACCATCATTTGACGTTGAATGCCGCGCGGGCGGCAGAGGCGGTGCGGACCGTGGCCGCAACCACGCCAAACCTGAAAATCATCGTGCTTCCGGCCTATGTGCTGAGCGGCGGGTTTGGCGATGTGGCCGCGTCCTGTGAGGACGCCCCCCTGGACGACATGAAAGCGGCGGCGGTTGAACTGGGCGTTTATATCGCGGCCTCTGATCGGTTCGGGGGTGGGCATACCGGATTTATCATTGATCCGAGCGGCGAGATCGCGCTGACCCAGACCCTAGTATCTGATCAAATGGTATCTGAACAAAAAGACGCTTTTGAATTTGCCGTATTGGCCACACCCCATGGCGACTTGGCTTGTCTGCCCAAAGACGATGTGACCCACCCTGAATATGTGCGGGCGTGTTTGTTTAAAGGCGCTGAGATCATTTTGAACCCCACCATTGAGATTACCAACCACCGCGCCAACGCCCGGCACATGTCGCGCGGCGCGCGCTGTTGGGAAAGTATCGTCGTGATGGCCAGTGCGGCGTTGTCTGGTGTTGTCGACGACGCCGACCAGCTTATCCCAGGGGAACCGATTAACGGGCTGGCGGAAATTTGGAATCATTCCGGGGCGTTGATGGCCTCGTCTACAAACTCTCCGGCCTCAGCCGTGGCCGATATTTTATCTTTGCGCACCCGGCGCAGCGAACCCTGGATTAACTTTCCGGCGCAACTGCGCACCGAACTTTACGCCAAAGCTTATGAGCAGGTTGCCGCAACGCCGGTGGCCGCCCCTTCGGAAGACGATGCCGTGACGGCTCCGGTCTACGATGTCTTGCTGATGCAAACCCATGAGCGATTTGCCACTGGTCCGCATGATCGGGACGAAGCCATTGCCGACAATATGGCGCGCGGTTTAGGGCTGGCGCGCATGTTTGCCGCGCGGCCAACCACACGCCTGGTGATTTTTCCGG
>CAYGSZ010000424.1:0-2287 GCA_964352705.1 uncultured Rhodobacterales bacterium
GAGGATGGTGAGCCGACAGGTGTGCTGACACTAAAGCGGCCGTTGGATTTTGCAGCTGTAACAGATCATTCAGAATTCTTTGGGGAACTCGCCCTATGCTCTGACCCGAGCAGTGCCGCATACGACACCAGAACCTGCTGGTTGCTACGGCAAGGAGAAGGTCGAGGATTGGTTCCCTTCTTTCCTATGGTCATATCGCAAAAACCAGAACGGTTAGAGGAAATTTGCGGTCCCGGCGGCACCGCTTGTGACGAGGCTTCAATCTCGCTCTGGCAAGCTACGCAAGACATGGCAGAAGCCGCCTATGACCGGTCATCAGCCTGTGAATTTACAAGCTTTGTGGCCTATGAACACACGGGCACCCCGAATTCAAACAACTACCACCGCAATGTTATATTCAGAAATGAGCAGGTGCCGGAGCGGGCGATTTCTTACATTGAAACGCCGAGAGACCATGAACTCTGGGCTGAGTTGAATACGCAGTGTGTGAACGGAATACCTGGATGCGAAGTTCTCGCCATTCCGCACAATTCCAATATTAGCTCAGGGGAAATGTTTCCCGCCTACGCAGCGGCTTTTGAGTCACAAGCCGAGGCACGCGCCAGAGCGGAACTCCGCAATATCATGGAACCGATCATGGAAGTGTTTCAGCACAAAGGCAATTCTGAGTGCTTTAACGGCTTTCCGGATATTTTAGGAGAGCCAGACGAGCTTTGTAACATCGAGCAAGTCCGATCGGTCGGAGAACGTCTTGATCCGCGGGGCGACACCAAAGTCATTGAGTTTTGTGAAGAGGGTGAAATCGGAAGCCGAGGCTTTATAGGGCTAGGATGCGTCTCAAAAAATGAGTTCTATCGCAGTGTGCTGCTCACAGGCCTGCAAGACCAAGCTGTGATTGGTTTGAATTCCTATAAGTTTGGTGTCATCGCGTCGACGGACACCCATATCGGACTGGCCGGCTATACCGATGAACAGACCTGGATTGGACATCTGGTTGAAGAAACAGAGTTAAAAAAGCGCTTGATGGATTTTCATACTTCACCGCGCAGCCTGACCGCCAACGCGGGTGGTTTGGCAGGCGTGTGGGCCGTGGAGAACGGGCGTGATGCCATTTTCGAATCCTTACAACGACGCGAAGTGTTTGGCACGACCGGCACACGCATTCAACCGAGGCTATTTGGCGGTTGGAATTTCGCAGCAGACTCCTGCAGCCAGAAGGATCGCGCCGCATACGGCTACGCAAACGGTACACCAATGGGCGGTGATCTTGAGACACGCCCGGACAAGGGCAAGGCCAAGCCCACGTTCATGGTCAGCGCTGTTGGAGATCCAGAGTCGGCTGACCTTCAGAAACTGCAGGTGATCAAAGGGTGGGTCGATGGTCAGGGCCAGTCTCGTTACAAAGTGATTGATGTGGCAGGCACAGAGAACGAGGCCGGAGACGTTGATTTGAAAACTGGGGAATGGAGCGGAACAGGCGCGCCGTCATTATGCGCTGTTTTCGAAGATGAAGAGTTCAACCCCGATGAGGCATCTTACTACTATCTCAGGGCCGTTGAGGTTCCGACGCTGCGGTGGAGTTGGGCGCAATGCGTCGCCTTGCCTGAAAGCGAACGCCCCCAGGAGTGTCAAAATGATGCGCCAAAGACAACGCAGGAATTGGCTTGGACGTCGCCCATTTGGTATCTGCCGCAAAAATGAGAGATGTGAGGGCGTGGAAATATTTACTGGTCGTTTTCGCGCTTACTCTTGTTAATCCCATCTCTACCGTTCTTGCAGACGGTTTCGAGGTTGCCTTCTTTACGCTTGAGCATAATAAGACGGCGGGCGTGCTTGATATTGTTCACCGGCTTTATCAAACGGATGTCGAGATCGCCCTGAGCGAACTTGAAGGCTATACGGTGGTGTTAGACCTTTCACCTTCAAGTGAAGCGCTGATGCAGAAATATATCGACGAGCGGTTTAGCCTCAGCACCGCAGACGGCGATGCCATTGCCACACTCTGGCAAGGGATTGAGCTAGACGCAGGCACGCTGTTTGTACGACAAAAAGCAGACTTTTCCTCTAGCTTTGAAAGCCTTGTCATTCGCAATGGCATCCTGATCGACACCCATGACAAGCAGGTCAACATGATGCACGCGAATGTTTGGGATCAGTATTTCAGGCGTGATTTTATGGCCGGGGGCGCGGTTCAGAGGTTAGAACTGAAGAAGTAATAACAGCTTTGAAAGCCCCTCTCCTTGCTGTCTGGCGCGGAGGGGGCTAAATTTATGTCATCTTAGGTTTC
>CAYGSZ010000425.1:0-2282 GCA_964352705.1 uncultured Rhodobacterales bacterium
GCCCGCATCACGCTCTGAGACGATCGTTTTGGTTTGCACCTTTTGACATAACAGCAGTCTCACTCTGCGCCGTGGTGGTTGTTATGCACGCGCCACACCCTGAGATGGCCGTTTTAGTTTGCACGCTTTCGCATGACAGCCGTCTCACTATGCGCCGGGGTTTTGTTTCGCATGCGCCACGTCCTAAAACAGCTTTATAGTTTGCACGCTAACGCATGACGCTGTTTTACTATGCGCCGTGGTTTTTGGCGCGTGCCTATTTAATATGCCCTTCATTGTTTTCCATGTACCACTCGGCGATACCTTCGCGGGTGGCGAACCAAACACCGTCGAGGCTTTTAGCGAAGTCCAGGAACTCGGTGATGGCGCGGGCGCGGTAAGCACGACCGGTAACGTGCGGGTGCAGCCCCACGTTCATCATCCGACCTGAGCCCTGCTCGGTGGCTTCGCGATGAAGCACCGTCAGTTCTTCGATCAAGATGTCACGCATTTCATCGGTGGTATGACCCCGGCGTGTGAGAATGGTGAAGTCGTTGATCTCGTTGGAATAGGGTGTTGAAACAATTGGGCCAGCATCCGTTTTGATCATGTAAGGCTGATCATCGTTGAGCAAATCGCAGAAGAAGATGCAGCCGTTCTCGGCCAGAATTTCCGGTGTGTTGGGTGTGCCACGCAAGGACGATGACAACCATCCCTTCGCCGGTTTGCCGTAGAACTTTTCATATTCTTTGAGGGTGGCTTCAACAATCTTACGCTCGGCGGCGAGATCGCCATTGAGACCGGTCAGCAGTTCGCCTTGTTCGTAGTTATGGGCGACCACTTCCCAGCCTTCATCCTTCGGCACTTGGGCAATTTCTGGACGCTCAAGCAACGTCTTGGCGTTGACGGTACAGCCGGGGGCCACACCGGCTTTGCGGAAGACATCGAACAGCCGCCAGATGCCAACGCGCTGACCATACTCGCGCCAGGTGAAGTTTGGAAAATCAGGAATACGACCAGGCAGAATATCGGGCAGAATGGCCGGACCACCAGCGTAGTAGCCTTCGTCGGTGTCCTTGGTCATGTCCCAGTGCTCAAGATTCAATGTGAGCATCAGGGCGACTTTTTTATTGTCTGGCCATTTCAGTGGGCCGCGTTGGGCGATGCCCGAAAAAGGATAACTCATTACCACGGGGATGTACTCCTAGTTGGGTGTTGGTGTTGGTTCGTCAGTTGATGGATGCGGGTTACCAGTCTTCAAGAAGGCGCCCGCAGCCTTTGACTTTATCGGTGAAACCATTGCGACGGAGCGAGTGCCAATAGGTCGCCGCATTGATGGCGATGACAGGTTTGTTCAACCAGCGTTCGGCCTCGGCAGCGACTTGCATGCACGCCAAGTTGGTGCCCACCTGAATGATGCAATCGACGTCGGTTTGATTCAGCTCGATAATGGCCTGGCGCAATTTTTCCGGAGGCTCATGGGCAATCAACATCGGGCTCGGGCTTTTCAGACCGATCAACGCTTTGACCTCGTAGCCGTTGTCGGTGAAGAACTTGCGCACCATGGCATCACCAGCGGGCATATAAGGTGTCAGCACACCCAGCGTCTTGATGGGTTTTTCTTCGCCGTAGGCCTTCAAGGCATGTTCGCAGGCGTGAGAGCCGAGCGAGACCCCGACCCCGGCGCGGGCTTCCATTTTATGATGCAAGGCGTCCGCGCCTTCAGCCCCATCCCAGAAGGTTTCCGCCGACATGCCCATAATGACGAAACCGGGAGAGCAGGTCATAACGCGATCCATGGCCACATCGGTCGCGCCACGAATGTTGACCAGCAGTTGCTCGAAGTCTTCATCGGTGTGGACGGGATCATCGGGAATTTCGATGCGGCAGAAATGGTTGGTGATGCCCTTGGGCTGCATCAACGCATATTCCGGCTCGACACTGGTGTTGGTCGACGGCGCAATGACGCCGAACTTCATGCGGTAGCCAAGTGAATCAACCATGGAGCCCTCCGAAATTTTTGGTCATTTTTAAAGCGATCAGGTGATCTGGTAGGAATCCCGCACGCTATCAATCATCGAGGTGCGCATCAGGAAGGCTTTGGCCAAGGCCGGATCAGCGGCGGCCTGCATGTATTTTTCCTGTTGTTTTTTATGCGCTTCCGCATCGGCTGCTTCGATGGCCTTTTTGTTGGCGATGGATTGGGCCTGCACGAATTCTTTGCAGATGATGCGACGTTGACGGTCGTACAAATCAAGGATGCTGTCGTTGGCTTCGCCTTCAACCATCATCATCAGTTTTTC
>CAYGSZ010000426.1:0-2273 GCA_964352705.1 uncultured Rhodobacterales bacterium
GGGGCGAGAATCTTGGCCCCTCAGATTTACGCCCTCTTGGATTACCCTTCATTCCTACCGCCGGGGAACTTGCCGCAGATATCGACATCTCCTTTAACGGCGGAGAATTGAAGCAGCAGAAAGCTCAACTGTATTTCAAAGAGGTGGACGTTGAGGGGAATGATTTTGCGCTCAGGCGACTAAACACGGCGGTCGTTTTTGACTCTGTTATGCCGCCGCGCACCGACGGCCGGCAGAGTGTTGCGATCGGGCTGCTTCAAGCCGGAATTCCCATTACCGATTTCCTTGGAACATTTGCCCTAGACTCTACAGGCACGCTTGAGGTTGATCGGGTTTCTATGAATTTTGCCGGAGGCGAAGTCACCGGCGGCCCCCTGTCCTTGCGGCTGGACCAGGAAGAGACGTTAGCTGAACTCTCCGTCACTGCCGTCAGTTTACCGGCGCTCGCATCCATGACGGAATTGGACGGCTTAGAGGCTACCGGAACACTATCCGGTCGGATCCCAATTTCAATTAAAGGCAATGACATTTTGATAGAGTCTGGCACGCTCAAAACTTCTGGCCCGGGTGTTGTTAAATACATGACGTCGAGTTCTGCTGACGCTGTTACCGCTGACCAGGGCGGACTATCTCTGGCTCTTCTGGCACTTCAAGACTTCCGGTATGACTCCATTGAAGTCACCGTTTCAGGGTCAGTGCAAAAGCAACTTGAAGCGTCACTGGCCATTAAGGGACGGAATCCAGATTTGTATGACGGTTATCCTATAGACTTTAATCTGAATTTAAGCGGCGAATTGGCAAATATTATCAGAGGCAGCATGGCCGGATATCGCGTTCCTGAAGCCATAAAACGACAGCTTATGGCTTTCCCACCTAGTCAATAATCAATTCCATAGGGAATGTAATAAACCAATAGCCAGAAACCAGACTGACATGAATAAGCCTGATTTGCGTTTTATGTTGAATGATAATGAATCAAGAATTGACGTTTAGGTCTGCGAACCCTAAAGCGATGAGAGAGTATCCGGCTTGGAGTTTGAAAAACTATGTTGAGTTTACATTCAATACTGAAAAACAACGACTTCGGCCGGTTCAAACAGCTATTATCTGTTTTACTTATTGGCGTTGTTATCAGTGCCTGCACACCCACGGTCAAAGTACAGGCCCCAGATAAGCCCATCGTGATCAACCTAAACGTCAAAATTGAACAAGAAGTTCGGATTAAGGTCGAAAAAGGCGTTGAAGACTTGCTGACTGATAATCCGGATATATTCTAGTTTTAGTTTCCAGAGGAGAATGGCCATGGCCCAATTCGAAAAAACCCGGAGATCTTTCTTAACAGTTTTGTCTGTTTTAATCGGCCTCGGTATCGCCAGTCCGGCTTACGCCGTTACTTTGGATGAAGCACGCGACTTGGGATTAGTTGGGGAAAGACCAGACGGTTTGGTTGCTGCAGTATCGCCACAAGTGGCCACAGAGGTCAGTGCTCTGATCATAGAAATTAACGCTGCCCGTTTAGAGAGCTACAAACAACTAGCTGCTAAGGACGGCGCACCTATTCAAGCTGTGCAAGCAATAGCAGGTGAAAAACTGTTACAACGTGCACTCCAAAATGGCTGGTATATTATGAGCCCTTCAGGTAGCTGGTCACGTTAAGGTAAGAGGTAAAACCTTGATACCTAAAATCGAGTAAGACCGACCGTTGTAACGGCTTCTGGTGGCCCGATGAGAGATTGGTTGAATTCGTAAATACGAATTTGCTTCTCGGCTTCAGGAATTGATGTAGATTTCGGTAATGAGGCCTGGGCTTGGGCCTGCATTATTGTTGTTCCCACTTCACGAGACACGAATATCCCACCAAACCTGATTGATCTATCACGTTGCTGGCCAAGATTTTGCCTCTTATCGCCACGTAGGTCAGACCAACGCTCGTCATACTGTAAGGCTTGGTCACCTGGACGAGCCCCAATGGAGTGGTCGAGGGCATCTACGTAATTTAAATTCGTTGAGTTACCGGCACGCGTAGTGTCTATCCGCGCCGTGGCGGATGCCAGCGTACTTGAAGAGACTAAAGCGGTACTCATGACCTAATACCTAAGTAATAAGCGTGGGCATTTATTTTATATTATCCACGCAGTCTCATATAAGACTCATGCAACACAAATGTCAATATTTCTGCCACTTACACAGCGTAACGGGCTATTATTCAGGACGGTAGATTAAGGCTAAGTTAATGCGTTCTTTTGCACCTGAGTTACAGTCTGATAGCAGAA
>CAYGSZ010000427.1:0-2268 GCA_964352705.1 uncultured Rhodobacterales bacterium
GTGATCAGCAGGTCTTCCAATTCTTCCAGTGCGGCCTCGTCCAGCTTGCGCTTGGTGAACAGGTCGCCAATTCCCCCGGCAAGTTTGGTCGATGATTTTCGTAAACCGGATGTCAGTCGGCTAAACCACCCCTCTTGTTTGCCCCCTGGCTCTGAAGACTCTGAATTTGGCTCTGTACTCACGGTCAGGCGGCAATCAGTTGGCCGCCATCAACGGCTGCAATGGTCACGTTCAGCAGGGTGCCGGGTTCGATCTCAGGGGAAACTCTCACCGGCACAAAGTGCTCGCTATTGCCGATGCCACCGTCTTCCATCAAGACCGAAGCTTGATGGCCAATTCGACTTTCCAGAAACTTACCCATTGCTAATGCTCCAGCGGCGCGCAATGTCGCGGCTCGAGTCTTGGCCACAGCTTGCGAAACTTGCGGCATCCGTGCGGCGGGTGTGCCCTGGCGAATAGAATACGGAAACACATGGAGATGTGTCAGCCCGGCTTCTTGCACCAAGGTAAGGGTGTTCTTGAACTGTGCATCTGTTTCTGTCGGGAACCCGGTAATAAAGTCGGCCCCAAACACGGCGTCAGGGCGTTCTTTCCGAATGCGATCACAGAACGCAATAACGTCAGCGCGCAGGTGCCGCCGCTTCATGCGCTTGAGAATCAAGTCATCGCCCGCTTGCGCCGAAATGTGAAAGTGCGGCAGCAAGCGCGGTTCATTGGCAATCACTGCAAACAGGTCTTCGTCGGCTTCCGCCGGATCGAGGGACGACAACCGCAGACGTGGCAACTCGGGTATTGCCATCAGCAGGCGCTTGACCATTTGTCCCAGCGTTGGGGTGCCGGGTAGGTCGGAGCCGTATCCTGTGATGTCGACTCCGGTCAGCACGATCTCTTTGTGACCGTTGGCAATCAGGTCACGCACCTCACTCACCAGGCGGCCCATGGGCACGCTGCGATTGTTGCCGCGCGCAAAGGGAATGATGCAGAACGTGCAGCGGTGATCACAGCCCTGTTGAATTTGCACAAAGGCGCGTGTGCGTCCCTCAAAGGCCTCAACCAGGTGAGAGGCGGTCTCCCGCACTTCCATAATGTCGCTGATCAATATGGGATCGTTAACACCGTGGGCAAAGCTTGAGGCTTTCAGTTTATGCTCGTTGCCGATCACGCGGCTAACCTCTGGCATGTCTGCATAGACTTGCGGGTTCAGCTGTACGGCACACCCCGTCGCTATAATTTCTGAATCAGGATTGTCCCGCCGCAGCCGCCGCAAAGACTGCTTACCTTGACGCTCCGCTTCTTTGGTCACCGCGCAGGTGTTAACGATGATCGTGTTCGTGTGGCCCTGTTTGAGCGCATGTTGGCGCATCACTTCAGATTCGTAGGTGTTCAGGCGACAGCCAAAACTCACCACCCGCGGGGTTTGTTGTGATGTTTGTTGTGGAGGAAGTTGTGTTCCGGTCACGACAAAATCGTCCGGTCTAAAACACCCCTAAAGGTCTCAGCCGTTGGCCCGGTCATGATGACATGCCCGTTGTCTTGCCACACGATCTCCAGGTCACCACCCTCCAGGGTGACGGTCACAGCGCGGTCCGTCAGGTTGCGCCGCGCTGCCGCAACACCAACAGCACAGGCTCCCGTGCCGCAGGCCTGCGTGATGCCCACGCCACGCTCCCACACCCGCATCCGAACATGAGACCGGTTTATAACTTCCACCACCTCGACGTTGGTGTGCTCTGGAAACAGAACATGCTTTTCGATGATGGGTCCAAATTCTTCCAGATCGACGTCATCAACGTCCGCCACGAAAAACACCGCATGGGGGTTTCCCATGCTGACGGCCACCGGGTTGGATAAAGGCCCAATCACCAGATCAAGGTGCTCGGTGTTTTCTTTCATGGCCAGGGGAATATCCTGCCAGTCCAACTTTGCAGGTCCCATATCAACCGCTACTAAATTATCACCTTTAAGCGTGGCTGAAATGGGGCCGGCCAATGTTTCTAAAACGATTTCGGTTTTGGCCAGGTCTGCCATCACCACGGCTGCGACACAGCGTGCGCCATTGCCGCACGAAGGCACAATGCCACCGTCGGCATTTCGCACCGTCATAAATACATCGCCGTTGGCTTGGGGCGGCTCAATAATCAGCAGCTGATCAAAGCCAATCCCCGTGCGCCGGTCAGCCATCGCCCGCACCTGAGCTTCGCTTAATTCAAGTGGTCGCGCGCGCGCATCCAGCACGACAAAGTCATTGCCGAGCCCGTGCATCTTGCG
>CAYGSZ010000428.1:0-2263 GCA_964352705.1 uncultured Rhodobacterales bacterium
TATCGCCTGACCCAGAACACGGCCAAGGATTGGCTGCGCAAGGCCTACCGCAAGCACGAGCGCCCCCTGCCCGAAGGCTTCGACATGGCCGTCAACGCGCCATCCCCAGAACGACAGGCCTCAACCCGGGAAACCCTGGGCCTGATTGATCAACTCCCCGGTAAAATCAAAGCCGCTGTGCTGCTGGTGTTTCGTGACGGCCTTAGCCACCGCGAGGCCGCCGATACGCTTGGATGTGCCGAAACCACCGTGTCTTGGCGTATTCATGAGGCCCGGAAAATCTTAAGCGACACTTTACACCCCGAAGACCCTGCGAGGCCCACCCATGCGTGACGTCGATCTTGAAACCCTGCTGGCCCTGGATATCCCGGCCCCGCGCCCAGAGCGTCGCCGCCTGGCAAAAGCGCGCGCGCTCAACGCTTTCGAGACGACGCATCACCGAGGCATTGGCGCCGCCGTGGCGCGCACTCTTGTGCGCAGTTCACAGCCCGCCTGGCATCTGATTGCTGAGACCTTCGATAATCCGCAATGGAACAATCAGACTTTGTCAACACTCTTAGGCCTTGGCGCTTCTTTATTCGCAGCAGCTGTCTTCATAGCCGGTCTGACCGCTATGCTCCTTTTGACGTTGTAGCCGCTCTCTGTTCACCATTTAAGGCCATTTCGTAAGCGGAAGCTAAACAACGTGAGGCCGCTCAAGGCGACGGTCAACTGCACGTCCATGAAGCTTGCAGGCTTACTAGGTTGTACGACTAAAAAACCTGCAATAAAATACGGACGTGATTCCAGGGGTTGCAGCGAAATAATCAACTATTCAAGTCAATCAAGCGATAGTATAAGTTAAGCAGTATAGTGAAACTAAGGTCGTGTGTATTTTGCAAGGTGGGCTGTTCATATTGACTATAAGCGTGTCATCAATGTGCTTATGCTGACAACGCTGCGTTCTTATTTAGCATTTAATGTAAAATGACTGCAGACAGAACATTTTTGCGCAAGTGCCAATTAGCTATTGAGTTACTCCAGTCTAATAAGATTTCTGAAGCAACTGATATCTTTGAAAAGCTTGTAGTTTCATTTCGCAAGCGTGCAGAAGCATGGAACTATCTTGGTAATG
This sequence comes from uncultured Rhodobacterales bacterium, assembly GCA_964352705.1. Classification (GTDB taxonomy): domain Bacteria; phylum Pseudomonadota; class Alphaproteobacteria; order Rhodospirillales; family Rhodospirillaceae; genus WLXB01. The sequence continues at coordinate 1,115 of CAYGSZ010000428.1, forward strand.
CTTACGCGTTACAGGGCCGACATGACGAGGCAATAACGGCATTTAAAAGTGGCCTAGACAGAAATCCAAATCACACAAAAACGAAATTAGATATGTCAGGTGTGTATTTGAGAATGGATAGCTATCAAGAGTCTGCCGAAATTTTAGCCGAATTGCTCAAGCTAACTTCTGGTGCAGACCGTGACGAGGTTGTTGCCCGTGTAGTTTTCGCGCTTCGGAAAATACTAGATAGCCCATACTTAGAAAGAACGGTTTTAGACTTAGTTCGGAATTTCCAAAATAATGAAGATATGCTGAGGCTAATTTGGAAAATCCTCAACAACCCCTCTCAAGTGGCTCAATGTACAAAACCTCTATCTGCCTATTTAGATAAAAGACCCGAAGATGTATTTGCTCGTGAACTATTAGCCTACCTTATATTTGAACAAGGTAATACTCAGAAATCAGAACAAGAATTTGAAAATTTATTTGGTTATCTTGGAACGCTTACAGAGAAAGAGCGACAATTCCATCAATTCTACAATGAGGGTTTGATTGTTACGCGAACTAGGCCAACTGAAATGCGACGACCAAGGTTTATTAATCTTGCTAGTCAACTAGATGACACGAGAGACCTAAGCGGCAGTATTGCTGAATGCGGAACATTTAAGGGCTTGTCTAGTTACATACTTTGCAAGACTGCTCAGAGACGGTATCCAAGCTACTTAGGTGAAGATTTTTATGGTTTCGACTCCTTTGAAGGACTTTCTGAACCTAGCATTCATGATTTGAAGTCGAGTAAAAAAAATCTAAATGCAAAGGCGGGTAAATTTTCCGTTAACCTGGAAACGGTAAAGGATAACCTGTCGTCATTTCCAAATGCCACGTTCTTTAAGGGGTGGATACCTGACAGATTTGTAGAAGTTGCAGATAAACAATTTCGATTCGTGCACATTGATGTTGATCTCCACCAACCCTCTAAAGATGCGATAGAATTTTTCTATCCGCGTTTAGTAAGCGGAGGAAGAATAATCTGTGATGATTACAATTGGCCGGGCCAAGTGAAGGCGATTGAAGAATACTGTAAACCCCGAAATATCTCAATTGAGCGCACTGAAACAAATCAAGCTGTTATTATAAAAGCCTGACTAATGTATCCTATCCTTTGAA
>CAYGSZ010000429.1:0-2262 GCA_964352705.1 uncultured Rhodobacterales bacterium
GTCTCCAAAACCGGGGGCTGTAGGTTCGAGTCCTATCACCCCTGCCACCCTATAAATGCCTGCCTGGGCTTTAATTTGAATTTCTTTTTGACAGTCGTTCATTCCGTCTTAGGTGTTGAAAACAAAAGGCAAAACTGCCTGAGACGTTGGGTTATTTAGGTCGGACGAAAAAGAGAAAATGGCAAGAACCACACCAGGTCAGTTTGTTCGGCAGGTTAGGCAGGAAATGTCTAAAGTGACATGGCCGAGCCGCAGAGAAGCATCCGTGTCGGTGCTCCTGGTTTTTATATTCTGCAGTATTTTTGCGGTTTTTTTCTTGGTGGTAGACAAAATTCTCAGCCTCGGCGTCTCATGGTTGTTTGGGTAAGGGGCCGATAGAATGTCTGCTAAGTGGTATGTGTTGCACGTTTATTCCGGATTCGAGAGCAAAGTGGCTCAATCGATCCGAGAGCAAGCTGTGCAACAAAATATGGCTGACAAGATCGAAGAAGTGCTTGTGCCGATTGAAGAAGTTGTAGAAATGCGTCGCGGTGCCAAGGTCAACGCTGAGCGCAAGTTCTTTCCAGGCTACGTGTTGATTAAAATGGACCTAACTAACGAAAGTTGGCATTTGGTCCAAAACACGCCGAAAGTTACAGGTTTTCTAGGTGGCCAGGGTAAGCCATCACCGATCTCCCAATCTGAAGCTGAGCAAATTATGCGCCAGGTTCAGGAAGGGATTGAGCGACCGAAACCGTCGGTGGTGTTTGAGGTTGGTGAGCAAGTTCGTGTGAGCGACGGTCCGTTCTCGTCGTTTAACGGATTTGTTGAAGATATTGATGAAGAGAAGGCCAGATTGAAGGTTTCAGTGTCCATTTTTGGTCGTTCGACACCTGTCGAACTGGAATACAGTCAGGTCGAAAAACTATAGGAATTCTGTGGGAGGTCGTCTCCGAAAGGCCTCGGAGAACCGTACCACGGACCCGGCGTGCTGAAGGGTGATTTGGCGCAATTGCTGAGGTGAACACATGGCGAAGAAGATAACCGGCTATATTAAGTTGCAGATTGCGGCTGGCCAAGCCAATCCGTCCCCACCGGTCGGTCCTGCGCTTGGTCAACGTGGTGTCAATATTATGGAATTCTGCAAGGCGTTTAATGCGTCAACGCAGCAAATGGAACAAGGGGTGCCGGTTCCAACGGTGATTACGGTTTATGCTGATCGTTCTTTTACATTTCAAACGAAGACCCCTCCTACAAGTTACTTCTTGATCAAAGCATCCAAGAAGAAAAAAGGCGGTTCAACACCTGGTCGTGATGTCTCCGGTTCTGTGACAAGGGCTCAAATACGCGAGATTGCTGAACAAAAAATGCCTGATTTGAACTGCGGCACTATTGAAGCCGCAATGCGTCAAGTTGAGGGCTCGGCACGTTCCATTGGCTTAGAAGTGGTAGGTTAAAGATTATGGCAAAGAAGGGAAAACGCCTGACGTCGAGCTACGAAGCCATTGATCGCGATGCTTTTTACTCGGTTGATGAAGCCGTTAAGATGATTAAAGTTCGGGCAACGGCAAAGTTTGATGAAACCATTGAATTGGCTCTGAACCTCGGGGTCGATCCTCGCCACGCTGACCAAAATGTCAGAGGCGTCGTCGCTTTACCGCATGGTACAGGCAAGACCATGCGTGTCGCTGTATTCGCAAAAGGTGATAAAGCTGAAGCGGCCAAAGCTGCTGGCGCGGATTTTGTTGGTGGGGATGATTTAGCTGAGAAAATCCAAGCCGGAGAAACAGGCTTTGATCGCGTTATTGCAACGCCGGATATGATGGGTGTTGTCGGCAAGCTTGGTAAGGTACTTGGTCCGCGCGGGTTAATGCCAAACCCAAAGCTTGGAACAGTGACGCCTGACGTCGCGACAGCTGTCAAAAATGCTAAAGCTGGCGAAGTTCAGTTCAGAGTTGAGAAGGCTGGCTTGGTCCATGCTGGAGTTGGCAAAGCAAGCTTCTCTGAGCAGCAGTTAAACGAGAACGTCCAGGCCTTTCTGAAAGCTATTATGAAAGCTAAGCCGACAGGTGCTAAAGGCGTTTACTTAAAGAAGATTTCACTCAGTTCCACGATGGGGCCGGGTGTCAAAGTTACTGTTAGTGAAGCAAACGCAGTCTAACAGTTGAAGGCTTTTGGTCTCCTCAAGTTTTGAGGGGACTGGAAGGCGAGGCCCTAGGGTTTCGTAACCTGTCCGAGACTGGTGGCGTCTTTCCGGGAAACCGGTGGGCTTAATGGCATAGG
>CAYGSZ010000430.1:0-2253 GCA_964352705.1 uncultured Rhodobacterales bacterium
ATGGCATTTATGTCTCATCCGGTGTGTCCAGTTTTGGAACTGAAAACTTCGAGCGGATTGAAATCGTCAAAGGCCCATCCTCTGCATGGCTTGGGCGGTCGACCTTTGCCGGTGCGGTGAACATGATCACCAAAACGCCAAGCACGACTGAGTACTCAGGCCGCATCACCGCAAAATTTGCGGAAGATGGCACTTACGATTCTTCGTTCTCACATGAAGGTCCGCTTGTTGAAGACAAACTCGCGTATCGTGTGTTCGTTCAAGGTTACGGCACTGATGGTCAGTACACGGCCGGCGACGGCGGTGATTTGGGCAAGGAACGCACAGATACGCTGAGCGCAACACTGTATGCCACGCCGACTGAAAGTCTGAGCATCAAACTCAACGCCATTTATGCCAAAGACAACGATGGTGCACCGTCTGGCCTGTTCGTCGTCGGACCACAGGGTTTGCGCGGCAATAACACCGCTGCCGTCACAAACTGCTTCTCCAGCGGCACAACAAGCCCGCTGACCACACGCCGCAATGACGGCGTGAATCCGCTGACCGACTTCATCTGTGGTGAAATCCCAACCGGATTGGACAGCTTCGTCGATTCCAACACAACGGTGCAGCCTGAATTTATCACCTTCTGGAACGAAATCGTTCCTCAGCCTGACGGGGCATTATTCATTGACAAAGTTGGCATCAAGCGCAAACAGCGCCGGGCCTCTTTGAACATTGATTACGACCTCAATGCCGGTGGCATGTTGGAAGGGTCAACCTTCACGGTACTGGCGGGCTACGGCAAAGAGCAAGTGTCTAGTATTCGTGACTTCGACATTTCTCCTGTCGACAACTGGCTGTCCCGTGACCCGCAAATCATCGAAACCAAGCAATACGAAGCGCGCTTGGCTTCTGGTCAAGACAACGCCTTGACCTGGTTGCTGGGCGTCAGCCTGTTCGACGCAACCTTCTCCAGCCAATTCTCGGGCGGTGAAGTTATCGTCGGTGGCGATGGTGGCCTGACCATTCCTGCCACAGGACCACTGGCTGGGTTTGATCTCGACAGCTTTTTTGGACGCACCCCGGATGGGTTCTGCCCTTGCGGCTTCCCGCCACTTGACCCGCCACCAATCAACAGCGGTAAAACCTTCGGGGTTTTCGGCAGTGTCGGTTATGACATTACCGATCAACTGGGCATCGACTTCGAATGGCGCTGGCAGAAGGATAAAATCCGGGCCGAGACATCTTCGATCCAAACCTCCTTCGCCTTCATTGAGCCCTTTGTTACAGGCGGCGGTAGCGGCCTTGGCCTGGAACTCGGAGAGGAGTTCAAGAGCTTCCTGCCACGTGTGACCCTGCAGTATCAACCCACCGACGAAACCAACGTCTGGGCAACATACTCTGAAGGCAACAACCCAGGTTTCTTCAACCTCGATCTGATCACACGTCCGGAAGCCGACATTGCCTTGTTGCGGGCAGCACTGCCTGATGCCGGACTCTTCGTGGATGAAGAAAAACTGCAAAACTACGAATTGGGTTGGAAGCAGCAGCTCCTGGACAACCGGATCAACTACTCGCTGGTCGGGTACTTCATGGAATGGAGCAACCAGAAAACCCGCACCGCAGCGGCGTTTGACCGCCCGGATGGCTCACAAGGCATCGCCAACATTGTAGTCGGCGGGTTCTCCACCGACATTCTGGGTGCCGAGTTTGAAGGCGCTGCCGCATTAACTGAAAACCTGACCTTGAACGTTGGATTGAACTATGCCGACGCCGAGTTCCAGAATTTCGAATGTGGCTTTGCCGACAAGTTTGCGCCGGCTGACCCTGACAACGTTGTACGTTGTGATGGCAACACCCCGGTGCAGTTCCCGAAATGGAGTGGATCGTTTGCCACAACATGGACGGACAGCCTGACCAACAACTGGGATTACTTCATCCGCTTTGACGGGGCCTACACCGGCAAGCGTTTCACCGACGAGAAAAATTTCTCTTTCATCGGATCTCAGTGGTTGTTTAACCTGCGTGTTGGTGTGACCGACGAGAACCTGCGTCTGGAAGCCTTCGTCACCAACCTGTTTGATGATGACCAGTACCTCGCCGGCAACCGTTGGACCGACTTTTCGTCTGATCAAGGGGGCTTGTTCCCGTTCGAATTTGGCAATTCGAACGGCATCGCGCTGACCGCACCTAAGAAGCGTCAGTTCGGGGTACGCGCGGCCTACAACTTCTAGGCTTTAAAGCCCAATCTGAGACGTCAACGCCCCG
>CAYGSZ010000431.1:0-2233 GCA_964352705.1 uncultured Rhodobacterales bacterium
TATAGCACTTCAGCTTGCGAACCGCAGGCCCCCTGGGTACAGTGCGCCCCTTTTTCGGGCCAGGAGCCTGCGCGAGATGAGCACAGCTGTTGTTGGGATTATAATGGGAAGCCAGTCTGACTGGTCGACCATGAGCCATGCCGCAGATATCCTGGATAAACTCGACATTCCCTATGAAAAACGCATCGTTTCGGCGCACCGTACGCCGGACCGGCTGACTGAGTATGCAAAAACGGCCCGTGACCGTGGCCTCAAAGTGATCATTGCCGGCGCTGGCGGCGCGGCACATCTGCCCGGCATGACTGCGGCCATGACCCCGCTGCCCGTGCTGGGCGTACCGGTCGAAAGCAAGGCCCTCAGCGGCATGGATAGTCTTCTGTCTATCGCGCAGATGCCGGGTGGGATTCCGGTCGGTACATTGGCGATTGGTGTGCCTGGGGCAAAAAACGCAGCGCTGCTCTCGGCCGCTATTCTAGCGCTGTCGGATGACCGCCTTGCCGAGCGATTGGATGCCTGGCGCAAGGCTCAAACAGATGCGGTGGCTGACGCCCCCTCCTCTCAAGCCTAACCCCGGCACAGTGAATCATGGCTGATCGCGTATACCCAGGCGGCACGATAGGGATTCTTGGTGGTGGCCAACTCGGCCGACTGCTGGCCCTGGCCGCCGGGCGCATGGGCTATCACACCCACATTTATTGCCCTGAGCCGAACTGCCCGGCCTCGTTTGTGGCCCGGCATCACACCTGCGCAGCCTACGACGACACAGCCGCCCTGGAGGCCTTCACAGATCAGGTGGACGTGGCCACCTTCGAGTTTGAAAACGTACCCGCTGAGACTGCCCTGCGCTTGGCCGAAAAAGGCGTGGTGCGGCCCTCATGGAAGGCTCTGGAGATCGCGCAAGACCGCGCCAAGGAAAAGACCTTCTTCACCGATATCGGGGCTGCTACGGCACCCTGGAAGCCGATCCACAGCCTGGCGGACCTGCAAACTGCGCTCAAGAGCATTGATACCCCGGCGATCCTGAAAACCACGCGCCTCGGCTATGACGGCAAAGGCCAGGTGCGGATCAACGACAAGAGCGAAGCGGAAGCCGCTTGGGCGACCTTAACCGCAAACCAAACCGGTGTGCGCGGCCCCGAGCCGTTTGCCATCCTGGAAGGCTTTGTGAAGTTCACCAAAGAAATCTCGGTCATCGCAGCACGCGGCGCAGATGGCATCGTCGAGTGCTTTGAGCCGGTTGAGAACGTGCATCAAAATCACGTGCTGCACACCACAACGGCCCCCGCGCACTTGTCCTCAGCGACAGTTAAAACCGCCTTGAGCATCGCAGCCCGGGCGGCGGAAGCGCTGGATCTGGTTGGCATTGTGGCGGTTGAAATGTTCGTCACATCTTACGGCGGTGTGCTGGTCAATGAGATGGCCCCGCGCCCGCACAACTCGGGTCACTGGACGTTGGATGCCTGCCCGACCGATCAATTTAGCCAGCTCATTCGGGCGATTTGTGGCCTGCCGCTGGGGGATACCGAACGCCACTCAAACGCGGTGATGACCAACCTGCTGGGCGATGACATCAACGACCTGGACAGGTACTACGCCGACCCGGCGTGTCAGGTCTATGTGTACGGAAAAACTGAGGCGCGCCCTGGCCGCAAGATGGGGCATGTGACGCGCCTCAGCAAAAAGAAGGCTGTTTAAGCAGCCGTCTAGTAAAAAGCTGCGGTTCTATTTGTCGCCTGCAACAAGCTTCATTCCAAGCTGCTGATAGATGAACGCCACGTCGGCATTGCCCCAGCGCTCAACAACCTTGCCGTTTTCAAAACGGTAGATATCAATGGCGGTGATTTCATAGGGCTGGCCGGTCGGCGCAATGCCTGCGATGGGCGTATTGAAACTGCTTTTGACGATGGTCCGCACGGTCACAAAGTCATCGGTACACAGGATCAATTCATCTTCGAGTACGCGCTCTGGATTGTTCTTTTTAGAGGCTTCCCACATTCCGACCATGCTCTCGATCGGCACCAGAGTCCCTGGGCCACCGGCATCGTTGTTGTGGGAAATGATGTTGTCTGCATAGAACTCGCGCACACGAGAGGTATCGCGATCCATGAACAGGACTTTGTGGATTTGCAGATAGGTGTTGAGATTTTCTGTCTCCCCATCGCAGTGAATCCGAACCTGGGCCTGCGCTGGGACTGTTGCGGCAAAAGCTGCAAAGACGGTGGCAATAACGGTG
>CAYGSZ010000432.1:0-2232 GCA_964352705.1 uncultured Rhodobacterales bacterium
TGGCCTTGCCGGTGCAAGTCATTGCGGGAGCCCGCTTCTATCGCGGGGCGTGGACCGTGCTCCGCTCAGGGTCCAGTAACATGGATGTCTTGGTGGTGATGGGCACCACTGCTGCCTTTGGCTATAGCTTTTATATACTTCTGACGCTTGGGGCTGCGGCACAGGGTCAGCTATACTTTGAAGCGGCGGCCGTGATCATCACATTGGTGTTGCTGGGCAAGGTCCTCGAAACGCGGGCCAAACGCGGCACGACCGCGGCTATCAAATCGCTGATGCAACTCCGCCCCGATGTTGCACGGGTAAAACGCGATGGCGCGGTTATTGAGATTGCGATTGATCAGGTGCGCACGGGTGATCTTGTCCTCGTCCGTCCCGGTGAAAAAATTCCGGTCGATGGCAAAGTTATCGACGGCGCCTCTGCGGTGGATGAGTCGTTGTTGACCGGCGAAAGTTTACCTATCGAAAAAACCATTGATGATGCCGTGACCGGTGGCGCGATCAACGGCACCGGCCTTCTCACCATTCAAGTCACCCGTGTTGGCGCGGACTCCACGTTGTCTCGTATTATCCATCTGGTTGAAAACGCCCAGAGTGGCAAAGCGCCCGTGCAGCGTTTGGTCGACAAAGTTGCGGCGGTCTTTGTACCTGTGGTCATCGGCATTGCACTCATAACGTTTGCCGCCTGGTTGATTAGCGGCGGTACTTTTGAACACGCGCTGATAACCGCCGTTTCTGTTTTGGTGATCGCCTGCCCCTGTGCTCTCGGTCTGGCCACACCCACCGCCATCGTGACCGGAACAGGTGCCGCTGCACGCGCAGGAATTCTGATCAAAGATGTTGAGGCTTTAGAGCGCGCGCATAAAGTCGACACCGTCATCTTCGATAAAACAGGAACATTAACAGTGGGTCATCCGGCGATTGTTGATTGGGTTGATTTCACCTCTGGCGACCCCAATCATTTACGCGGCGACTTAGATGTCATCGTTCTTGCCGCTTCTCTTCAAAGTGGGAGTGAGCATCCGCTGGCCGAAGCGTTTGTAAACTATGCCCAAGAAAAAAATATAACCACCTATGACGTAACAGGTTTTCAAAGCACAACGGGTCAAGGCGTTAAGGGCGTAGTCAAAGGGTATTCTATTCTGCTCGGTAACATTGTTTTTCTCGAACAGGCGGGTGTTGACATTGATCCAGCGCGGTCACGTCTCGCCGATTGGGAAGCGCAAGCTTATACAGCGATCACTATGTCGGTTGATGGCCAACTGGCGGCAGGTTTTGCTCTAGCCGATCCCATACGCGACGTCTCATCAAACGCTGTCGCTCAATTGAAATTGCTGGGCGTTGAAACACATTTACTCTCCGGTGATGCATCGGCTGTCGCTACTGCTGTGGCGGGGCATCTTGGCATCGACCATGCGCGTGGAGGTGTTCGACCGGAAGACAAAGCAGCAGCGATCAAAGAGCTCCGAGCTGATCAACGCGTGGTCGCCATGGTGGGTGATGGCATCAACGATGCCCCGGCTCTGGCGTCCGCTGATGTCGGGATTGCCATGGGAACGGGAACGGATGTGGCTATGGAAACGGCGGCCATTACCTTGATGCGCCCTGATCCCCGCTTGGTGGCGGGCGCGTTAAGCATCAGTCGTGCCACATGGCGCAAGATTCAACAGAACTTGTTTTGGGCGTTCGCCTACAACGTGGTCGGGATTCCCCTGGCAGCACTTGGCTACCTCAGCCCGGCTATTGCCGGCGCGGCCATGGCGGCGTCCAGCGTCAGTGTGGTGAGCAATGCATTACTCTTGCGCAGATGGCGGCCAGACCTAAGTTAGTTTTTACTCAGCTTTGAAGGAGACATACTCTCATGGAAAAAATTCTGATCCCGGTTGAGGGCATGACCTGCGGCGGGTGTACGTCCAGTGTTGAAAAAGCCTTGACCGCACGCGCCGGTGTTTCCTCTGCAACAGCGTCACTCCAGGGCGCTCATGTGGAAGTGGCGTTTGATTCGTCTGTTATTATTCAGGGCGAAATTGAAAACGCGATCCGCGATGCCGGGTTCGATGTGCCGTCCTAGATGTAAGGTTTGTCCTAGCCACTATAAAATATTGTCTCTAAAAAATGTTGTCTCTAAGCGCTCCTGCTTCATTGTGATAGAGAGTATCACTTAAAATTTCTCTCCGTAGTGAGCGAACCAGGGATAACGCCGGATGACATTTGAAGGGATCTTGGTCCCCATTT
>CAYGSZ010000433.1:0-2230 GCA_964352705.1 uncultured Rhodobacterales bacterium
TTGATCCGGAAAAGGATTATCCCCTCTAAGGGTTTAGGGAACGGGTGAACACGTACAAGGGAACGGGTGAACACGTACAAGGGAACGGGTGAACACGTAAAATGGGGCTGGCTATATCATGACTGCAATAGACGTTATCCACTACCTGCATATTGTGGCGTTTGCCCTCATCGTCGGTCTTGAGGTGCCTGTGCTCTATGCTGTCCGGCTCACGCAGCGGGCTGGCCTGTCACCGGCGGTTCACACCGTTGTTGTCCAAATGCGGCGTTGGACCTATGCCCTAAGTGGTTTGTTGCTGGTCACGTTTTTACCCTTCGGCGTTTCTATTGCCATCGACATGGGCGTTTACACGTTGATGTCGCCCACATGGTTAACGGCCACATGGATCGTGGCCTTGGTCTGGCTGTTGATCGTCCTCGTTGCAGAGGGGTCTGGAAGTGCAGCCTTTGCCCGCCGCACTTACGCCACTGAAATCGTGCTGCGGATTTTAATAGGCCTTGGTCATGTTTACGATGGTGTTATTGGTTTAATGGGTACGGGCATGATCCAAACCAACTGGCTCGCGGCCAAGGTGGTGTTGTTCGGGCTGATTCTCATGGTCAGCGGTGTTTTGCGCTGGCAGACTCGGCCTTTGCGGTTTTACCAAGCCTCGGATGGTGCAGTAGAGGCCGAGGTGCTCTCGGCCGCCCATGTGAAATGGGGCAGTTACGCCATCGTTTTCATGGCCCTGATTGCCGCCTGGATGGGTGCCATTAAGCCGTGGTGAGGGCAGCATTAGCTCTCACGGTCCTGTTCGCGTTCGCGCCTTCAGTTTCATACGCGGACGGCGACCCCGAACGCGGGGCATTGCTGTATCGCGAATGTGCGGCGTGTCATTCTTTGTATCGGGAAGAGCGTCAAGCTGGTCCTCCTTTACGCGGGGTGTTTGGGCGGCAAGCGGGCACGGTGCAAGATTTTCCGTACTCGATGGCTTTGCGCGAGTCCGGCGTCATCTGGACGGATGAGGCTCTGAAGGCCTGGTTGTCTGATCCGCTGACGTTTATTCCAGGCTCACGCAAGCTGGGGCACAGTGGTTGGCGCGAGGAGCGCCTTGATGACCTGTTGGCCTATCTCAAGCGATCAACGGGTCTGCTGAGGTAAGTCGGCTCAAGCAAACTGAAGACCCTGTCTTCTATCCGCGCCTTCTATCCGTAATATTTTTCTCATCCCTGTTGCGAAAATCCTTCACATGACAATTTTACAGCTTTTTTCTGACGCTTGTTAAAAATCCAGCCGCGCTAATAATTTTCCACTTGGATTCATATTTACGCAACACATCGTGCGATGATTCCATGTCAGATAAATGATCTGACCGTCCCTTTTAATTCAAAATTATATCCGCGTACCTTCATCCCCCTGTCGCACTTGGCAACTAAGTTCCCCTCCTGACGGCTTAAGGGGCCAAGTCATCGATTGAGTTAACGATACCAACTGCTTTCCGGGCGAGCAGCGGGTGTTTGGGATCATTTTTGGAGGGATTTATGGAACGGACCACAGCACACACAACCAGACACACAACCCGGCGGCACGCCCAATTCATCACACGGCGACACGCCCAATTTCTCAAAGCGTTAATGGTGTCGGTTGCGCTGCCAACCTTGGCTGTCGCACAACAGACGCCTGACATAAAAGTTGAAGAGATTATCGTTGAAGGTCAGGTGGTGACCGATCAAATTTCAGAAATTGCAGTCGATTTTGCCAAGTTCGGCACCCAGGTCCAGGTTATCAACGCCTTTGAAATTGAAACCGGTGGGTTCACCAACTTTGGCGAGCTGGCCTCCGGGCTTATTCGCGGAGCTAACATTGGGTATTCGCCCGATGAAGGGGAATTCACCATCCGCATCGATGGCGGCACCGACCGCGATACCTTGTTGCTGCTCGATGGCGTTCCTACCTTTGACCGCGGCACCCCGCTTGAAACCATCTGGGGCGCGACCGTGATTGATCCACGCATGATTGAAAGCGTTGAAATTTTTCGCGGCGGGCAAAGCCTGTATTACGGCGGCAACGGTGGCCTTGGCGTGGTCAACGTGCGCTACAAGGAACCCGATGGAACCAACAAAGGCCAGTTTGGCGCCTACGCCGGCTCGTTTAAAACCCGTGAAATCTACGGCAACTATACCTTCCCCATTGATCAGGAAGGGCGTCACAGCCTGATGGTTTTTGGGCGCTCTTATGAAACCGATGCCCA